>JAQCLG010000198.1 GCA_027592745.1 Pseudomonadota bacterium | reverse complement strand
GCCCAGGCCGCCGGGATCGACGCAGATCGCCGCGCGCGGCGGGCGGTGCAGGGCGGCGGCCTCGATCGGGGCGGGCACCCACCAGGGATCGCGCGGGTCGCGCGCCGCCATGGCTTCCAGCGCGACGCGGGTGTCGGCGACGGTGCGGCAGTGCGGCCCCTGCACGCTCATCAGCTGGATCGTCGGCGGCCGCTCCTCGGCCTGGGTCGGGTTGTAGGCGGGCACGCGCCCGAAACTCGGGCGGATGCCGACGATGCCGTTGGCATAGGCGGGATAACGGATCGATCCGCCCAGGTCGTTGCCGTGACCGATGGCGCCCATGCCCACCGCCACCGCGACACCCGCACCGCCCGAACTGCCGCCCGGCGTCAGGCCGGCATCCCAGGGGTTGAGCGTCGCGCCGCGCAGCACGTTGTCGGTGAAGTAGCGCAGGGAGAATTCCGGGGTGTTGGTCCGCCCCATGGGGATGGCGCCGGCCTTCCTCAGGTTGGCGACGACGGGGGAGTCCTCGGGCGCGACCACGTCCTTAAAAGCCTCGACGCCGTTGGTCGTGGCGAAACCCTTCTGGTCGACGTTTTCTTTGATCGTCACCGGCACGCCGTGCAGCGGCCCCAGCGGCCTGCCTTCGCCCTGCGCCCTGTCGGCGGCCCGCGCGTCGGCCATGGCCTCCTCGTCCAAACGCACCGTGATGGCGTTGAGCTTGCCGTTGACGGCATCGACGCGGGCGAGGTGGCTCGCCATGACCTCCTCGGCGGTCACCTTCCCGGCCGCGATTGCCGCGGCGATCTCCACGGCCGTCCTTGCCCACCAGTCGCTCATGTCGCTCTCCCGTGCTGTGCCGGCAACAGACGAATTCGGGCGCGGGCTGTCAAGGCGGCCGGCGCGTCGATTGCCGCTTGCCCGGCCCCGCGGCCTGTGGTCCTTTCAGGCACACCTGTCATTCGACATAACAAGAGGATCCCTGCCATGGCCGCACCGCGCGTCTCCACCACCTTCGACCGCTCGAAGGCCGAGCCGGTCGAGCTCGCCTTCCCCCGGAGCGAATACGAGGCGCGCTGGAAGAAGGCCAAGGCGATGATGGAGGCTCAGGGCGTCGACATCCTCTATGCCACCGCGCCGGCCCACATGTGCTGGCTGCACGGCTACTACGCCGCCTGGTACCGCACCCAGGCGCCCTCGAACTGGGGCGCCTGCCTGGGCACCGCGCTGGCTCTGAACTGGGACGAGCCGATCCATTTCGATGCCATCGGCGAGGATCCGCTGCTCTACAAGACCTCGGTGGCGCGCGACATCCGCTTCTTCGACGACCGCTCGCCCGAGGGCCAGCCGCCGTTCATCGTCAAGCAGCTCCAGGCTTCCGGCCTGCTGAAGCCCGGCACCCGCGTCGGCATGGAGTTCCGCAGCTTCCAGCCCAACCGCTGGGTTCAGGAGACGATCGAGAAGGCCTTCCGCGAGGCCGGCGCCGAGGTCGTCGACGCCAGCATGATCCTGCGCACCGCGCGCGGCGTGAAATCGCCCGCCGAGATCGCCTACATCGAGCAGGCCACGCGCATCTGCGAGCTCGCCCACGAGGCCGCGCAGAAGGAGATCCGGCCGGGCGTCACCGAACTCGACGTCGAGGCCGAGATGACCCACGCCATGCACCACGCCGGCGGCGAGCTTTCGGCGATCCCGATCATGATCCAGTCGGGCAACACCACGATCGGCGGCCACCAGTTCCCGCGGCGCAGGAAGATCCAGGCGAACGAACACATCAAGATCGACTGTTCGGGTGTCTGGTTCCGCTACCACGGCAACATCCTGCGCGGCTTCTGGACCGGCGAGCCGCCGGCGAAGGTGCGCGATCTCTACAAGCGCTCGGCAGGCTCCTACGACGTCTTCCAGAAGGAGGCGCGCGCCGGGCGCCCGGTGCGCGAGGTCAACGCCGAGCTGCGCCGCTACTACAAGGACGTTGGCTTCACCGGCACCGACGGCTGGTGCATCGGCTACGAACTGGGCATCGCCCTGCCGCCCGACTGGGTCGACGAGTTCAACTTCAGCTACGACGAGGACCCCGACGACAGCGTCGTCTGGCAGGAGGGCTTCGTCGGCAACTTCGAGACGCTGTGGAACACCGGCCTGATCGACACCTTCGTCATCGAGAAGAACGGCGCCCGCAACCTGGTCGACAACAAGCGCATCCCCTTCGACATCATCCCCTGCCAGGGTTGAGGCCGGGGCCGGGCGCAACGATCGGGAGACAGGATTGAATCTCCTTCCCCTCTCCCCCTGTGGGAGAGGGTAGGGTGAGGGGTCTTACGCGCGGTAGCGCGGACATGATCCGATGCATCTGGCTGGCGGTTGCCGACCCCTCACCCAGCTTCGCCTTGGCACGGCCCATGGCCGTGCCAAGGATGCGCAACCCTCTCCCACAAGGGGAGAGGGGGAGCAATTTACGCGCCCCGTCCTGACCTGCGCACACCACGATTGATTTTCGATGACGGGCGGCGGACCTTGGCCGCCAAGCTGACGCGGGGGCCGTCTTGGAATTCGACTACATCATCGTGGGCGCGGGATCGGCCGGCTGCGTGCTGGCCGAGGGGCTGAGCGCGGGCGGGCGCCACAGCGTGCTGCTGCTGGAGGCCGGCGGCAGCGACCGGCGCTTCTGGATCCAGACGCCGCTGGGCTACGGCAAGACCTTCTACGACCGTTCGGTCAACTGGGCCTACGACACCGAGGTCGATGCGGGCCTGGGCGGACGGGCCGACTACTGGCCGCGCGGCAGGGTGATCGGCGGCTCCAGTTCGATCAACGCCATGGTCTACATCCGCGGCCACGCCCGGGACTACGAGGACTGGAAGGAAGCGGGCAATCCCGGCTGGGGCTGGGACGACGTGCTGCCGGTGTTCCGCGCCATGGAGGACACCCAGGCCGGCGAGGATGCCTGGCGCGGCGTCGGCGGTCCGCTGCATGTCGCCGACGTCTCGGCGCGCATCGCGCGCTACTGCAAGCCCTACATCGAGGCGGGCGTGCAGGCCGGGCTGCCCTTCAATGCCGATTTCAACGGCGCGCAGCAGGAGGGTGTCGGCTACTTCCAGTTCACCATGAAGGACGGCCGGCGCATGTCGGCGGCGCGCGCCTTCCTCGATCCCGCCCGTTCGCGGAGCAACCTCAGGGTCGAGACCGAGGCGCTGGTCACCGGACTGGTGCTGGCAGGCAGACGCGCCAGCGGCGTTGCCTATCTGCAGAACGGCACGCAGAAGCAGGCCACGGCCCGGCGCGAGGTGATCCTGGCGGCCGGCGCGGTCAACTCGCCGCAGATCCTGCAGCTCTCGGGCATCGGGCCGGGCGCGGTGCTCGCCCGCTGCGGCATTCCGGTGGTGCACGAAAACGCCAACGTCGGGCGCCACATGCAGGACCACCTGGGCATTAACTACAACTACCGGGTCAACCAGCCGACGCTCAACGAACGCCTGAGTCCCTGGTGGGGCAAGCTGATCGCGGGCGCGCAGTACCTGCTGACGCGCGGCGGCCCGCTCAGCCTGTCGATCAACCACGGCGGCGGCTTCTTCCGCACCAGCCCGGATCTCGACCGGCCCAACATGCAGCTCTACTACCAGGCCATGAGCACGGTGACGGGCGAGGTGACGACCGAACGGCCCCTGACCAACCCCGATCCCTTTCCCGGCGTCGGCCTGGGGCTCTCGACCTGCCGGCCGACGGCGCGCGGCCATCTGGAGATCCGCAGCGCCGACCCCTGGGCGCCGCCGGTCATCCATGCCAACGCCTTCGGCACCGACCACGATGTCGAGGAAATGCTGGCGGCGGTGAAGTTCCTGCGCGTGATGGCCGCCCAGCCGGGCCTTGCCGCGATCATCGAGGAGGAACTGCTGCCCGGACCCACGGTCGTCACCGACGAGGCGCTGATCGCCGACTTCCGCGCCCGCTCCGGCACCGTCTATCACCCCAGCTGCACCTGCCGCATGGGGCCGGACGCCGCCGAGGCCGTGGTCGATGCCCGCCTGCGGGTCCACGGCATGGAGGGCCTGCGGGTCGTCGATGCCTCGGCCTTTCCCAACCTGATTGCGGGCAACACCAATGCCCCGACCATGATGCTGGCGCGCAAGGGCGCCCAGCTGATCCTGGAGGATGCCCGATGAAGATCGCCCGACTGGAGACCTTCGCCAATGCCTTCGTCGGTTTCGTGCGTGTCACGACCGACACGGGGGACGAAGGCTGGGGCCAGCTCTCGACCTACCACAGCGACATCACGGCGCAGATCTTCCACCGCCAGGTCGCGCCCTGGGCGCTGGGGGCCGATGCCCTGGAGGGTCTGGACGACCTGCTGGACCGCATCACCGAGCGCGAGCACAAGTTCCCCGGCTCCTACCTGCGCCGCGCCATAGCCGGGCTCGACACCGCGCTGTGGGACCTCAAGGGCAAGGTCGCGGGCAAGCCGGTCGTCGCACTGCTGGGCGGCCAGCCCGGCAAGCTGCGTGCCTATGCCAGCTCGATGAAACGCGACATCACGCCGCAGCAGGAGGCCGAGCGCCTGTGCCGCCTGCGCGACGAGAAGGGCTTCGATGCCTTCAAGTGGCGCGTCGGCGCCGAATGCGGCCGCGACGTCGACGAATGGCCCAGCCGCACCGAGACCATCGTGCCCACCGTGGCCCGCGCCCTGGGCGAGGGCATGGCCAAGCTGGTCGACGCCAATTCGGGTTTCTCGCCCGCCCGCGCCATCGAGGTGGGGCATCTGCTGGAGGACGAGGGCATCACGCATTTCGAGGAGCCCTGTCCCTACTGGGAGCTCGAGCAGACCCGGGAGGTCGCCGATGCCCTGGAGATCGACGTCACCGGCGGCGAGCAGGACTGCGACCTGCCGACCTGGCGTCACATGATCGCTATGGGCGCGGTCGACATCATCCAGCCCGACGTCATGTACCTGGGCGGCCTCTCGCGCACCCTGCGGGTGGCCAAGATGGGCGCCGACGCCGGCCTGCCCTGCACGCCCCACTGCGCCAACCTGTCGCTGGTCACCATGTGCACGATGCACCTGCTGGGCGCGATCCCCAACGCCGGCAAGTACCTGGAGTTCTCCATCGAGGACGCCGACTACTACCCCTGGCAGGACGGCCTGTTCCTGGGCGACCCCTATCGGATCGAGGACGGCAAGGCGACGATCCCCGATGCGCCGGGCTGGGGCGTGGAGATCAACCCGGCGTGGCTCGATGCCGCCGAGTACGAGGCGAGCACGCTGGAGGACTGAGGGCGGCCTGTAAGGTTAACTTACCGGTCGCGCCCCGCGCGCCTGCGTCGTAGCATCCCGGCCGCACGAGGGAGCACCGATGACCGCGTTCGATCCTGTCCGTTGCGTCGACGACGAGGAGCCGCCTCCGCCGAAGAACGACTTCGACGTGCGCTGGCCTGGCGGCTCCTGCATCGACTACATCGACATGATCGAGATGACGGAAACCGGCCTGCGCCCGCTCCCGACCCTGCCGCGCACGCTGACCGTGGTGTGATGACGGCCAACGCTCACGGTCGCGGCCGGGCTTGTCCCGGCCATCCATACGCACCGGTGGTGCGGCACAATCGGAGTCGCGAATTTCCTCCCCCTCTCCCCCTTGTGGGAGAGGGCAGGGTGAGCGACTGTCTGCATTGTCAAGCTGTCATGGTGAT
>JAQCLG010000026.1 GCA_027592745.1 Pseudomonadota bacterium | reverse complement strand
GTCCGCCCGCCTGTCAGCCCAGCATCGAGGAGCGACCGATGGATTTCACCTTCAGCCCGGGACACATGGCGCTCCAGGCCCGCGCCCGCGAATTCACCGAAAAGCACCTTTTCCCGATCGAACAGGAGGTGCAGGACAACGACGCGCTTTCGCCCGAGAGCCGCAAGGCGATCCGCGACGGTGTGCTGAACTACGGCTTCAACGCGGTCAACCACGACAGGGCCGACGGCGGCCAGGGGTTCAGCCTGGTCGAGCAGTGCCTGGTCTTCGAGGAGTTCGGCAAGGCGACCAACATGCTGGGCCTGTCGCCCTGGATGCCGGCGTACTGCCTGCGCTTCGGCACGCAGGAGCAGAAGGAGCAGTACCTGCGCCCGGCGATCCGCGGCGAAATCCGCGAGGCCTTCCTGGTGACCGAGCCGCAGTCGGGCTCGGATGCCGGCGGCATTCTCACCAGCGCGGTCCGGGACGGCGACCACTATGTCTTCAACGGCCTGAAGTGCTTTTCCAGCGGTTCCGAGAGCGCCGACTACATGCTGCTCCACTGCAACGTCGACGGCGATCCGGCCAAGGCGACGCTCTTCATCCTGGACAAGGGCATGGCGGGCTTCGAGATCGTGAAGCGGCCCAAGGCGATGTACAACGGCCCCAGCCAGCACCCCTGGGTGCAGCTCACCGACCTGCGGGTCCACGAGTCGAAGATCCTGGGCGGCATCGGCCAGGGTTTCGAGCTGACCAAGGACTGGTTCGTCGAGCAGCGCGCCAACATCGCCGCACGCTGTGCCGAACTGGCCGCGACCTATGCCGAGGAGCGCAAGGCCTTCGGGCGGAAGATCGCCGAGTTCCAGGGCATCGAGTGGAAACTCGCGGAGATGGCGGTCGACATCATGGCGGCCAAGGCCCTGCTCTACCGCTGCGCTTCCGAATACGACGCCGGGCTCGACCGCAAGGCCGCGCATGCCCGCATGAGCGCGCTGAAGCTGTTCTGCACGGAGATGGCATGGCGCACCGCCGACCAGGCGCCAGATCCAGGGCGGCCACGGCTACATGATGGATAACCCCGCCGCGCGCCACTACACCAGCGTGCGCGCCGAGCGCATCGTGGAGGGCACATCCGAGGTGCAGAAGGTGATCATCGGCGGCCAGATCAGGAAACGCGGCATGGGCGTCTATACCGGCCTGATGCAGACGCCGGGGGATGCGTGAACGGGCAGACCCGCCGGGAGAACCTGCGCCGGCTGCTGCGGCCGCGCCATATCGCCATGGTCGGCGGGCGGGCGATCGAGAACGCCATCGGCCATGCCCGGGCGATCGGCTTCGAGGGCGCCATCTGGCCGGTGCATCCCACGCGCCAGGAGATCGCCGGCCTGCCCTGCTTTCCCGATGTTGCCAGCCTGCCGGAGGCGCCCGACGCGGCCTTCCTGGCGACCCCGGCGGCGGTGAGCGTCGAGGTGGTCGGTGCGCTGGCGCGCAAGGGTGCGGGCGGGGCGGTGTGTTTTGCCTCGGGTTTTGCCGAGACCGGCGCCGAGGGCGCGGCACTGGAGGCACGGCTGGCACAGGCGGCCGGCGCCATGGCGCTGCTCGGCCCCAACTGCACCGGCTTCTCCAACTATCTCGACCGGGTGGCGGTGAGCCTGGGCAGCCTGGAACCCCTGCCACCCCTGGACCGGGGCCCGGCCTTCGTCGCCCAGAGCGGCAGCATCGGGCTCAACGCCAGCAGGGCGCGCCGCTCGCTGCCCTTTGCCTATGTCATGAGTATCGGCAACCAGGCCGTGACCGACATGGCCGACCTGATCGGCGTGCTGGCCGAGGACGAACGCGTCACCGCCATCGCGCTTTACATCGAGAGCCTGAAACGTCCGGCCGCCTTTCTGGAGGCGGTCAGCCGTGCACGCGCAGCCGGCAAGCCGGTGTTCGTGCTGAAGGCCGGACGCCACGAACTTTCCGCGCGCATGGCGCGGTCCCATACCGCCGCCCTGATCGCACCCGACACGCTCTACGACGCACTCTTTGCCCGCGCCGGCGCGGTGCGCGTGCCGACCCTGTCGGTGCTGGTCGAGACGCTGAAGCTCTTCAGCCACGGCGGTGCGCCGTGCGGCAGGAAGCTGGCGGTGCTGACCTGCTCGGGCGCGGAATCGACCCTGGCGGCCGATGCCGCGCTCGATGCCGGGTTCGAACTTACCTCGCCCGGTCCGGAGGCCAGTACGGCGATCGGCGCCCTGCTGCCGGCCTTCGGCACGGTCAACAACCCGCTCGACTACCACACGCGGATATGGGGCGATGCCGCCGCCCAGGCCCGCCTGTTCGAGGCCCTGCTCGCCGACGGCTACGACGGCGCGACCCTGGTGATGAACTTCCCCTGCATCGACAATCCCGAAGCCTCGCCGGCCTACCGTGACTGGACCGCCGCGGTCGATGCGGCGCTGGCGGCCGATACCTCCGGCACTCCCTTCAGCGTGACCTTCAGCCTGCCCGAGGGCGTGCCCGACGCCGAGCGCGAGCGCCTGGCGGCAGGAGGCATCACGCCGCTGCAGGGTTTCGACGACGCCTTCCTGGCCCTGGCCGCAGCACGGGATGCCAACGCGAACCTCCGGCGTCCCGCGGCCCGACCCCTGGCTCCCGGCAGGGCGGCGACGGGCGGCGCGCCCTGGACGAGTGGGCGAGCAAACGCTGGCTCGCCGGTCAGGGCCTGGCGGTGCCGGCGGGACGCTGCGTCACCCTCGCCTCGGCCGATGCGGCCGCCGCCGACCTGGGCTTTCCGGTGGCGCTCAAGGCGGTCAGCACCGACCTGCCGCACAAGACCGAGGCGGGCGCGGTGATCCTCGGACTGGCCGACCGCGAAGCGGTAGAGACTGCGGCGCAGGCCATGGTCGCGCGCCTTGCCGCCGCCCGGCCCGCCCACCGCATCGAACGCCTGCTGGTGGAGGCGATGGCACCGCGTCCGGTCGCCGAACTCATCGTCGGCATCGACCGCGACCCGCACTTCGGCCCGGTCCTGGCGATCGGCGCTGGCGGCGTGTTCGCCGAACTGCTGGGCGATGTCGCCACCCTGCTGCTGCCGGCCTACGCCGACGACGTGCGGACCGCCCTGCTGGGGCTTAAGGTCGCCGCACTGCTGGCGGGCTTCCGCGGCGGGCCGCCCGGCGACATCGACGCGGCGGTGGCCGCCATCGTGGCGATCGGCGAAGCTGCACTCGCCACGCCCGAATTGCTGGAACTCGACGTCAATCCGCTGTTCGTGCTGCCCCGCAGCCAGGGCGTCATCGCCGTCGACGCGCTGCTGGTGATGGCGGAAGATCGCAGCGGTACAGGGGAGAACTTCCGATGAGCGAACATGTGGCCAGGCAGGTTCGCGAGGGCGTGCTGGAACTGCGCCTGAACCGCCCCGAAAAGAAGAATGCACTGACACCCCAGATGTACGAGGCGCTCGCCGGGGCGCTGCGCCAAGCCGACGGCGATCGCACCGTGCGGGTCGTCTGGATCACGGGCAGCGGCGATTCCTTCACCAGCGGCAACGACGTCACCAGCTTCGTCGACGGCGGCCGCGGCTCCGGGCGCCCGCCCGCCCACGACTTTCTCCATGCGCTGGCGACGCTGGCAAGCCCGCTCGTCGCCTCGGTCAACGGCATGGCGGTCGGCGTCGGTGCGACCATGCTGCTCCACTGCGACATGGTGCTGGCCGCCCGCTCGGCCAGCTTCCGCTTCCCCTTCGTCGACCTGGGTGTCTTCCCGGAGGCGGCCTCGACCGTGCTGCTGCCGCGCATCGCCGGGCACCAGAAGGCCATGGAGCTGTTCCTGCTGGGCGACCGCTTCGATGCCGAGGCGGCGCGCGAGGCCGGCATGGTCAACCGCATCTGCGAGGACGACGCCCTGGAGGCCGAGAGCCTGGCGCTTGCCCGGCGTCTGGCGCAGAAACCGGCAAGCGCCCTGCGCGCAACCAAGGCCCGGGTGCGCGCCGGCTACGGCGATCTGTCTGCGGTCATCGATGCCGAGCTCGGTCCGTTCGGCGCAATGGTGCGCTCACCCGAGGCGCAGGAAGCCTTCAGCGCCTTCCTGGAAAAGCGTAAGCCGGACTTCTCACGCTTCGGCTGAACGGCTGCCGGAACGGGATTTCGCGCTGCGGAACCGGTTTTCGCCAGCCATGGACGGCTGGCCCCCGCCCTGCTCCCATGACGGTCGGGAGGACCTGCCATGACCGTGACGCTCTACGAGGGGCCGCTGGAGGACTTCGAGACCACCGCGCGCAACGACCGCCAGTTCGTCGGCGCCCTGGCGCGCGGGCTGGAGATCCTGCGGGTCTTCATGCCCGGCGAGACCGCCCTCTCCAACAGCCAGATCGCGGCGCGCACCGGCCTGCCCAAGGCCACCGTCTCGCGCCTGACCCATACCCTGACGACGCTGGGTTACCTCGCCCACGACCGTCACGCCAGGGCCTACCGGCTGGGTGACGCGGTGGTCGGCCTGGGCCATGGCGTGCTCTCGGGGCTCGACATCTGCCGGCACGCCCGCCCGGCCATGGACGCCCTGGCCCAGGAGACCGGCATGGAGATCTCGCTGTCACGGCGCGACCGGCTCTCCATGGTGGTGATCGAGCGGGTCGCCCTGCCCGGCAGCCGGACCTATTGCGTCGCGGTGGGCTCGCGCATTCCGGTCGCCGCCACGGCGACCGGACGCGCCTATCTCTGCGCCATCGCACCCGCCGACCGGGACTACCTGCTAGACCTGCTGGGCGAACGCGCGCCCGGTCACCTGGCAGCGATGCAGGCAGGGCTGGAACGGGCCCAGGAGGACTTCGCAAGAGACGGCTTCTGCATTTCCATAGGCGAGTGGGACAGCACCGTGGCCGCCGTCGCGGTGCGGATCTATTCCCCCACGCGGGAGATCGAAGCCGTGATGGCCGGCGGCATCCCCAGCCGCTTCATGACCGAGATGCGGCTGCGCCAGATGGCCGGGCCCGCCTTCGTACACGCCGCCGCACGGATCTCCGAGACGATGGGCCTGACCGGCGCGGCAGAACGCGGTGCAGCCTGAAGATCGGACGCGTCTTACCCGGCCGGCTTGTTGGCCCGGATGTGGAGGTGAAGCAGGCCGCGGCGTTCCAGCGCCAGGGCGCGCATCTCCGAGGTCCTGATGCGGACCTTGAAGTAGTCCTCGCCCAGGCGGGCCTTGATCGGGCCGTGGTCGGGGCCGGTGACGAGTTCGTATTCGCGTCGCGCCACGGCGGCCGAGTTGGCCGTGTGATCGAAGACCGCAGGCGCCGCGAAGCCGGCCGCGGCGAGCGCGCGCTGGTAGACGTCCCAGCGTTCGTAGTGAAACGACAGGCCGTAGGTCTTCAGCACCTCGACCCAGGAATCGAACAGCGCGATGCCGTCGGGGTCGGCTTCGTCGGGCTTGTTCTCGACGAAGTCGGCGCAGATCAGGCGGCCGCCCGGGCGCAGCAGGCGGGCCATCTCGGCAAAGGCCGCAGCCTTGTCGTCGATGTGGCAGACGACGTCCTTGGTGAAGACGATGTCGGCGCAGGCATCGGGCAGCGGCAGCGTTCCGGGGGCGACCTGCAGGGTCTCGACACGACCGCCGACACCGGCCGCATCGGCGGCCCGGCGCGTGCGCTCCAGCGAATCGGGTTCGACATCGACCGCGATGACGCGGCCGGCATCGTACTTGCCCGCCAGCATCACCGCGCCGCCGCCGATGCCGCAGCCCAGGTCGACCACGGTGCGGCCCGTCACGGTCTCGCCGGCCAGCATCTCGTCGACCTCGGGCGCGCCGCCGGGCGAAAGGAATCCTTCGCCGAAGAGCATCTGCATGCCCTCGATGACACGCTCGCTGTACTGGCTGTTGGCCATGGGAACTCCTAGCTGAACAAGACGACCATCCATGCCGTGACCTCACCGCATGGGCGCAGGAAGTACGTTACGGCATGGGCCCTGCGGTCAAGCCGCAGGGCGACAAATCATGGATTTTCAGAGAAAGCCGTCCTCGCGGGTGTCCATCAGGGCATCCTGGAAGGCGGTGGCGATGGTGTCGATGTCCTGGGGCGTGTGGGCCGCCGAGGTAAAGAAGAGATGGATGCCCGGCACGATCACACCCTTGGCGGTCAGGTTGACGTAGAACTCCCGCTCGGCGTCCTTGTTCTCGTCGGCCAAGTCGCGCGAGCTGTCGATGCCACGCTTGAAGTGCATGTAGAAGATCGAACCAGCGTTGAGCAGCTGGGCGCCGATCTGGCGCTCCTCGCAGAAGCTGTTGACCGCATGGGCAAGCCGCGCGCCCTGGGTGTTGAGATAGGGATAGAGCGTCGCCTTGTTGGCCTGCATGTGGCCCAGCGCGGCGATGCCCGCGGCCATCGAGAGCGGGTTGCCCGAGAACGTGCCGCCTGAGAAGACGCCCTTGGGATCGGTCCAGGAACGGCCCAGCAGGCTGACGATGTCGGCTCGGCCCGATAGCGCGCCGATCGGCATGCCGCCGCCCAGCGCCTTGCCGAAGGTGGCGAGATCGGCGTCCAGGCCGAAGAACGCCATGCCGCCGCCCCAGCCCAGGCGGAAGCCGGTCACCACCTCGTCGAGCATGAAGAGCACGCCGTTTTCCTTGCAGACGGCGTGCAGTTCCTGGAGCCAGGGACCGGAATCGTCGCGCGGCACCGTGTTCTGCACCGGCTGGACCATGACCAGCGCCAGTTCGTCCTTGCGGGCGCGCACGATGTCGAAGGCCACCGGATCGCGGTAGGGCAGCACGACCATGGTGTCGTCGCCGATGGCGCGCGGCACGCCGCCGCCGATGACCTTGCCCGTGGGTGCATGGCGCGGGCTCGCGGGATCGGCCTTGACCAGCGCGTAGTCGTGGGCGCCGTGGTAGCTGCCGTCGAACACCGCGACCTTCTCGCGACCGGTAAAGGCACGCGCCACGCGCATGCCGTACATCGTGGCTTCCGTGCCGGAATTGCAGAAGATCGTGCGCTCCGCCATGGGTGCGGCATCGGCCAGCAGTTCGGCAAGCTCGACCTGGCGTTCGTTGTGCAGCACGACATGCCAGCCACGGCGGAGCTGGTCGTGCAGGGCGTCCTCGACGACCTTGGGCCGGTGGCCCAGGACATGGGGACCGGCACCCATGGTGAGGTCGAGCCATGTGTTGCCGTCGACATCGGTGATGCGCGCGCCTTCCATGGAACGCACGTAGATCGGCGAGGGCATCTCGAAGGTCGGCACGACCTCGACGGGCAGCACCTTGCTGCCGCGCTCGTGGAGTGCGCGCGACCCCGGAGTCATCGCCGCAAGCTTCTCGCGCGCCAGAGCGCCCCTGGTTCCTGCCGTCGCCATCACCGCCTCCCCTGTTCCTGTCCCTTGGGCAACTCTAGCGCTTCTGCGCTTGGCGCTGCCAGAAGGAACGCTAGAGTGGCGCAGCAAGGCACCGGGAGAGCGGGCGATGATGCTGACACCCACGGAAATGGAGCGGCTGGTGATCTTCACCGCCGCCGAACTGGCCAGGAAACGGCGTGCCCGCGGCGTCAGGCTCAACCACCCAGAGGCGGTGGCGCTGATCACCGACACCCTGCTCGAGGCTGCGCGCGACGGCCTGTCGCTGGCTGAATGCATCAGCCTGGGTTCGCGCATCCTGACCACCGACGACGTCATGCCCGGCGTCGCCGGGATGGTCGGCCTGATCAACGTCGACGGGCTGTTCGAGGACGGCGCCAAGACGATCACCGTCTGGCAGCCGATCCGGCCGGGCAAGGAGGCGGTCGAAGCCGCCGTGGTCGCCGGCGAGATCCTGACCGAGGAGGGCGAGATCGAACTCAACGTGGCAGGAGAGAAGAAGACGCTGGTGGTTTGCAACACCGGCGACCGCCCGGTCCACGTCTCCAGCCACTATCATTTCTTCGAAGCCAATCGGGAGCTGGAGTTCGACCGGGCGGGCGCCTTCGGTTTCCGCCTCGACCTGCCGGCCGGCGCCACCGCCCGGTTCGATCCCGGAGGGTCCAGGGAGATCGCGCTGACCGCCATCGCCGGCACCGGCGACCTGACCGGCCTCAACCGCCTGACCGAAGGTTCGATCCACGATCCCGCGGTCCGCGAGGCCGCCCTCGAACGCGCCCGCCAGCGCGGCTTCCGGGGGGCCTGAGCCATGGCAAGGATGACGCGGGCGCGCTACGCACAGATGTTCGGACCGACCACGGGCGACCGAATCCGCCTGGGCGACACCAGCCTGCTGGCACGGATCGAGCGCGATCTGGGCACCTATGGCGAGGAAGGCATCACCGGCGTCGGCAAGACGCTGCGCGACGGCAACGGCATCGAGGGACGCGCCACCATCGCCGACGGCGCGCTGGAGGCGGTCGTCCTCAACGTCGTGCTGATGTGCCCGGTGCAGGGCATCTTCAAGGCCGACATCGGCATCCGCGACGGCCGCATCTGCGCCATCGGCAAGGCGGGCAACCCGGCGGTGATGGCCGGGGTCAGCCCGGGCATGACGATCGGCCCGCTGACCAAGCACTTCAGCGGCCAGGGCCTGATCGCCACCCCCGGCGGCATCGACGTCCATGCCCATTACGGCCAGCCCGCCGAGGTCTGGCACGCGCTGTCCTCGGGCCTGACCACCATGATCGGGGGCGGCTGGCCGGGCGCCTGGTCGATCGACAGCGGCGGCGAATGGGCCAATGCCAAGATGCTGAAGGCGCTCGACGCCCTGCCCATGAACTTCGGCCTGTTCAGCCGCGGCGGCGCCTCGCGGCCCGAGGCGATCGCCGAGCAGATCTCCTGCGGCGTGATCGGCGTGAAGATCCACGAGGATCTCGGCGCCATGCCGGCGGTGATCGACACCTGCCTCAGCGTCGCCGACGACCTCGACTTCCAGGTCCAGCTCCACACCGACGGCATGAACGAGGCCGGCTTCTTCGAATCGACCATGGCCGCGATCGCCGGGCGCACCATCCACATGTACCACACCGAGGGTGCCGGCGGCGGCCATGCGCCCGACATCATCCGCTGCAACGGCGAAGCCAACTGCCTGCCCAGCTCGACCAGCCCGACCAACCCGTTCACCCTGAACGCCTTCGACGAGCATCTCGACATGATGATGCTCTGCCACACCCTGCGCGGCGACATCGCCGAGGACGTCGCTTTCGCCGAGAGCCGGCTGCGGCCCCAGACCATGGCCGCCGAGGATGTGCTGCACGATCTGGGCGCCATCTCCATGGCGGGTTCGGACGCCGAGGGCATGGGACGCACGATGGACGTGATCGCCGGCATGTGGCGCCTGGCCTCCAAGATGAAGGACGAGCGCGGGCCACTGCCGGGCGAACCCTACGGCAACGCCGACAACGCGCGCATCCTGCGTTACCTCGCCAAGACCACGATCAATCCCGCGATCACCTTCGGCATCGCCGACCACGTCGGCAGCCTGGAGATCGGCAAGATGGCCGATATCGTGCTCTGGCAGCCGGCCTTCTTCGGCGTCAAGCCGAGCCAGGTGCTGAAATGCGGCGCCGAGGTCTGGCGTCCGCTGGGCGATGCCGCGGCCTCGCTTTCGGTCTGCGAACCCAACGTCTACCGGGCAAGCTGGCCCGCCACGGGAAGCGCGCCCGATACGCTCTCGGCGATCTTCGTCCATCGCAGCGCGATCGACAACGACATGGCCGGGCGTTGGAACGTCTCCAAGCCGATGCTGGCGACGGGGCCGGTGCGCCGGCTGACCAAGGCCGACATGGTACGCAACGACGCGCTGCCCGAGATCCGCGTCGATCCCCAGACCTTTGAGGTCTTTGCCGACGGCGAACACGCGACCAGCGAGCCCGTGCGCAACGTCACCCTCAACAGGCGCTACTTCCTGCGTTGAAGCATCAGCCGACGTAGACCGCCTGGGAACCCCGGGCGCTGCGCCGCCCCGAGGCGACCTCGTCGGCGACGGCGCGGAGGTCGGCCAGCAGGCTGCCTTCGATCCCGGCGTGGCGCGGCGTGATGAGCAAGAGCAGGCCCGCGGGACGCTGCAGGCGCCCGGTGAGCCAGCCCTTCTCGTCCAGCCCTTCGGCCACCGCGACCATGTCGAGCGTGTCCGACACGATGCAGATGTTGGCGCCCTCCGGCCTGCCCAGGACCGCAAGGCGGCCGTCGGCGGCAAGGCCTTCCGCGATGGCGCGTTTGGTCGCCACGATCGCGGCGACGCGCTCGCGGTAGCCGGCGCGTCCGAGATAACGCATCACCGCCCAGGACGAGGCGATGGCGCCGCCGTTGCGCGAGCCGCCGAAGTTCAGCGTGCTGTAGGTGCCCGAGGGCCAGGCATCGGAACTGAAGCGCTGGAAGTCCTCGTTGGCGCGCTCGCGCAGCAGCAGCAGCGAGGCACCCCGGCCGCTGTAGCCGAACTTGTGGAGATCGGCCGAGATCGAATCGACGCCGGGGACCCGGAAGTCGAAGGGCGGCACCGGCTCGCCCAGGTCTGCCAGGAAGGGCAGCAGGAAGCCGCCGATGCAGCCGTCGACATGCATCCACAGACCATGGGCCACGGCCAGCGCGGCGATCCCGGCGATGGGATCGACGATGCCGTAGGGATAGGGCGGCGCCGAGCCGACGAGCATGACCGTGTTCGCTCCGATGGCGGCTTCCATCGCGGCGACATCGGCACGCCAGTCCGGGCTGCGTGTCATGCGTACCACGGCCATGCCGACGACCTGCGCCGCCTTCTCGAAGGCCGGATGGGCGGTCTCGGGCAGGATGATCTCGGGATGTGCGGCGCCGGGCCGGTGGATACGCGCCCAGTCCCGCGCCGTGCGCACGGCCATCAGGATACTCTCGGTGCCGCCCGTGGTGATGCCCCCGGCCGCACCTTCCGGGGCCTCCAGCATGTCGAGGGCCATCGCCACGACCTCTGCCTCGTAGCGCACGAGGCTGGGAAAGAGCGAGGCGCCGTAGATGGCGTTGTCGTCGACATGGCGGGCATAGGCCTCGTGCATGACGGCCACCACGTCGTCTCCCGCCCAGTAGGAGGCCTTCAGGTTCCTCGGGTCGTCCCAGCGCTGGTCGGCCGATGCGATGGCATCCATCTCGGCGAACAGGGTGCGGGCATCCCTGCCCTGCTCCGCAAAGACCCGGTTGGTTTCCTCTTGCGCCATGGCTGTTTCCTCCCCCTATCGTTCCCACTCTAGCGCAGTGACGCTGCCGGCACGACGCGCTAGCCTGGCCACGCTGGCGGGGGAGCCGGTGCCAACGGGGGAAGCGGAATGACGGAAGAATTCGCGGGCAAGGTCGCCCTGATCACCGGCTCGGGCCGGGGCATGGGCCTGGTCGATGCGCTGCTGATGGCGCAGCGCGGCGCGACCATCGTGATCCACGACATCGATCCGGGTCTGGCCGCCGATGCGACAAGGAAGGTGGCCGCGACCGGCGCGACGGTGCACACCATCGTCTGCGACATCGCCGACATCGCCGCCATGCAGGCCGCGATCGCACACGCCGAGGCCACGCTGGGACGCATCGACATCCTGGTCAACAATGCCGGCATCGGCCTTGGCGGCACGCTCGAAGGCACCAGCGAGGCCGATTTCGACCGCGGCTTCGGCGTCCACGTGAAGGGCAGCTTCTTTGCCACCCAGGCCGTGGTGCCGGGCATGAAGGCGCGCGGCGGCGGCGCCATCGTCAACATCTCCTCGATCTGGGGCATGACCGGCCATCATTCCGATTCCCAGCACTGCGGCGCCAAGGCCGCACTGCTCGGCCTGACCAAGACCTGGGCCAAGGAACTGGCGCCCTGGAACATCCGCGTCAACGCGGTGGCCCCCGGCTGCGTGCTGACCGAGATGACGGTGCACAAGGGCAAGGACTATATCGACGACCGCGCCAAGCTGATTCCGCTGGGCCGCTGGGCGCAGCCCGAGGAGATGTGCGAGGCGGTGGTCTTCCTGGCCTCGGAGCGGGCGAGCTTCATCACCGGCCAGTGCATCAGTCCCAACGGCGGCGACACCATCGTCGGTATCTGAAGCCGTCAGTTCACCGCGCCAAGGCCCAGGGCGCCGATCACGGCCGCGGCCGTGGCCTCGGGCGCATCGCCGACCTGGAAGCTGCGCCCGCCAGCCGCGGCGACAACGAAGTCGAGTTCGCCGGCGGCGGCGCCATCGGCGAACACCACGGTGTCGCACGTTTCCCATGGCAGGCCGCGGCGCAGCAGGTGCCGTGCCTCGCACAACAGCACGCCCGCCTCGGCGAGCGGCTGACCCAGGATCATGTCGGCGGCCAGTGCCACCTCGGCCACACCGCGCTGCTGGATGGCGCAGCCGATGCCCAGGTCGTGCCCGTCGAACCATGCCGCGCAGCGCCCCGCAAGGGCGAACCCCCGAACCAGGGCAGCGACCGTCGCCGGCCCCTGCCCCTGCGCAGAGCCCACGACGGCGACCAGCGGCATCGTTGCGGTTTCGCCGGGGGCAAAGAGCTGGCCCAGGACACCGTCGATCACCCTGGGGAAGACGTCGGGGAAGCTGCCGTAGGCCAGCCCCGGGTTCATGTTGACCTCGACGATGGCACAGGGCTGGTCGAGGTAGGAGACGGCGATATCGGGAATCAGGAGATCAACACCCGCGATGTCGAGGCCAAGGCCCAGTGCTGCGGCTTCCGCCAGGCGCTGGTTGTCGGGGTGGACGATATCGTCGACGGCCACGACCGAACCGCCAAGCTTCATGTTGGCCGTGGTGCGCAGCAGGACCGGGTGGCCTGCCGGCGGCACGCTCCGAAGGTCGAGGCCATCGCGGGCGAGCAGAGTGCGCATGGCGGCATCCGGCTTGATCGTCACGAGGTCGGCCTGACCGGCAGGACCCCGGCGCGGGTTGGCGTTTTCCGCGGCAATCAGCGCGGCGATGGTGGTGCGGCCATCACCAACCACCGCGGCACGGCGGCGCTGGGTCGCCGCGACCATCCTGCCGCCGCAGACCAGCATGCGGTGGTCCTCGCCCGGAATCATCTCCTCCACCACCGCGGTGGAACTGTAGCTTGTCGCAAGGCCGAACGCGGCATCGAGCTCGGTCTCGTCGCGCACATCCGCGGTGATGCCGGCACCACCGGTGCCGCGATCGGGCTTGACCACCACCGGGTAGCCGATCCGCTCCCCGGCTGTCCGCGCTTCCTTCGCGCTGGCGGCAACGAACTGGTGCGGCACGGGAAGGCCCAGCCGGCGCAGAAGGAGAACCGTCTGGCTCTTGCTGCCGGTCACCGACCCGGCAACCGCCGAACAGCCGTCGGTGATCGTGCTGATGGCCTGGCGCTGATAGCGACCGTGGCTGAAGCGGACATGGTTGACGAAGCGATGGCCCTGATGGAGCCGCCGGGCCGGAATGCCGCGCTCGCGCGCACCCAGCACGATCGCTGCGGTGGCGCTGTCGCGCGCTTCGGCCTCGGCGCGTGCGATGAAAGAATCGAGCGCCTCGGGCCTGCGGGCCGCGCGCGCAACAGCATGGGCCACCATCGCCATGGCGGCACGCAACGCCAGGCTGCCCAGGACCTCCTGTTCGATCTCGCAGGCAATGACACATGCTCCCGCGTCGTCGATGTCGCCGACCACGGCGCGGCTGACCAGATCGCCGAACATGCGCTGCAGTTCCACGGTGACGGCCGCAATGGTCGCGGCACTGGAGACCTGTCCCTGCTCCGCCATCAGGGACGCAAGCAGAGGCCCGGGCAGATCTTTGCGTCGCCGGCGCACGGCATCCAGCGCCTCGAGCAGTGCCGCGAAACGCCTGGGACCCAGCCTGGGCACGGCAAGCGCCAGCCGCACCCGCAACGCCCGACAGGGTAGCGCAGGATTGGGCCCAACGAAGGTTTCGCTGCGGAGAACTTCCCAGATGCGCGATGTCGCCATGGCCGGCTAAGCGTTGAAGCCGACGGCGATGCCGGCCGGCGGGCAGGGATCGGGAAAGGGCTTCCCCGCCCGGAAAATGACTGCCACGGCTCTGGCCCCCTCTTTGTGGTCCGTTCTCGCACGGCGCGGGCATTGCATCGTCGCATGCGGTAACATCAGCGCGCCGGAAAAGGGATACGCCGCGCTCTACCGCACGTCGAGAGCCACCGCCATGTTCTCTGCCATCTCTTCGGTCTGGCCCCTGCTGCTGGGTGTCGCCCTGTTCATGATGGGCAGCGGCCTGCAGGGTTCGCTGCTGGGCGTACGCGCGGGAACCGAGGACTTCTCCGCCCTGGTGACCGGCGTCGTGATGTCGGCCTATTTCGCCGGCTTCCTGATCGGCTCGATGATCGTGCCGCGCCTGGTCGCCCGTGTCGGCCACATCCGCGTCTTCGGCGCCCTGGCCTCGCTTGCCTCCATCGCCGTGCTGCTGCATGCCGTGTTCCTCGATCCGGTGGCATGGATCGCCCTGCGCCTGCTGACCGGCTTCTGCTACTTCGGCCTGTTCGTGGTTGCCGAGAGCTGGCTGAACGAACGCTCGACCAATGCCACGCGCGGCCAGCTGCTGTCGGTCTACGTCATCGTCATGACCGGCTGCATGGCGCTGGGGCCCCTGCTGCTCAACATCGGCAATCCCGACGGCTTCGACCTGTTCATCGCCGCTTCCGTGATGGTCTCGCTGGCCCTGGTGCCGCTGTCGCTGACGGCCTATCCGGCACCGGCCTTCCACGAGCTCGAGAAGCTGAAGCTCACCCAGCTCTACCGCATCTCGCCCCTGGGCGTGGTCGGCTGCGTGACGAACGGCGCGACTTCGGGCGCGTTGATCTGGCTTGCCTCGGTCTATGCCCAGAAGGTCGGCATGCCGATTGCCAGCGTCTCGCTGTTTGCCTTTGCCTCGATCGTGGGCGGCATGGTGCTGCAATGGCCCCTGGGCCAACTCAGCGACATCTTCGACCGGCGCCGGGTGATCACGGGCACGACCCTGGCGGGGGCTGCCCTGGCGGCCCTTGCCGCGCTCTACGGCGGCGACAACCCCGTGGTGCTGATGCTGGGCGTCGGTGTCGTGGGCGGCATGGCGATCCCGCTCTACACACTGTCCGTCGCCCACACCAACGACCATCTGGAGCCACGCCAGATGGTCGCCGCCAGCAGCGGCCTGCTCTTTGCCAACGGCCTGGGCGGCATCGCCGGGCCGGCGCTGGCCGGCGGCGCGATGTCGATCCTGGGACCGTCGGGCTATTTCTGGTTTCCCGCCGCGGCCATGGCAGCCCTGGGCGTCTTCGCCCTGTGGCGCATGACGCAGCGGGCGGCGACGCCGAACGAGGAGCAGACGCCCTACGTGCCGGTGCCGCGCACCTCCAGCAGCGGTGCGGCCCTTGCCCTGCGCAACCAGATGGACCGCGACATCGCCGGCATGGCGCGCCGCCGCTGAACGTTGCGGCGACAAGACCGTGCAGCGCTACTCCATGCTGATTTCGGCACGCCCGATGTCGCAATAGACTAGGCCGCCGCGTTCGTAGAGCACCAGCTTCTGGGCAGGCAGCAGGTTGGCCACGCAATTGGGTGCGCCCTCCTTGCCCATCTCCCAGGTTTCGGCGGCCACCTGCAGGCGCACGATGTTCACCAGGACGCACTGGCCGGCGCCGATGCGCATGTCGGTCTACGTCGCATCGTGCAGCCGCACCCCCAGGTCCACGGCCAGATTGTTCTCGATCACGATCTGGCCGCCGCGAGAGCTGACTGCGGGGCAGCCCTCGCAGATCAGGCCGACCTGGATGAGCAGAACATACGCTCCCCAGATCAGGCCGGCAGCGATCGCTGCCAGCACGATAAAAATTCGCATGTCGCTCTATACGGCTTGCGCCGCCCACCTTGTCCCGCAGCCATAGTATCCGTGCGAGCCGGACGGCACGAGCAGGAACGCCCCTCAGGTCACGCAATGATGGTTCAACTTGTCAGAACAGGTACAGGCCGGGCCGTCCGGATGGGTTGTTTGCGCCAGATTGGAACAGAGCGGCCTGCACCTTGCCCAGCCGCCCCGGCATCTGTCGAAACCGGGGGCAACGCGGCTTCCGGTTTTCGAATCGCCTTTTGAACACGGCTTGCCGGGCTGTCCCGGGACGAGACATGGCCGAACTCCGGCCCGTCGGAAGCCGCGCAACGCTTGCCTTCCGATACCTCAGGGGTGCTATGAGTCCCATCCTTGCCAAGAACGGGAACCCCGCCCCATGACCCAACTGGTTGAACGCACCGACGATGGCGCGGTGCGCGTCCTGCGCCTCAATCGCCCCGATGCGCGCAACGCCCTCAACATGGCGCTGATCAAGGCCGTGCGCGCCGAACTGGCGGCCGTCGCGGCCGACAACGTGCGCTGCCTGGTGGTGACGGGCAATGGCAAGGGCTTCTGCGCCGGCGCCGACGTCAAGGAGTGGTCGGAACTGGCCAAAACCGGCGTGCCCGAGGGCTACGACTGGGTCGGCGAGATGCACGGCCTGATCCTCGACCTGCACGCCCTGGAGACGCCGTTGATCGCCATGATCAACGGCGCGGCGGTGGGCGCGGGCCTGGACATGGCGCTGACCTGCGACTTCCGTTTCGCCGCCGCCGAGGCGAAGTTCCGCTGCGCCTATACCTGGGTCGGCTTCAACCCGGACGCCGGCGGCACCTGGCTGATGCCCCGTCTGATGGGCCTGGAGGCAGCCAAGCGTTTTGCCTTCACCGGCGACATCTGGTCGGCCGAACAGGCGCGGGCGAGCGGCTTGGTCACCGAGGTCCACGCCACCGCGGACCTGGAGGCCGCGACCATGGCCTTTGCCCGCCAGCTCGGCAGCGGGCCCAGCGTCGCCATCCGCCAGACCAAGAAGCTGATGGAGGACGCCGCCGGCCGTTCGCTCGCCGACCAGCTCAAGGCCAAACAGGCCGCGGGCAAGATCTGCGGCGACACCGCCGATCATAAGGAGGCCCTGGCCGCGGCGGTCGAGCGGCGCGAACCAGTCTTCAAGGGTCTCTAGGGGGAGCGGCGCGATGGCCTACGACTTCGGATTCACAGAGGAGCAGGCGATGGTGCGCGACAGCCTGCGCGCCTTCATGCGCGAGGAGGTCCTGCCCCACGAGGATGTCGTCTACGACAAGGGCGACGTGCCCGGCGAGATCGAGGCCCGGATCCGCGCGAAGTCCGTCGCGATGGGCTTCTGGAACGCCCACTTCCCCGAAGACCTGGGCGGCGGCGGCATCGACAACGTCACCGCCTCGCTGATGTCATACGAACTGGGCGTGACGACCTGGGGCCTGATCTCCTGCGTCCAGGGCGGCAGCCTGATCCTGTGCGCCTGCGAAGGCGAACAGCGCGAGAAATACCTCTACCCCGTGATCGCCGGCGAAAAGCTCGACTGTTTCGCGCTGACCGAGCCGGGCGCCGGATCGGACGCCATGGGCATCACGACGCGCGCCCGCAAGGACGGCAGCGACTGGGTGCTCAACGGCCGCAAGCACTTCATCAGCAACGCCGACCGCGCCGACTTCGCCATCGTCTTTGCCGTCACCGGCGAGGACGAGACGCCGCGCGGCAGGAGGAGCCGCATCACCGCCTTCCTGATCGACAAGGGCACGCCCGGCATGGAGATCAGCCTGGGCAGCAAGCCGATCGGCAACCCCGGCCACAACGTCAACAACATCTACTTCGATGATTGCCGCCTGCCCGAAAGCCAGATCCTGGGCGAGGAAGGCAAGGGCTTCGAGGTCGCCGGCGAGTGGCTGGTGCCCGGCCGCGTGATGGTCGCGGCCAACTGCTGCGGCAAGGCGCGCCGCGCCATCGACATGTCCATGGAGTGGGCCGCCACGAGGAAGCAGTTCGGCCAGGAGATCGGCCGTTTCCAGGGCGTCTCCTTCAAGCTTGCCGACATGGAGACCGAGCTGGCCGCCGCCGAATGGCTGACCTTCAATGCCGCCTGGCGCCTGGATCAGGGCAACCTTACCGACGCCGACGCCGCCATGGCCAAGCTCTACGCCAGCGAGATGCTGGGGCGCACCACCGACGAGGCGGTCCAGATCTACGGCGGCATGGGCATGATGAGCGACTTCCCCGTCGGGCGCCTGTGGCGCGATGCGCGCATCGAGCGCATCTGGGAGGGCACCAGCGAGGTGCAGCGCCACATCATCAGCCGTTCCATCCTGCGCCCGCTGGAGGCCTGAAGGATGCACCGGTTCCACAACACTGTCCCCTCTCCCCTTGTGGGAGAGGGTCGGGGTGAGGGGTCTTACGCGCGGCAGCGCGGAGAAAAACCACGCAGGGCGTCTCGACGCTTCCCCCTCACCCAGCTTCGCCTAGGCGCGGCTGCGCCGCACCAAGGCTGCGCAACCCTCCCCCACAAGGGGAGAGGGAAACCGATCATCAAAGGAATGCGCTGATGCTCGATTTCACGCCGACCGACGAGCAGGTGATGCTGATCGATTCCGTGCGGGCCTTCATCGCCAGGGAGATGGCGCCCCATGAGGAGGAGGTCGAGAAGCTGGGCTACGTGCCGCCGCAGATCGAGGCGAAGGTGCGCAAGGCCGCCATCGAGGCGGGCCTCTACCTTAAGCACCTGCCCGAGGAATGGGGCGGCCTGGGCCTCGACGCAGTCACCTCGGCGCTGATCGCCTTCGAAATGGGCAGCAGCTCGGCAGCCCTGGCGGTGTGTGCCGGCGGGCCGACCCACATCCTGACCAAGTGCAAGGGCGAGCAGATCGAACGCTGGCTCAAGCCAGCGCTGGCCGGCGAACGCAAGGAAGCCTTCGCGCTGACCGAGCCGGGCGCCGGATCGGATGCCCGCAACATCCAGACCCGCGCCGTGAAGGACGGCGACCACTGGGTGATCAACGGTCGCAAGCACTTCATCAGCGAGGGCGACCTCGCCGATTTCTTCATCGTGATGTGCGTGACGGGCGAGAACGAGACGCCGCGCGGCACGGTCAAGCGCATCACCAGCTTCCTGGTCGACAAGGGCACTCCCGGCTTCGACGTGCGCAAGATGGAAGCGGTCTGCATGCGGGGCTACAACCCGACCGACCTGACCTTCGACAACGTGCGCGTGCACGACAACCAGATCCTCGACGAGGAAGGCAAGGGCTTCGACGTCGCCAACGACTGGCTCTATGCCGGCCGCGTCTCCATGGCGGCCAACTGCGTCGGCCGGGCCAAGCGGGCCATGACCATGGCCAACGAATGGGCGGCCAGCCGCAAGGCCTTCGGCCAGACCATCAGCCGCTTCCAGGGGGTCAGCTTCAAGATTGCCGACATGGCGACCGAGATCCGCGCCGCCGAGCTGATGACGCTCAACGTCGCCTGGAAGCTCGACCAGGGCACCTGCACCAGGACCGACGCCAGCATGTGCAAGCTGTTTGCCAGCGAGGTCCTGGGCCGCGTGGTCGACCACACGGTGCAGATCTTCGGCGGCATGGGCATGATGATGGAGCTGCCGGTCCAGCGCTTCTGGCGCGACGCCCGCGTCGAGCGCATCTGGGAAGGCACCAGCGAGATCCAGCGCCACATCATCAGCCGCGACCTGCTGCGCCCCTACGAGCAGCGGGGCTGAAGCGCCACACAACCTTTCCTCATCCCTGCGAAAGCAGGGATCCAGGGTGGCGGACGCCGGCGCAGAGCGTGTGGCTCTGGACCCCTGCTTTCGCAGGGATGAGGAGATATGGGACTGGAAGAGGACGGACGGTGCGATGTTCGAAAGCGGCCTGCTGAAGGGCAAGAAGTTCCTGGTGACCGGCGGCGGCACCGGGCTGGGCAAGGCGATGGTGCGGCGCTTTTCCGAACTGGGCGCCGGGATCGTGTTCTGCGGCCGGCGCCTGGAAGTGCTCGAGGCGACCGCGCGCGAGGTCTCCGGCGAGACCGGCGGCAGCGTCGCCGTGCGCCAGATCGACATCCGCGACGCCGAGGGTGTCGAGGCCATGGTCGAATCCATCTGGGCCGAGGGTCCGCTCGACGGGCTGGTCAACAACGCCGCGGGCAAGTTCATCTCGAAGACCGAGGAACTCTCCCACCGCGCCGTCGATGCGGTGCTCAACATCGTGTTGCACGGCACCTCCCATGTGACCCTGGCCTGCGGCAAGCGCTGGCTGGCGCAGGAGCGCCCCGGCACCGTGCTGTCGATCATCACGACCTATGCCTGGACGGGTTCGGCCTATGTCGTGCCCTCGGCGATGGCCAAGGCAGGCGTGCTGGCGATGACGCGCAGCCTGGCCGTGGAATGGGGTGGCCGCGGTATCCGGCTCAACGCCATCGCGCCCGGCCCCTTCCCCACCCCCGGCGCCTGGGACCGACTGATGCCGAAGTCGGGCGAACTGGCCGAGGACGGCATGGGTGCCGCCAGCGTGCCGCTGGGGGCGTGGGCGAACACATCGAACTGGCCAACCTGGCGAGCTTCCTGATGTGCGACGGCTCTGCTTATATCAACGGCGAGGTCGTCACCATCGACGGCGGCGAGTGGCTGCAGGGCGCCGGTCAGTTCAACTTCCTGCGCAAGATGTCGGACGCCGACTGGGCGGCCATGAAACCCTAGAAGTAGGGCACACGCCCCTCACCTTTCGGATCACCACCATGCTCAACGAACGTCGCCGCGAGAACCTCAAGCGCGCCCTCAATCCCCGCACCGTGTGTTACGTCGGCGGCGCCTTCCTCGAAAACACCATCCAGTACAACCGCCGCCTGGGCTTCGACGGCGAGGTCTGGGTGGTAAACCCGAAGTACGAAACCATCGGCGGGGCGAGGTGCTACCCCACGGTCGAGGACCTGCCGGGTGCGCCCGATGCGACCTTCATCGCGGTCAACCGCGAAATGACCAACCAGGTGGTCAGGAGCCTGGCCGCGCGCGGCGCCGGCGGGGCGATCTGCTACGCTGCGGGCTACTCCGAAGTCGGCGGCGTCGGCCCCGCGCTGGAGGACGAACTGCGCGCCAATGCCGGCGACATGGCCCTAGTCGGTCCCAACTGCTACGGCATCAACAACTTCCTGCACGGCGTGCCGCTGCTCGCCATCGCCTCCTCGGGCGAGCGCGTCGAGCGCGGCTGCGCCTTCATCGCCCAGAGCGGCAACCTGTGCATCAACGTCTCCAACAACCAGCGCAGCGCCGAACTGGCCTATGTCATCTCCTGCGGCAACCAGGCGGTGCTCGACACCGCCGATTTCGTCGATGTGCTGATCGACAACCCGGCGATCACCTGTTTTGCACTGTTCGTCGAGGCCATTCCCGATGTGCCCCACTTCAGCCGCGTCGCCCTGCGGGCGCTGAAGGCGGGCAAGCCGATCATCGCGATCAAATCGGGCGTCTCCGAACTCGGCAAGAAGATGGCGCTGTCCCACACCGCCTCGCTGGCGGGCGACGATTCGCTCTACCAGGCGCTGTTCGACCGGCTGGGCATCATCCGCGTCTCGACCCCGGTCGAACTGCTCGAGACCGCCAAGTACATCACCGTCACCGGCGTGCCCAAGGGGCGCCGCCTTGCCGTCTTCACCTGTTCGGGCGGCGATTCCGAGACGGTCGCGGACCTCGGCGATCCGCTCGGCGTCATCCTGCCCCAGCCCAATCCGCAGCAGTTCAAGGAATTGCGCGCGGTGATGCCGGAGTTCGCCAACGTCACCAACCCCTTCGACTACAACACCAACTTCTGGGGCAACTACAAGGTCCTGGTGGAACTCTTCCACGTCCTGCTGCGCGAGGGGGTCGATGCCGGCCTGCTGATCGTCGACTCCCCGTCGGAGATCAAGAACGCGCACAAGCACGAGACCGACGCGGTGGTCCACGCCACCCGCGATGCCGGCCGTCGTGCCGGCGTGCCCGTCGCCTATTGTTCGGTGATGCCAGAGGCCTCCAACGCCGAAATGCGCAAGTGG
This sequence comes from Pseudomonadota bacterium, assembly GCA_027592745.1. Taxonomy (GTDB): domain Bacteria; phylum Pseudomonadota; class Alphaproteobacteria; order SP197; family SP197; genus CALGGB01. Next base: position 10,506 of record JAQCLG010000026.1, on the reverse strand, counting down.
AGCCACGAGGACGGCATCGCCGCGCTGCAGGGCATCCGCGAGGGTGTCGGTGCGGTGGCGCGTACCGCCGCCTTCGGCGAGCGGCGCCAGCAGCTTCTCGCCCGCGCCGAACTCGACAGCCATGCCCTGCCCGACGTCCGGCCGCTGGCGGGCGAACCCCGCGCGCTGGACGAATGGCAGGGCAAGCAGGAACTGGCCGCCTACGGCCTGCCCGTGCCGGCCGGCCGCACCGCGACGATCGCGCAGGCCGCGCAGGCAGCCGAGGCGATCGGCTTTCCCGTCGCCGTGAAGCTGCTGTCGGACACCATCCTGCACAAGACCGATGTCGGCGGCGTCGCGCTGAACCTGACGACGCCCGAACTAGTCGCGGCGGCCGCGCGCGACATGGCCGAGCGCCTGCGCGTGGACAGGGTGCTGGTCGAGCCGATGGCGCCCAGGCCGGTCGCCGAGATGATCGTCGGCATCACCCGTTCGGAGGAATTCGGCCCCGTGCTGGTGATCGGTGCCGGCGGCGTGCTGGTCGAACTCTACAAGGACGCCGCCACGCTACTGCTGCCCGCCCACGAGGACGACATCCGGGCAGCCATCGACGGCCTCAAGATCGCCAGGCTGCTCGACGGCTTCCGCGGCGGCCCCAGGGGCGACCGCGAGGCGCTGGTCCAGGCGATCAAGGCGGTGGCGGCCTACGCCGATGCCAACCGCGCGAGCCTCGCCGAACTCGACGTCAATCCGCTGTTCGTTCTGCCGGAAGGGCAAGGCGTCGTCGCCGTCGATGCCCTGATCCGCAAAGTCTGAAGGGAGAGAAAGATGAGCAACGAGGTCGTCCATACCGTCCGCCGCGGCAAGGTTCTCGAGATCACCATCGACAACCCGCCGGCCAACGCCATCGGCCGCAAGGTCACCGAGGGCCTGTCGAAGGCCTTCACCACCCTGCGCGACGACCCCGACCTGCTGGTCGGCATCGTCACCGGTTCGGGGAGCAAGTTCTTCTCGCCGGGCTGGGACCTCAAGGAGGGTGCGGCCGAGATCGACGCCAAGGAAAGCGGGGCGACCGACAGCATCGACTACAAGAACGAGGGCGGCTTTGCCGGCATCACCGAGTTGTGGAGCCTCTACAAGCCGGTGATCGCCGCGATCAACGGTTATGCCGTCGGCGGCGGCTGGGAGATCGCGCTCAGTTGCGACATCCAATACGCCGTGCCGCATGCCACCTTCTTCGTGCCCGACGTCCATCGCGGCTTCGTCGCCGATGCAGGCGCGATCCAGATCCTGCCGCGCCGCCTGCCCCATGCCATCGCCATGGACGTGCTGCTGTCGGGCCGCCGGGTGAATGCCGAGGAGGCGCTGCGCTGGGGCCTGATCAACGAGATAGTCGAACCCGACAAGCTGATGGAGCGCGCCCGCGAGATGGCCGACCACCTGGCCAAGGGCGGCCCGCTCGCGCTGCAGGCGACCAAGGCGGCGGTGCGCCACACCATGCACCTCTCCATCCCCGACTGCTTTGCCGCCCTGCGCGACGGCAGCCTGCCGATCTACCAGGCGATGCTCGATTCCGAGGACGCCAAGGAAGGCCCCCGCGCCTTCGCCGAGAAACGCGAACCGGTCTTCAAGGGGCGCTGAGCCCCGAACGACCACGCCAAGGGAAGCCGATGCCATGAGCAGCGCACTTGTCCTCTACAGCCATCCGATGTCGCGCGGCCGCGTGGCGCGCTGGATGCTGGAGGAGGTCGGCCAGCCCTACGACGTGGAGCTGGTGGGTTACGGCCCGGCGATGAAGTCGGAGCGTTACCGGGCGATCAACCCGATGGGCAAGGTGCCGGCGCTGATGCATGACGGCAAGGTGGTGACCGAGACCGCGGCGATCTGCGCCTATCTGGCCGATGCCTTTCCCCAGGCCGGGCTGGCGCCGGCACCGGCCGATCGCGCCGCCTACTACCGCTGGCTGTTCTTCGCCGCCGGGCCGGTCGAGGCATCGGTGACCAACCGGGCCATGGGTTTCGAGGTGCCCGAGGAGCACGAACGCATGATGGGCTACGGCACCTATGGCGCCGTGCTCGACGCCCTGGAAGGTGCGTTGCAGGACGGCGGCCACATCGCCGGTCCCGACTTCAGCGCCGCGGATGTCTATCTCGGCGCGCAACTGGGCTTCGGCATGATGTTCGGCACGATCGACAAACGCCCGGCCTTCGAGACGTACTGGCTGAGGCTTGCCGCCCGTCCGGCCTACCAGAGGGCCGCGGAGATCGACGACGCCCTGGTCGCCCGGATCCAGGCCCAGGGCGGCGGCTGAGGGCCGCCCGGCAACCGGCCGGATCAGGCGTTCACGGCCGGCGGATCAGGATCTGGCCGTTGCGCACGTGGACGAAATCGACCGGCTGCATCTGCAGGTAGGCAAGCACGGCATCGCGCACGCTGGTGCGGCCCTGTTCGTCCTTCCAGCCCCAGTCGTCACCGCAGATGTAGCCGCCCCTGCCGCCGCGCCGCGTCGACATGCGCCGGATCGCCTGCTGGCAGGTCATGGCCGGCCCGAGCAGATTGGTATCGATGATGCGGCGCACGGTGTCGGCATCCTGATCGGCGATCGGCGACTCGATCGAGATCGCCGCGTTGTTGACCAGAACGTCGACCGGGCCGAGCTGGCGGTCGGTCTCGGCGAACAGGCGCTCGACATCGGCCGGGCTGGCGACGTCGGCCTGGACCGCGATGGCGCGCACGCCCTAGGCGCGGATCTCGCCGGCCACCGCCTCGGCGCGGTCGGCCGCGGCGGTATAGTTGACGCAGACGTCGTAAACCTGGCGGCCGGCCAGGCGGGCGATGCCCGCGCCGATCCCCCGGCTGCCGCCGGTCACGATCATGATGCCACTGCCCGCCATGCATCAGACTCCCCCTGCAACCGGAGCGAGGTTCGCCAATCGCTCGCGATCCCGCAAGGCTTGATCGAGCAGCCACGCACGAAAGCGCGCGATCTTGGGCTCCTGCGCGCGTTCCCGCGGGCAGATCACGAAGTAGCCACGCGGCGAGGTCAGCGTCTGGGCACAGGGGAAGTGGATACTGGAGGAAATCAGCCGCAGTAACATCTCTGCAGGGATGCAAAGCAATCCCGCCGGCGCTAAACAGGGCCCGTGCCAACCCCGGAGACGACGCCATGAGCCGCACCCTCAACCAGCCGCTGGGCGGCAACCAGATGCCCCGATTCGGCGGCCCGGCGACCATGATGCGCCTGCCCACGCAGGAGGACGCGCAGGGGCTGGATGCCTGCTTCGTCGGCGTGCCGCTCGACATCGGCACCTCCAACCGGGCCGGATCGCGCCATGGCCCGCGCCAGATCCGGGCCGAATCCTGCCTGCTGCGCCCCTACAACATGGCGACACGCGCCGCGCCCTTCGACAGCCTACAGGTCGCCGACATCGGCGACGTGGCGATCAACACCTTCAACCTGCCCAAATGCATGGACATCATCACGGCGTTCTACGACGAGAAGGTCGTGGCGCACGGCGCGCGCCCGCTGACCCTGGGCGGCGACCACACCATCGTGCTGCCGATACTGCGCTCGCTGTTCAAGAAACATGGCCCGATGGGCCTGGTCCATGTCGATGCCCATGCCGACGTCAACGACACCATGTTCGGCGAGAAGATCGCCCATGGCACGCCGTTCCGCCGCCTGGTCGAGGAGGGCATCCTCGACGGCAACCGTACGGTCCAGATCGGCCTGCGCGGCTCGGGCTACGCCGCCGAGGACTTCGACTGGCCGGTGCAGCAGGGTTTCCGGGTGGTGCAGGCGGAGGAATGCTGGATGCGCTCGCTCGAGCCGCTGATGGCCGAGGTGCGCGAGAAGGTCGGCGGCGGCCCCGTCTACATCTCCTTCGACATCGACGGGCTGGATCCGGCCTTTGCGCCGGGCACGGGAACGCCCGAGATTGCCGGGCTGACGACCAGCCAGGGGCTGGAGATCATCCGCGGCTGCCGCGGCCTGGACATCGTGGGGGGCGACCTGGTGGAGGTTTCGCCGCCCTACGATCCCCACGGCAACACGGCGCTGACCGGCGCCAACATGCTGTTCGAGATGCTCTGCGTGCTGCCCGGGGTCGACTACCGGGCCTGAGGCGCCGGCTTCACAGGCCGTGGAGGCCGATCGCGCCGATCATGCCGGCCATGGCGCCGACCACGGTCAGGGCGAAGGTCATGGCGACCTGGCGCCTGTCGTCGCGGCCTCCGACCAGACGGGTCGTTGCATGCGTGTCGTTGCGTCTGACTGATTCCACGGCGATCCATCCTCTCGGTTCGGGCGAAGGACGACCGCGTCCCTCCTTGTAACCCTGATATGGGAGGTGACGCGCGCTCCGCCTGTGATTGCGGTCACCGGCCGGTGCGCAACGGCTTCAGATGGCGTTGTGCATCATCAGGGCGCTGACGGTGCCAATCAGGCCCGAGGCCACGGCCAGGCCGGTGCAGATCTTGAACTGGTACATCGCCTCCGCCTTGGTGGCAGCGCGACGGACGGCTTCGTTGGCGATGTTGGTGGACTTTGCAGCGGCCTTGGCCATGGAACTTCTCCCTAGGTGGTCCGGCCAATCGGTGCAGCGGCCGGGTGTCAATGGAGAGAACATGTCCCTTGCCAGGCGCGCGCCTCTCACCCCGTCGGCTGCCGTGCACGCGGTGACAATCTGTCCCGATACGAGGCAGATTGACCTCTCATCCTGTCACTGCGTGCAGTGAGGAGCGTCTCAACCCATTGATTTCATTGAAGAAGGTCTCAAACACGCGGGATCCGGCATCCCGGGGGACCGGGTGCATCACGCGCCCTGCAGCCTGCTGGCCGGGAGGGTCCGATGGGCCGTCTGGCCCCCCGGGGCGGCAAGGACGGCAACAGCGGGCGTCAACCACAGCCCGAACCCGCCCCGGACGCAGGCGAATCGCCCCGGCACAGGGGCGGAAAACCGGGCGGCGCGAGCCTGCGCCGCCCGGAAGCCGGTCAGGCGGGGTCGCGGCGCAGGGCCTGGGCCATGCAGTGGACGCCGCCGCCGCCGCGGGTGAAGACGTCGACCTCGGGATCGAAGACCTCGAAGCCGTGGGCGCGCAGCTTGGCGTTGAGGTCCTTGGCATGGGCCGGGGCGAGGATCTTGTCGTTGCCCAGCGACATGACGTTGCAGGCCAGCGCCATGGTGTCCTGGTAGTTGACCTCGACCAGCTCGATCTTCTTGGACTTCAGCCAGGCGATGATCTCGGGGTCGGTGGTGTCGGGGCAGACCGCGCAGAGCTTCTCGGCCAGCATGCAGACCATTAGGTCGATGTGGACGTAATGCTCGGCGATCGGCGCAATGCGGACCTCCCAGCCTTCCTTCTCGAACCACTTGCGGACCTGCTGGGCCGACTGTTCCTGGGTGCGCTCGCCGCACCAGCCGATCAGGACGCAGCCGGGCTCGATGATGTCGAAGTCGCCGCCCTCGAAGGAACCGGCGGTCACCATGTCATAAATCGGAATGCCCTTTTCCATGTAGAAGCGCACCACCGGGCCGTATTCGCCGCGCCGCCACCACTGGGCCATCTGCGTGACGACCGCGCCGTAGGGCGTCATGAACGAGGAATCGCGGGCATAGACCTGGTAGGGCAGTTCCTCGTCCTGCTCGAGCCAGTGGACGCGCACGCCGGCCGATTCGTAGGCATCGACCATCTCGCGGTGCTGCTTCATGGCGAGCTGGTGGTCGAAGGCGTCGCCGCGCTTCAGCGTCGCCTTGGAGATCGAGCTGGTCGGCAGCCACTTGTAGTTGTCGGCCGGGCTGAGCAACACGTCGGTCAGGTTGCCGTATTCGGAATTGCAGCCCCATTCGGAAAGGACGGGCGTGTTGCCCTGGGGATTACGAGCGCGCAGCGGGTTCATGGCGGTCCTCATGTGTCTGGATGCTGGGTCGAGGTTCGGGCGCGGCCGGCTTGCGCGCAAGGGAGAAGAATTCCGACCCTGCGTGAGATAGATTATCTCTGGACCCTCCGGAGCGAAAGATGCGCCGCCTGCCCCCGCTCAATGCCCTGCGCGCCTTCGAGGCCGCCGCGCGCCACCTGCACATCGCGCGGGCGGCGGGCGAGCTCAACGTCACCCACGGCGCGGTGAGCCACCAGATCCGCCACCTCGAGGAAAGCCTGGGCACCGCACTGCTGCGCCGCACCGGCAACCGCATCGCCCTGACACCGGCGGGCCAGCGCCTGCTGCCGGTCCTCAGCGAAAGCCTCGACCGCATCGCCGAGGCGACCGCCGGCCTTGCCCACGACGGTGCGGCCGAACAGGTCACCATCGCCTGCGCCCCGGCCCTGGCGGCCAAGTGGCTGGTGCCCGAGATGACCGCGCTGCTGGAGCGCCATCCCGGTGTCGCCATCGACCTTGCACCGGCCCAGGACCTTGCCTGGTTCGATCCGCGTCAGCGTGCCGCCCCGCGCGATGCCGACATCGTCATCGCCTACGGCCGGCCCGATGCCGACCTGCCCGGCACGGTCTGCCTGCCGGCGATCTCGTTCTTTCCGGTCATGAGCCCGCGGCTGTCCCACGGGCCGCGCGCCGTGCGCCGGCCCCAGGAGATTGCCCGCCACGCCATCCTGCATGACGACGACGGCACCGGCTGGCGGCGCTGGATGGCCGCGGCCGGGCTCGACGACAACACCGACCTGCGCCACATGCGCCTGGGCAATGCCAGCCTGTCGCTGGGTGCGGCGGTCGACGGCCTGGGCATCGCCCTGGGCGACACCGTCCTGGCCGATGCCGATCTTGCCGCCGGCCGCCTGGTCGCGCCCTTCGATGTCCGGGTCGCCGCGCCGGGGGCCTATTTCCTCATGCTGCCGCAGGGCACGCGGCGGTCCGGCGTGCGCGAGGCCGTGGCGACCTGGCTGGCCGACCGGCTGGGCGCCCGCATGGCCTGATACCAGGTTGCGACTGCGCGCCGCGGCCCCTGCCGCGAAAAGCCAGGCCCGGGGAGCGGGCGCCGGCGCTTGGTATGAACCTGCAGGCTGCGGCGGCGCATTGACATTGCAGCGCCGCCGTCCCGAAGATGAGACCGCGCCCCGAGGCGCCCGACAGGCACACGAGGAATCCCATGAGCAGCAATCTCACCCGCGGACAGGCGCTGATGCAGCTTGTCCACGGCTACGGTATCGACACGGTGTTCGGCATGCCGGGCGTCCACACGCTGGAGTACTACCGCGGCATCGGCGACAGCGACATGCGCCATGTCCTGTTCCGCCACGAACAGGGCGGCGGCTTCATGGCCGACGGCTACGCCCGCATCTCGGGCAAACCCGCCGTGTGCTGCGTCATCACCGGGCCGGGTGTGACCAACATCGCCACCGCCATGGGCAACGCCTTTGCCGACAGCCAGCCGATGCTGGTGATCGCGAGCACCAACGGCAGCGACGACCTGGGTGCCGGGCGCGGCCGTCTGCACGAGATCACCGACCAGCGCGCCGCGATCGCGCCGCTGGCCGCCTTCGCCCAGACCATCTTCGACGGCCGCTCGATCCCCGGCGCGATCAACCGCGCCTTCGAGACCTTCCGCGCCGGTCGCCCGCGTCCCTGCTACATCGAACTGCCGATCGACAAGATCGCCGAGGCCGCCGAGTTCGCGACCCGTCCCTCGCCCGTGGCCGGCCCGCCCCGGCCCGACGCCATCACCATCGAACGCGCCGCCGTTGTCGCGGCCAAGGCGAAGACGCCGGTCATCATCGCCGGCGGCGGCGCCATCGACGCCGGCGGGGCCTTGCGGGCGCTGGCCGAGAAGATGGGTGCTCTGGTCATCCTGACCATCGCCGGCAAGGGCGCCCTGCCCGAGCACCATCCGCTCAACGCCGGTTCGTGCCTGACCTCGCCCCACGCCCACAAGCTGGTCGAGGAAGCCGACGTGCTGATCGCCGTGGGCACCGAGATGTCGGAGACCGACATCTGGGCCGAGAAGGATTTCCTCGCGCCCAAGGGAAAGCTGATCCGCATCGACATCGATCCCGCGAACCTGTCGCGCGACTATAGCCCTGAGGTCGCCGTGCTGGGCGATGCCGGCGCCTCCATGGCCATGCTCGCCGAGGCGCTGCCGGCCAACAACGACGGCAAGCGCGGCTTCGGCGGCAGCCGGGTGGTGGCCGACCTGAGGAAGAAGGTCATGGCCGACATGATGAAGGGCAAGCGCGCCAAGAAGCTCGCCAAGGTGCTGGACGCCACGCGCGAGGCGATCCCCGAGGATGGCTGGCTGATCACCGACGCCACGCAGATCGCCTATTTCGGCAACACCTACTGGCAGACCTCGATGCCGCGCAGCTACACCCATCCCAATGGCTACTGCACCCTGGGTTCGGCCATGCCCTCGGCGATCGGCGCCAAGCTCGGCGTGCCCGGGCGCGACGGCGTGGCGATGGCGGGCGACGCCGGGTTCCTGTTCACGGTGCAGGAACTGGCGACGGCGGTCGACGAGAAGGTGCCGCTGCCGATCCTGCTGTGGAACAACGACGGCCTGGGCCAGATCAAGCAGGGCATGATCGAGCGCGACATCAAGCCGCTGGGCGTCGAGCCCGGGCGCAACCCGGACTTCCTGGCCTTGGCTAAGGCCTTCGGCGCGGGCGCCAAACGGCCCAAGTCGCTCAAGGGCCTGACCGGGGCGATCAAGGACGCCTTCAAGGCCGACGGCCCGACCCTGATCGAGGTGCGCGAGGACGCCGACTACTTGAGCTGAGCGCGGGCCGGACCTTCGAGGTAGCGCAGCAGCGGCGCGGTGCTCGCGGGGTCGCCCGCGCGCTCGCGCCCGGCAAAGTCGATCACCTCGACTTCGTGTTCGGTCAGGCGGCGCAGCGCCGGCTGGTCCTCGTCGGGTCCCAGGCGCTCGAGTAGGGCGAAGGCCGGCATGTAGTCGGGATAACGCCGCTCCATGTCGTCGATGAAGGCGGCCCAGTCGAGCGGCAATGCCTTCTGCGCCTGTCGCCGGCCCGAGGCCAGCAGTTCGGCATCGGGGCGCGGCACGAGGCCATGGCGGTCGAGCAGCGGCGCGACGGCGTTGGCCGCCTCGCGCTCGACCGCGGCCAGCAGGCGCAGCTTTTCGGCTTCCTCGCCGCTGCTGCGTTCGGCAAGTTCGAGGAAGTAACCCTCGCCCTCGATCTCCTCCTCGAAGTAGCGGCATAACGTGTCGCGATAGTCCGGCTGGTCCATGGTTTCTCCGTGGTTCACTGGAGGGCCGTCGCCACGCCGTCGCGCGGCACGGCGGCACGATCACGCTCGGTCATGTCGAACTCGCGCGCGAAGCGGTGGCCGGCATAGACCGCATGGGCGATCAGCCCCGGCGCCTCGCAGTCGCCGATGCGCACCACCGCCGGGCCTTCGCCTGCGACGACCTGCGGATGGGCAACCAGATCGCGGTAGAGCGTTTCCTGCGGCAGGCGCGCGGTGACCAGGAGCAGGGCGTCGGCGGTCGCCTGCCGTTCCCGGCCGGTATAGCCGCAGCGCAGGAGCGCGTGTTTCCCATCGAAGGCGTCCAGTCCGCCGGCTGCGGTCATCACCAGGACCGGCACGTCCGAGCGCGATCGGATCTGACGCAGGACGTCAATGCCGGAGATCCCCGGCAGACCCAGGTCCAGCAGCACGAGGTCGAATGGACCGCGGGCGAATGCAGTGAGGGCATCCTCACCGGAGCCCACCGAGGTGCAATCCCATCCGATGCTCTGGAGGGAAGACGCGACGATGTCGCGGATGCGATTGTCATCTTCGATGAGGAGGATGCGTGCGCTGCCCCAGGCACCGCGGCCCTCGACCGGATTGTTCCGTTGCATGCCACGGCCCCCGGCAACGCCGGACGCCCGTCCTCCCAGATTCCCGATGGAGGATCACAACGCTAGCGCCCCGCGGAGGGTGTTCCGCAAGATGTCCACGATGGATCCGGGGTCGTGTACCAGCCGCCTGTGTCCCCGTTGCCGGGGCACTGGTAACGGCTGCAAGTATACGAAGGGGGCGAAATCGCCCCGTTTACCTCGGCTGACGAAATGCTGACGGAGGAGAGAATGTGCAGTGAACATTCGCGCGAAGAGCGCAATCACGGCGTGGAAGGACACTCTCGAAGTACCAGCATCTCGTAGGCCTCGCGTAGCCGCGCGACAGGTGACGCGGGCGTGTCCGCACGCTCCCACCGCACGCGAGTCGGCGCGTCACCACCCTCAATCGCCTCGACCTCGCGGATCCCGACGACACTGCTGGTGAGCAGCACGGCACTGGCGTGCAGGACATGCTCTAGGGTCACCGCTGCCTCACCGGCGCGGATCCCGAGGTCACGCGCTACCTCGACCACAGCGGCAGCGGTGATCCCCGGCAGCGCCCCCGACGAGGCGTCCGGGGTCACCAGCGCGCCATCGATGACGAGGATGACGTTGGAGGTCGACGCCTCGGCCACATGCCCGGCGTAGTTCAACAGCAACGCGTCGTCCGCCCCTGCCGCCCGCGCCTCCTCCCGCGCCAGCAGATACGGGAGGTACTGGCCCACCTTCGCGTCTCGC
>JAQCLG010000197.1 GCA_027592745.1 Pseudomonadota bacterium | reverse complement strand
CGGCCGTCGTCTGGCAGGCCGGCGACATTGCCGACACCGCCACGGTCTCCCGCGTGATCGGGGAGGCCCGACCCGACGTGGTCCTCCACCTTGCCGCCGTGCCGATCCCGGTGTGCAAGGACGATCCGGTGACCGGCGCCCGCATCAACGTCATCGGCCACATCAATGTCATGGAGGCCGCGGCCGATGCGGGCTGCCGCCATGTCGTCTACGCCAGTTCGGGCGCTGCGACGGGGCGGGCCGCCGACGGCGCCCTGTTCACGGTCTACGGCACCTTCAAGCACTGGAACGAGGAATATGCCGCAACGCGCTGGCGCGACCGCGGCATCGCTAGCATCGGCCTGCGCCCTGCCGTGGTCTACGGTCCCGGCCGCGAGGTCGGGGCCACGGCCTTCGTCAACGCGGCCATCGCCGACGTCGTTGCCGGAAGGCCCCACGCCATGGCCACCGGTTGGCGCCACCGCGTCGAATACGTCGAGGAGATCGCCGAGGCCTTCGCCCGCTGCGCCGCGCTGGAGGTCGAGGGTTTCCACGCCTGCGACCTGACCACCGAGGTGACCGACGAAAACGACCTGATGGCCGTGCTTGCCAGGGTCGTGCCCGGTTGTGCCATCACGCCGCCCACCGGCGGCAGCTTCCGCGAGCCGCTGCCTGCCGACACCGCCCCGCTTGAGGCACTGATCGGCCCGTTGCATCATGTCGGCCTGGAAGAAGGCGTGGCACGAACCGTGGCGTTGATGCGCGAGATGTGATCGCCGCTACCTTGTACTAATTCCAAGATACAACTATATATCCGTCATGACGATGCCATACGATACCTCCGCCGAAGCCATCCGCGAGCGTCTGCGCGCCTGTGGCCTGCGTCCCACGCGCCAGCGGGAAGAGCTGGCCGGACTCCTGTTCGGCAGCGGTGACCGCCATGTCACCGCCGAAGGACTGCATCGCGAGGCCATGGTCGGCGGCACCCAGGTGTCGCTTGCGACCGTCTACAACACGCTGCACCAGTTCACCCAGGCCGGGCTGTTGCGCGAGGTCGTGGTCGATTCGGGCCGCGCCTATTTCGACACCAACACCAGCCGCCACCATCACTTCTTCAATACCCATACCCATGAACTGGCCGATATTCATGGCGATGCCATCTCGGTGGGCCGCCTGCCCGAAGCGCCCGAGGGTACGCGGGTGGAAGACGTTGAGGTCGTGGTGCGTGTGACGCCCGCGCGCGTCTGAACCGGCGCCGCCCCGCGGCGAAAAAAGCCCCGGTCCGGGGTTGCAATTACCTTAGAATAGTTCCAGATAAAGACTGTGCCCGCCGTACGCGCGGGCGCTGGTTTGCTTCGGCTTGCGCCGGAGCCTCAGACATCAGGGAGAAACACCATGGCACTTGCCGGTTCCAAGACCGAAGACAACCTGAAGGCCGCGTTTGCCGGCGAAAGCCAGGCCAACCGCCGCTATCTCTATTTCGCACAGAAGGCCGACGTCGAAGGCTACAACGACGTTGCCGCGGTGTTCCGTTCGACCGCCGAGGGCGAGACGGGCCATGCCCACGGCCATCTCGAGTTCCTCGAGGAGCCGGGCGATCCCGCGACCGGCGAGCCGATCGGCTCGACCGACAAGAACCTGAAGGCCGCGATCGCGGGCGAGACCCACGAGTACACCGACATGTACCCGGGCATGGCGCGTACCGCGCGTGACGAGGGTTTCGACGAGATCGCCGACTGGTTCGAGACGCTGGCCAAGGCCGAGAAGAGCCACGCCGGCCGCTTCCAGAAGGCCTTCGACACCCTGGGTCAGTGATCCCGGGGGGAGCGGCCCCGGCCGTTCCCGTTCGATCGTGAGGTCGAGGGAGTCCGCAGCGGCGGGCTCCCTCCCCTCGCACAGCCGCCATGCAGGCGGCCGCGTTCCGGCCCACCGGGCGCCCAGAACATCCCGCTTCCCCTAGTACAGGAGTGCCGGCCATGACCGCACGCGAAGGCAGCCTCGACGCCCCGACCCGCCATGCCATCGCCTGGCAGGACCCGGCGTTCGTCGATCCCGACAGGATCGATGCCGAGCTGCGCCGCGTCTTCGACGTCTGTCACGGCTGCCGACGCTGCTTCAACCTGTGCGATTCCTTCCCCCGGCTGTTCGACCTGATCGATGAGGCGCCCACCGGCGAACTCGACAGCGTCGACAGCAAGGACTTCAAACCCGTCATCGACGCCTGTACGTTGTGCGACATGTGCTTCATGACGAAGTGCCCCTACGTGCCGCCCCATGAGTTCGACCTGGATTTCCCCCATCTGATGCTGCGCGTGCGCCATGCGGAATTTCGCCGCGGCGAAGTCGGCGCGATGGACAAGAAACTTGCCGACACCGACGGCAACGGCAAACTCGGCACCACCTTCTCGCCACTCGCCAACTGGGCCTGCAGACGAGACAACGGCCTGACCCGCCCGATCATGGAGAAGGTCGCCGGCATCGACCGCAAGGCCGAACTGCCCGCCTTCAACCCGAAGAGCTTCGTTGCCAGCGCAAAGGCCGCACCGGTCAAGGCCAACAAGGAAGCCCCCGCCGCCGGACGCAAGGCCGTGCTCTACGCCACCTGCTTTTCCAACTGGAACGATGCCGCCATCGGCGAAGCCACCCGCCAGGTGCTGGCACACAACGGCGTGGAGGTCGAAGTGCTGCATCCGGCCTGCTGCGGCATGCCCTACATGGAGCAGGGCGATCTGGCCGAGGTGACCAAGCGCGCGAGGCAGGTCGCCGCCGCGCTGCTGCCCTATGTCGACAAGGGCTGGGACATCGTCGCGCCGGTGCCCTCCTGCGCCCTGATGATGAAGTTCGAATGGCCGCTGATCTGCCCCGACGATGCCGACATCAAGCGTCTGGCGCTAGCCACCCGCGATGCCAGCGAATACGTCATGGAGATTGCAAGGAAGGAAGGGCTGGTCGCAGGCATGAGCGCCGTGGCCGAGCCGGTCACGCTGCACATCGCCTGCCATGCCCGCGCCCAGAACATGGGCGCCAAGGCCGCCGAGATGCTGCGCCTGCTGCCCGATGCCAAGGTCAACGTCGTCGAGCGCTGCTCGGGACACGGTGGCAGCTGGGGCGTCAAGAAGGAGTTCTTCGAGGTCGGCATGAAGGTCGGCAAGCCGGTGATCCGCAATGCCGCCAAACACGATCCCGAAGGCGCCGGCTACATCGTTTCGGAATGCCCGCTGGCCGGCATGCACATCCGCCAGGGCGTCGAGGAAAGCGAGGGCCGCAGCGCCCCGCCGCCCCAGGCGGCCCATCCCATCCAGCTCATCGCCCGGGCCTACGGCCTGGGTGGCGCCGCCTGAGCGCGCGCGGAGCCAGACAAAGGAGAGACCATGACCGCCATGAAGAAGATCACCCCCGACGATATCCTCGACACCGCCGCCTACACGGCAGAGCGCAAGACCCACAAGGCGCGCCAGCGCGAGATCAAGAAGGACCGCCGGATCGATGTCGGCCCCTATGTCTCGTTCTACTTCGAGAACCGCGAGACCATGTGGCACCAGATCCAGGAGATGCTCTACATCGAGAAGGGCGGGGCCGAGCAGCTCGCCGACGAGCTCGAGGCCTACAACCCACTGGTTCCCCAGGGCCGCGACCTGCGCTGCACCATGATGATCGAGATCGACGACGAGGCCCGCCGCGCCGTGACCCTGCGCAAGCTCGGCTGGATCGACGAGAAGATCGTGATCCGCATGGGCGAGCGCACGGTGCGCGCCGAGCCGTTGCACGACACCGAGCGCAACACGCCCGACGGCAAGACCTCGTCGGTCCATTTCCTGATCTTCAACTTCAGCGACGAGGACGTCGCTGCCTTCCGTGACGAAAGGCAGCGCGTCACCCTGGAGATCGAACACGAGAACTACGGCCACAGCGCCGCGATCGCCGGCGCGACACGGGCTTCCCTGTCTGCCGACTTCGACTAGAAACAGCCGCCGCGCCCGGCATCCGTCCGGCCGCAACGAACCTCCTGCAAAGCCGGTCCTGACCCTCTGTCCGGACCGGCTTTGCAGGTGCGCCGTCAGGCAACCTTCGCCTTGCCGCGCGCCGTGCTCTCGGGGCATAGTCCGGCCGTGCATCAGACATCGCAAACCCCTGGCGCGGCCCTCAACTCCGATCTGTTCCGCGAGACCGGCGGATTCGACTTCCGTCCAGGCTACGAGAACCGGCGCAACAACCTCACCATGCTGTTCGGCCGGCGGGGCGACTGAGCGTGGCCATTGCCGACCATCTCGTCATGGCTGCCATGAGCCACCTGCGCGCGGGCCAGCGCCAGGACGCGGCCAGGGTCTGCCGTGACATCCTGCGTGTCGAACCCGACCATGCCCGCGCCCATTGCTTGCTCGGCATCATCGCCTTCCAGGATGGCGATCTCGATGGCGCCCTTTCCCTGCTGGAGCGCGCAGGGACGCTCAACGACAACCTGCCCGACGTGCCGCGTGCCCAGGCCGAGGTCTATCTGGGGATCGGCGAGCTCGACAAGGCGCTGGAGGCCCAGCGCCGTGCCACGGCGATGAACCCGCGCGAACCGATGGGCCATCTGCAAGAGGCGATCCTGCTGCAACGCCTGGATCGCCCGAGGGAGGCCGAGGTTGCCGCCGAATGGGCGCTGAAGCTCAAGCCGGACACCGTGGGCGCCCAGCAGCTCCTGGCTACCCTGCTCTATCGCCGCGGCGAGATCGCACGGGCGGCCGACCTGCTGCTGTCGGCGCGTCGCGCGCACAAGCCTGCGGCCGATCCCAACCACCATCTGGCACTGGTCCTGTTCGCTCTTGGCCGCTACGCCGAAATGGCGGGCCTGCCCGCGGCCGGCGCATCCAACCAGCACCTGGGCGAGACTGTGGTCGCCGCGCTCGCCGCCTGGACGGCAGGCGACGACGAGGCCTGCCGCAACCTCCTGCAGCAGGCCCGATCGCTGGCCACCGGCGGCGTCACCGAGGTGCCCAACCGCTCCGTCTTCCTGACCCACATCGCGGTTCTCGAGGGCCTGCTGGCCTGGCGCCAGGCCAACCCGCAGGCCTATGGCGGGCAAGCCGACAAGGCCGTCCATGTGATCGGCGACAGCCATGTCCTGAGTTACGCCGGCCTGACGGTGGCTGGCCCGGACGGGCCGCAGCGCATGGAGAGCCATCTCGTCTTCGGCTGCAAGGCCTGGCACCTGGTCCGCGAGGAACCTTCACCCTACCGCGCCTTCTTCGAGGCGACCGCGGCACGCCTGCAGGCCGGCTCGACGGTGCTGGCGGTCTTCGGCGAACGCGACTGCCGCTACAAGGAAGGGTTGATGCGCGTGTTGCGCAAGGAGCCGCTTGCTGACTGGCACGTCATGACCGATGCCCTGGTCGCCCGCTACGTCACCTTCATGGCCGAGACGGCGCAGACGCGCGGCTGGACCCTGTGGCTTGCCAGCCCGCCGATGACCAACGTCAACACCGGGCTCATCCCCGAGGACGAACGCGGGCCCTTCCTCGGCATCATCGCACGCTTCAACGAACGTCTGCGCGAAGAGGCAGCGGCCCGGGGCCTGCGGCTGGTCGATGTCCACGCCGCCACGCGAGAGAGCGGTGGCGCGCCGGTGCGGCGTCACTTCATCGACACCAACCACGTGCGCCCGACAGCCCTTCTGGAAGCCCTCGCGGCAATCTAGGGCGGATCACGATCACCCGGAACCGTTCCACGGTTCCGGGTGATCGTGTGAATCCGCTCTACATCAACAG
>JAQCLG010000196.1 GCA_027592745.1 Pseudomonadota bacterium | reverse complement strand
CGCTTCATCGCCATTTCTGGCCCTCCTTCCAAAACTTCAGGATGGACCAATTCAGTGGGGGAGGATCAGTCGAGGTCGCCACCGCGGTGGCCAGCGTCATCCTCAGCGCGATCGGCGAGACGACCTCGGTCACCAGTGCCAACGAGGCACCTTCGGCGATCGAGGTGCTCACCGCCGCCGACGTCGATGTCCTGTACCGTGCCGCCCTGGCGACGATGCAGACGATGCGTGGTTCCGCCCTGGGTGTGGGAACCGGCGCCGAGGGCGAGCCGTTCGGCACCGAAGGCGGTGACTCCGGCCAGACGCCGGGGGATGGGGCCGAGGCCGAACCCGCGGCGAGCGAAGCCGATATCGAGGCCTTCGCCGCCGCCATCGCCGACCTGTTTGCAGCGCTCGCCGACGAGCTTTCCGAGGAGGAAGCCGGGGAAGAGGACCTGCCGGAGAATCTGGCAGACAGCCAGCCCGATTCACCCTTGCCGAACCCTGGGACCTCGCTGCCCGACAAGGCCCGCAACGATCCGCCGGCCGCGGGGGCGGCGGCGGTGGGCAACGCGGCACCCACGGCCGTGGCAGACAATGTCACCATCGCCGAGAACAGCGCCGGCGTGGCGATCGCCGTCCCGGCCAACGACACCGATGCCAATGGCGATGCGCTGACCATCACGGCGATCGACACCACGGGGCTTCACGGCATCGCCACGATCGTGGCCGGCGAGATCTTCTACCAGACCAACGGCGCCTTCGATGCACTCGAAGCAGGCGACACGGCGATCGACACGCTGACCTACACGGTTTCCGACGGCAACGGTGGGGCATCGACCGCCACGGTCACGGTGACCATCACCGGGGTCGACGATCCCGCGCCGGTTTCGGGCGACGTGGCGATTGTCACCGCGCCCAATGGCGATGCCTTCCTGCAGGGCAGCTTCATCGAGCTGGGCGTCTCCAACAACGGCACCCTGGGCACGACCACCCAGATTCCCGTCAGCTTCGAATCCGACGACCACACCGGGAGCATCGGGCTTTCCTTCTTCTTCAACCTGGATGGCGTGGGCGACGGCACGCCGCAGTCGGGCGATGCCTTCCTGCCCGGTTCGCCGGTGGAAACCCTTGCCCTGGCCTTCACGGACGGCGTCGGTTCCTTCCTGTCGAGCAACCATAACGCAGGGGGCTTCAACGGCGTCCCGCTTGCCTTCGAGTCGGCTTCGGCCGGTGCCGAGGGCACCTCTGTGGTCTCGAGCGGGGGCGTGGCCGAGCGCATGGGCGTGGTCCAGACGATCACGCTCGACGGCGAGAACAGCTACTACACGACGACCGTGACGCTGACCAACCTCGGCGACGACGCCATGACCGACATCCGCTACATGCGCAACAACGATCCCGACCACGACGTCGATTCCGGCGGCTCGTTCAACACGCTCAACGACGTGCTCTCCAATCCGGGCGCCGGCTCCATCGCGGCGGTCAACGCGCAGGGTGTCTTCGGCGGGCAGAACCTGATGCTGCTGGCCGACCAGGCCGCGCTCAACGCGGCCAACAACCTGGCCGCCGACACCATTGAGGTCCGCACCTCCGCCTTCGGCTTCGAAAACACCAACCCCTTTGCCGTCCAGGCCTTCGACAACCCGGCCGATCCCAACGGCGCCTCGGGCGACATCGGCATCAACATCGTCTTTGCCATCGATTCGCTGGCTGCCGGCCAGTCGGTGACCTTCTCGTGGATCACCTCGGCCAACGGCACGACCGGCGGCGGCGACGTGATCATGGCGCTGACGGGCCAGACCACGCTGGACGGCGGCGCCGGCGACGATCGCATCTACGCCAGCCAGGCTGCCGTCGAGGAAACCCTGATCGGCGGTGCCGGCGACGACATCCTGGTCGGCCTGGGCACGGCCGCTGGCAGCGGCGACGTGCTGCTGGGCGGCGAGGGTCTCGACACCCTGATCGGCAGCGATGGCCGCGACGTCCTGGCGGGCGGCCTGGGCGCCGACAGCTTCGTCTACGACGATGCCGACGGCCTCTTCACGGTCGCCGGCAACACCAGCTACGCCACGGCCGGCGGCACCCCCGATACCGTGACCGACTTCGTTTCGGGCACCGACAGCCTGCGTTTCCTCCAGGCCGCCTTTGCCGGCATGGCACTGGGCAGCCTGACCAACGGCATCGGCTTCTCGGTGATCGCCGGCTCCTACGATGGCAGCAATGCCGGGGTGAACCTCAACCATGGCCTGGGCCAGGCGAGTTTCATCTACTCGCAGAGCGACCACACGCTGTTCTTCGACAGCAATGGCAGCGGCGCGGGTTACCAGGCCGTCGCCGATATCGACCAGATGGCCGCGGGCGACATCCAGGTCGTCGCCCACGCCTGACCGGCGGGGCTTTCAGTCGAAGGCGACGGTCTTGCCGGGATTGAGCGTGCCGCGGGGGTCGAGGGCGTGCTTCAGGCTGGTCATCAGGTCGCGTTCGACCTGCGACTTGTAGAGCGCCATCTGGCGCAGCCGCAGGCGGCCGACGCCGTGTTCGGCACTGAACGAGCCGCCCATCTCGACCGCCAGGCTTTCGACCGCATCGTTGATCGCGCCTTCCTGTCGCAGCAGCGCGGCCAGGGATGACGCGTCCGGCGCCGTGACGTTGAAGTGCAGATTGCCGTCGCCCAGGTGGCCGAAGGCGATGACGATGGCTTCGGGCGCCATCTTCTCGACCATGGGCGTGGCGACGTCGAGGAACTCGGCGATGCGCGAGATCGGCACGGAAACGTCGTGTTTGACGCCGCCGCCGGAAATCACCTGGGCATCGGGCATGTCCTCGCGGATCTGCCAGAGCGAGCGGGCCTGGCCCTGGGACTCGCCGATCACCGCGTCGAGCACCAGGCCATCCTCGATGGCCCCGGCCAGCACGTTCTCGATGGTGCCGCGCAGGCCGTCGCCTTCCTCGCCGGAATTGGCCTCCATCAGCACGGCCGCCGGGTAGGGCCGGCTCAGCGGATCGCGGTTGCGCGGCAGGTTGGCGAAGGTCAGCTCCTGGATCGCGCGGACCATGTATTCGAAGCCGGTCACCTGGCCGCCGGTCGCCGTCTGCGCCCGGTTGAGCAGCGTGACGGCGGCCTGGCCACCCGTCACGCCGATCCAGGTCGTCACGGTCTGGCGCGGCATGGGGCTGAGCTTGAGCACCGCCGCGGTGATGATGCCCAGGGTGCCTTCCGAGCCCAGGAAGAGCTGCTTGAGATCGTAGCCGGTGTTGTCCTTGCGCAGGCCGCGCAGACCGTTCCAGATCCGCCCGTCGGCCAGCACCACCTCCAGCCCCAGGACATGCTCGCGGGCGTTGCCGAAGCGCAGCACGTTGGTGCCGCCGGCATTGGTCGAGAGATTGCCGCCGATGCGACAGCTTCCTTCGGCCGCCAGGCTCAGGGGATAGAGCCGGTCGTGTTCGGCGGCGGCGGCCTGGACGTCGGCCAGGATGCAGCCGGCATCGACCGTGATCGTGTTGTTGGCCGGATCGACGGCGCGGATCCGGTTCATCCGGTTCAGGCTCAGCACGATGTCCCGGCCGTTGTCGCGCGGGACGCTGCCGCCGACGAGGCTCGTGTTGCCCGATTGCGGCACGACCCCGACGCCTGCCTCGTTGCACAGCCGCACGATCCCGGCGACCTGCTCGGTCATCGTCGGGCGCAGCACCAGCGGCGTGCGGCCGGGCCAGCGCTTGCGCCAGTCCTGGGTGTAGGGCGCGGTGTCGCTTTCGGCCTCCAGCCAGCCGTCGGCGCCCACGATGTCCTTGAGGGCCGCGAGCAGGGCAGGGTTGTCGTCTGCGCCCCCGGGGGCGGCGAATACATGATCGGTCATGCCGGATCGTACCCTGCCTGTCGGCCGGTTCAATGACCGGCTGCGGCCCGGGCCAGCCGGTCGCGGATCGCCAGGCCAAGGCCCTCGCCGGGGATCGGCATCACGGCGATGGCGGCGATGCCGGGCTGGTCGAGCTCGTGCAGCATGGCAAAGAGGTTCGCCGCGGCCTCGCGCAGGTCGCCCGCGGCGCTGAGGTTGCGGCAGAGCACAGCACCTGCGGGCAGGTCCGGACCGAAACCCAGCAGCGCCTCGCCGGGGCCGACCGTCTGCGCATCCAGCCGCACCGGGCGGTGCGGCGCATAGTGCTGGGGCAGCATGCCGGGTGCACGGATCGCGGCCCCGGCATCGGCATGGACGACCTTGCCGGCATGCGCCTCGATCTGCTCGGGCGTCACCGCACCTGCGCGCAGCAGGCCGACGCTGTCGGGACGGGAGAGATCGACCACCGTGGATTCGAGACCGACCGGGCAGGGACCGCCATCGAGCACCAGCAGGTCGGCCTCGCCGAAGGCATCGGCGACATGGTCCGCCGTCGTCGGACTGAGATAACCCGAAGGGTTGGCGCTGGGCGCGGCGATCGGCAGGGCGCAGGCCTGCAGGAGGGCACGGGCGACCGGATGGGCCGGCACCCGCAGGGCGACGCTGTCGAGGCCTGCACTGACCAGTTCGTTCAGCGGCGATCCCGCCCGGCACGGCAGTACAAGGGTCAACGGGCCGGGCCAGAACGCCTCGGCAAGCCGCCGGGCGCGATCGTCGAAGATGCCGTGTCCGGCGGCCGCGTCGCTATCGGCAAGGTGCACGATCAGGGGATTGAACTGCGGCCGGCCCTTGAGTTCGAAGACGGCGGCGACAGCCCGCCCGTTGGTCGCGTCAGCCCCCAGGCCATAGACAGTCTCGGTCGGGAAGGCGACCAGCCTGCCCTGCGCCAGCCGACGGGCTGCACGCGCGATCGCCCCGGTTCCTGCGGGGCAACGTTCCATTCAGGCGTCCCGGCCGCGGGCAATGAACGAGGGGTTGTCGCGCCCGGCCTTGCCATAGGCCAGTTCCTCGCCCTCGACCGTGCGCACGCTGCCGCCTGCGGCGCGCAGCACGGCATGGCCGGCTGCGGTGTCCCACTCCATGGTGCGCCCGAACCGGGGATAACAGTCTGCCGCACCTTCGGCGACCAGGCAGAACTTCAGGGAACTGCCGCCCACGGCTTCGCCGGCGACCTTCACGGTCTTGAGGAAGTCGTCGGTCGCGGCATCGCGGTGGGAGCGGCTGACCGCGACGGTGAGACCCTCTGCCGGCGGGACGCGCGCCGCGATGGCCTCGTCCGTGCCGCCGTCGCGCCGCCGCCAGGCGGTCCTGCCGTCGGTGGCGTAAAGCACGCCCTTGGCCGGTGCCCCGACGACGCCAAGGGTCGGCACGGCGTTCTCGATGAGGGCGATGTTGACCGTGAACTCGCCGTTCCGGCTCAGGAACTCCTTGGTGCCGTCCAGCGGATCGACCAGCCAGAACCGGCTGCCCACGGCATCGGGGGCATCGCCGCGCGAGGCCTCCTCCTCGGCCAGGACCGGGATGTCGGGCGTCAGGCGCCGCAGCCCGGCCAGGATCACCCTTTCGGCTGCCTCGTCGGCGGCCGTGACCGGCGAACGGTCGTCCTTGTGGCGGGCCTCGACCTTGCCGTAGAGCGCCATGATCGCGGCTCCCGCTTCGTCGGCGAGCGCGATCAGGTCCTGGATCAGGGTCGCTTCGGGCGCGGTCATGCAAGGTCCTTGGCAGGGTCCGGGGAGGTTTGTGTGATAGCCGCGTGGCGCCGATGAAACAAGGGCGCGGCGCGCTGGCTGCTACCGCCGCCTTCGTATAGAGCGGATCACGATTGGCCGGAACCGCTCGGCGGTTCCGGCCAATCGTGTGAAT
>JAQCLG010000195.1 GCA_027592745.1 Pseudomonadota bacterium | reverse complement strand
TCGGGGATGAACCATGGAAGAAATGAACCACGAGGTGCTGCTGACCTGCGCGGTGACCGGCGGCGGCGATACCGCCGGCAAGTCCGACAAGGTGCCTGTGACGCCCAAGCAGATCGCCGCGGCCGCGATCGAGGCGGCCAAGGCGGGCGCCTCCATCGTGCACTGCCACGTGCGCGATCCCGAGACCGGCCAGAACGCCTTCAAGACGGAACTCTTCGCCGAGGTCGTCGAGCGCATCCGCGAGAGCGAGACCGACATCGTCATCAACCTGACCGGCGGCAACGGCGGCGCCATCGTCGTCGACGACAACAAGCCCTACGAGTGGCAGGAGGGCAGCGACCTCACCACGCCGGAAGGCCGCGTCGCCCATGCCGTCAAGCTGCAGCCCGAGATCTGCAGCCTGGACACGGGCTCGATCAACTTCTCCGACAACACGGTCTACCTCGGCCACGCCAGCGCCTTGCGCGAGATGGCAAGGCGCATGCAGGCCGCAGGCGTCAAGCCCGAGATCGAGGTCTTCGACGTCGGCCCGATCATGCTGGCGCGCCAGCTCATCGCCGACGGGGTGATCGACTCGCCCCCGCTCTTCCAGTTCTGCATGGGCATCGGCACCAACGCGCCGGCCGACACCGAGGTCCTGCTCGCCATGCGCAAGATCATCCCGCAGGACGCGATCTGGTCGGCCTTCGGCATCTCGCGCTGGCAGATGCCCATGGTCGCCAAGGCCGTGCTGCTGGGCGGCAACTGCCGCGTCGGCCTGGAGGACAACCTCTACCTGGAACGCGGCGTGCTCGCCTCCAACGGCCAGCTCGTCGAGAAGGCCCGCCGTATCATCGAGAGCCTGGGCGCCCGCGTCCTTTCGCCTGAGGAAGCGCGCAAGAAGCTGAAGCTGAAGAAACACACGCGCTGAACGTGGCGTGAGAGGGTCGCCCGGTCAGCCGGCCAGGGCGATCCTCTCGCGGCGCACGTTCCAGGCACCGCCGCTGTCGACGCCGAGTTCGCGGGCGGCGCGGTGGCCGGCATAGACCGCGTGCACGATGGCACCCGGCGCCAGGCAGTCGCCGATCCGCGTGATACTCGCGATGCCCGCGGCCTCCAGTGCCGCCCCATCCTTCTGCAGCGCATGGAACAGGTCGTCGACCGGCGCGCGGGAGGTCACCGTCACCACCGTCGCGGCCTTCATCTCCGTGTCCCGCCCGGTCGCCATGTGGCGCAACTGGAGCCAGCCGCCGCCGCCCTGCACCGCGATGCCCTGGTCTGGGACGACCACGGCGGCTGGGCCTGGTCGGGCGCCGACAAGCTGGAGCAGCTGGAACGCTGGCGCGCCTCGGGCATCGACTACCTCTCGATCAACGCCGGCTTCGACGTCATGCCCTGGGAACTGACCCTGGAGGCGACCTCACGCTACCGCCACTGGATCCGCACCCATCCCGAGCACTACCTCCAGGTCGAGACCGTCGCCGACATCCACCGCGCCAGGGCAGAAGGCAAGCTGGCGCTCTCCTTCGATCTCGAGGGCATGAACGCGCTCAACGGCGATCTCGGCATGGTCGATCTCTACTACCGCCTGGGCGTGCGCCACATGCTGTTTGCCTACAACCGCAACAACGCCGCGGGCGGGGGCTGCCACGACGAGGATGTCGGCCTCACACCCTTCGGCCGCGAGGTGATAGCCGAGATGAACCGGGTCGGCATGGTGGTCGACTGTTCCCATTGCTCCTGGCGCACCTCCATGGAGGCGATGGAGCGTTCCGCCGCACCGGTGATCTACAGCCACGCCAACGCGCGGGCCCTGTGGGACCACGAGCGCAACATCCGCGACGACCAGATCAAGGCCTGCGCCGCCACGGGCGGCGTCGTCGGCGTCACCGGCGTCGGGCGTTTCCTGGGACCCGACGGCCCGACCGTGGCGCACCTGGTCGAGCACATCGATTACATGGTCGACCTGATCGGCCCCGATCACGTCGGCTTCGGCATGGACAGCGTGCTCCACGTCCACAAGCCCGGTGGCGGCTTCACGCGCAACCGCGACTACTGGCCCGAAAGCCAGTATCCCGACGGCGGTTCGGGTTACGTCCGCCCCGAGGACCTGCCCCATCTCACCCAGGCCCTGCTCGACCGCGGCTACGGCGAGGCCGCCATCCGCGGCATCCTGGGCGGCAACTTCCTGCGTATCGCCGAACAGGTCTGGAAGTAGCCCCGCTCAGGCAGCGACCGGCGGACGCATCGACTCCAGGCCGTCGCTTTCCTGCAGGCTGATGCAGATGCTGGCCAGCTTGCGCTCCTCCTCGTAGGGCCAGGGACGGCCGCGGTGCATGGTCGCGCGTTCGTCCCAGACGATGACGTCGCCGACCTGCCAGGCGTGGCTGTAGACGTAGTGGTCCTGGGTCGCGAACGCGGTGAGTTCGTCGATCAGCGCCTGGCCCTCGCTGTCGGGCAGGCCGACCACGCCGAAGGCGTGGGACGCCAGGTACAGCGCCTCCTCGCCATGGACGGGATTGGCCAGCACCGCGCGCCAGGCGGTGTCCTCCCACATCGTGATGCGCGGGTCGCGGGCGAGTTCGGCATCCAGCTTGGCGCGCGAATGGGCGTAGCGGTGGCGCACCACGGCATCGCGCGCGCGGGCCTTCAGCGCTTCGGGCATGTCGCGCCAGGCCGCGCGCGTCGAGACGAACTCCGTCTCCCCGCCCGAGGAGGTGACGATATGGGCGGCCAGGATGTTGGCCAGAGCGGGGACCGGCAGGAAGGTCGAATCGGTGTGCCAGAACTGGTTGGCGCGCAGCCACAGGGTGTCGGGTTCGTTGACCCCCGCGACCACCCCGTCGGCCCGCCGGTTGGTCATCACCGACATCTCCGGGGGCGGCTTGACCGCGTCCTTGGAGCGCACCTCGATGGGCCCCCAGAGTTCGCCGAAGGCCATGTGGCTGGCGTGATCGAAGTCCTGGCCGCGGAACAGCAGGAGGCAGTGGCGCTCGAACAGGTCGCGCAGCTCGGCATAACCCTTGTCCGCGGTGACGTCGCGCAGATCGAGATCGTGCACCTCGACGCCGAAGTGCGGATGGACGGCCGTGGTTTTCATGGGCGAGGCTCCCGGAGGACTGAGAACGACACGATTCCAGTGGCGGCCTCTGGCTTCAAGGGGAATGTCGCGGCGGCCTTCAGTCGATCAGGTGATCGCCGCCGTCGAGCGCCAGGAACTGGCCGGTGATCGAGGGCGTGTGGACAAGGAAGGCGACCGTGTCGGCGATGTCCTGCAGGCTCGCCGGACGGCCCAGCGGCAGCTTCTCGCAGCGCTGCCGGAACTCCTCCTCGCTCTGCCCGGCCTCGGGCAGGGTCGGGCCCGGCCCGATCGCGTTGACCCGCACCCGGGGCGCCAGTTCGCGGGCCAGCAGGCGCGTCGCGGTCCACAGGCCCGCCTTCGACATGGAATAGCTGAGATGGCGCGGCCGGTTGCCCAGAACGCGGGAGTCGATGATGTTGACGATGTTGCCCCGGCTCCCGGCCGGCAGCCCTTCGGCGAAGGCCTGCATCAGCACCACGGGCGCAAGCGTGTTGACCGCCTGGTGGCGCATCCAGCCATCCTGCCGGAGGCCCTCCAGATCGTCCCACTCGTAGATCGAGGCGTTGTTGACCAGCAGGCCCATCGGGCCGCCGGCCGCGACCGCCTCGGCAAAGACCGCCTCGATGCCGCCCGCCTCGAAGTCGCCCTGGACGCTCTCGGCACGCCCGCCGATGGCGCGGATGTCGGCGCAGGTCGCCTCGGCATCGCGCTCAGAGCGGCGATGATGCACGACCACATGCCAGCCCAGCCGGCCCAGTTCGATCGCCACGGCCCGGCCGATCCGCCGCGTCGCGCCGGTGATCAGGGCGCCGCGCGGGCAGCCGAGTTCCGGCGTCCAGCGGCCGATCTCGCCCTTCGCATCCGGCGCACCCTTGGTGACGGAAAGGCTGCCGTCCAGGAACGAGGTGCGCGATGCGATGGTGGACATGGTCTCCTGCCCTGCGATCAGCGCTCAAGCGCGCCGAGGAACTCCCTGCGGATCTCCGGATCGCTGCGGAAGCGGCCCAGATAACGCGAGGTTACCATGGAAACTCCCGGCTTGTGCACACCCCGCGTGCTCATGCAGTGGTGCTCGGCCTCGATCGTCACGGCGACACCCTGGGGTTCGAGCACGGCGTCGATGACATCGGCGATCTGGGCCGTCAGCCGCTCCTGGATCTGCAGCCTTCGGGCATAGATGTCGACGACGCGGGCGAGCTTGCTGATGCCCACGACACGATTGCGCGGCAGGTAGGCGACATGGGCCACGCCCAGGATCGGCACCATGTGGTGCTCGCAATGGCTTTCGACGCGGATGCCGCGCAGTAGCACCATCTCGTCATAGTCGCCCGATTCCTCGAAGGTGCGGGCCAGGACTTCGGCCGGGTCTTCCTCGTAGCCGCCGAAGAAGCCGCCATAGGCCCGCGCCACCCGTCCCGGCGTGTCGCGCAGGCCTTCCCGCTCGGGATCGTCGCCGGCAAAGCGGATCAGCGTGCGCACGGCGGCCTCGGCCTCCATGCGGCTCGGCCGGGCATCGCCCGGCGAAGCCTGCGCATGCACCAACGCAACATCGTTCAGCGAAACGTTCATGAACCCCCTCCGGCATGTCGGAGGAGGATACGCAGGACACCGGGCCGGTGGATCACCGGCGGACCGGTCAATCGGTCGCCGTGTCGCGCCCCTGTCCCAGGGCCAGGAACTCCTGGAAGGTCGCCGCCAGGCCGGCTTCCCGGGCGCGGGCAAAGGCCAGGTTGGTCGCGCGCTTGTCGCGGAAGCCGGCAAGCGCCAGCCGGCCCATGGCGGAGGAAAGACCGAAGGCGCCCGCTTCCAGGCCGGCCAGGATCTTGCCATAGACCGCATCGGCGACCGCGGCGGCATCGGGCCGGTGGCAGATCGAGGCCGGATGGACGACATAGTCGTAGAGCGGGCGCATCACCATGGCGAACCGCCCGGCGCGATCGAGGAGCTGCAGGTTGAGCACGACGTCCTCGGCAAAGCGCAGGTCGGGCCAGCCCCGGCCCAGCAGGTCGCGCCGCACCAGCGGGTGCAGCGGCACGCCGCATCCCATGATCTCCCCCGCATCGATGTCGCGGTCGGGCGAGCCGGGTGGAAAGGCGTGGTGCAGCACGGTGCCGGCCGCGTCGACCACGTTGACGCAATCGGCCGCGACACCGCCCTCGCCGGCCGCAGCCAGCAGCACGTCCAGCCGTTCGGGCGCGAAGCGGTCGTCGGCATCGAGCGCGCAGACAAAGGCGCCCCTGGCCAGCGCCAGCCCGGCATTGCGCGCCGCCGCCGGGCCGGTGGCGATGCCGCCGCTCGAAACCAGGTGCAGGCGCGGGTCGCCCTGAGCGGCGGCAGGCAGGAAGGGCCGATAGTCGAGGCCGTCGTCGGCAACGACGATCAGTTCCCAGTCGGCCCGCTGCTGCGCGCGCACGCTGGCGACCGCGGCCGCCAGCGTGGCCTGCGCGCCGAAGGCCGCAACGATAATGGAAACCGCGATGCCGTCCGCCATGGCGCCAGAGTGACCTGCGTCCTGCCCGTCGGCAACCGCGCACGGTGACCGCGGTCACCGCCCTGAAACCATTGAAACCCTTCTCTGCGCGCGCCGCTTCGGAGGCGAAACACGAGACCTCCATATAGGGCTCTGCGGGGCGTTGTCAGACTAAAGCGATCCGGTATCCGAAGATCGTGATGCACCAGCTCTCAGGCCGCAAA
>JAQCLG010000025.1 GCA_027592745.1 Pseudomonadota bacterium | reverse complement strand
CCTTCAGGGCGGCCAGGGCAGCCTTCGCGGCGGCGCTGTCGCGTGCGGCGCGCCAGGCGGTGATGTTGGCGATCTGCTCGGCCTCGGCGCCGGCCTCGACGGTCATGAAGCCGCCGTCGGTCCCGGCGGTCAGCGGCGAGGGCGCCGATTCGGTGAAGCGGTTGACGCCGATCACCGGCATGGCGCCCGATTCGATGGCCGAGAAGCGGATGCTGTTGGATTCGACCAGGGCCTGTTTCATGTAGCCGGTCTCGACCGCGACCGCCGCCCCGCCCATGGCCTCGATGCGGGCCATCTCGGCGGTGGCCTGCGCCTTGAGTTCGGCGACCTTGGCCGCGATCTCGGCGGAACCCTCGAAGATGTCGCCGAATTCCAGCAGGTCGGTCTCGTGCGCCACGATCTGCTGCAGGCGCAGGCTCCACTGCTGGTCCCAGGGCCGGGGCAGGCCCAGCGCCTCGTTCCAGGCCGGAAGCTGCACCGCGCGCGCCCGCGCGCCCTTGGACAGGGTGACGGCCAGCATCTCGAGCAGGATGCGGTAGACGTTGTTCTCGGGCTGCTGTTCGGTCAGGCCCAGGGAATTGACCTGCACGCCGTAGCGGAAGCGGCGCATCCTGGGGTCCTCGACGCCGTAGCGGCTCTCGCAGATCTCGTCCCACAACTCTGTGAACGCCCGCATCTTGCACATCTCGGTGACAAAGCGGATGCCGGCGTTGACGAAGAAGCTGATGCGCCCCACGACATCGGCGAAGGTCTCGTGCGGCACGGTGCCCGAGGCCTTCACGTCGTCGAGGATCTGGATCGCGTTGGCCAGCGAGAAGGCGATCTCCTGCACCGGCGTCGCGCCGGCTTCCTGCAGGTGGTAGGGGCAGACGTTGATCGGGTTCCACTTCGGCGTCTCTGCCACCGAGAACACGATGGTGTCGCGGGTCAGGGCGAGCGAGGCGCGCGGCGGGAAGATGTAGGTGCCGCGGCTGAGGTATTCCTTGACGATGTCGTTCTGGATCGTGCCCTGGAGCACCTTGCGGTCGATGCCGCGCCTGTCGGCAAGGGCGATGTAGAGGGCAAAGAGCCAGGCCGCGGTGGCGTTGATCGTCATCGAGGTGTTCATCTGTTCGAGCGGGATGCCCTCGAACAACGCCTCCATGTCGCCCAGGTGGCTGACCGGGACGCCGACGCGGCCGACCTCGCCGCGCGCGATCGCCTCGTCGGCGTCGTAGCCGGTCTGGGTCGGCAGGTCGAAGGCGATGGAGAGCCCGGTCTGGCCGCGTGTCAGGTTGGTCCGGTAGAGCGCGTTGGAGGCCCTTGCCGTGCTGTGGCCCGAATAGGTCCGCATCAGCCAGGGCTTGTCCTTGACCCGCCCGCCGCTGCCTTGTGCCTGCTTGTCCATGTCCCGCATCCCCGCTGGGCCCTTGTCACGGTTCTATCATGCTGCGATGCAAAACAAGTTGCAAACGCAACGCGGGCGAAAAACAATGGGCTTCACGGGCGGGGATGCCCAAAGTGCTGCATTGCAGCATAATGCGCCGGCACCGAGACGAGATTCAGGAGACGACCGATGGCCCAGCCAGCCGAGGCACTACCGAGCAATTACGACGCGCCGAAGAAGGATCTCTACGAGATCGGCGAGATTCCGCCCATGGGCCATGTGCCCGAGAAAATGTATGCTTGGACGATCCGGCGCGAGCGTCACGGCGAGCCGGACACGGCCATGCAGGTCGAGGCGGTGCCCACCCACAAGATCGACAGCCACGAGGTGCTCGTCCTCGTGATGGCCGCGGGCGTCAACTACAACGGTGTCTGGGCCTCGCTCGGCATCCCGATCAGCCCGTTCGACGTGCACAAGGCCGATTTCCACATCGCCGGCTCGGATGCCTCGGGCATCGTCTGGGCGGTCGGCTCGAAGGTGACGCGCTGGAAGGTCGGCGACGAGGTCGTCATCCACTGCAACCAGGACGACGGCGACGACGAGGAGTGCAACGGCGGCGACCCGATGTTCTCGACCAGCCAGCGCATCTGGGGCTACGAGACGCCGGACGGCAGCTTCGCCCAGTTCTGCCGCGTCCAGGCCCAGCAGCTCATGCCGCGCCCGCGCCACCTGACCTGGGAGGAGGCGGCCTGCTACACGCTGACCCTGGCGACCGCCTACCGCATGCTCTTCGGCCACCGCCCGCACATCCTGCGGCCCGGTCACAACGTGCTGGTCTGGGGCGCCTCGGGCGGCCTGGGCTCCTTTGCCGTGCAGCTCATCGCGACGGCCGGCGCCAATGCGATCGGCATCATCAGCGACGACGACAAGGCCGAGTTCGTGATGTCGCTGGGCGCCAAGGGCGTCATCAACCGCAACAACTTCGATTGCTGGGGCCGCCTGCCGGAGGTCTCCGACACCGAGGGTTACGCCGCCTACATGAAGAAGTGCCGCGAGTTCGGCAAGGCGATCTGGCAGTTCACCGGCAAGGGCAACGACGTCGACTTCGTCTTCGAGCACCCCGGCGAATCGACCTTCCCGGTCTCCTGCTTCATCGTGAAGCGCGGCGGCATGGTCGTGTTCTGCGCCGGAACCACCGGCTACAACATCACCTTCGACGCGCGTTTCGTGTGGATGCGCCAGAAGCGCATCCAGGGCAGCCATTTCGCCAACCTGATGCAGGCGAGCCAGGCCAACAAGCTGGTCATCGAGCGGCGCATCGACCCCTGCATGTCGGAAGTCTTCTCCTGGAACGACATCCCGCGCGCCCACATGAAGATGCGGGCCAACCAGCACAAGCCCGGCAACATGGCCGTGCTCGTCAGCTCGCCCCGCCCGGGCCTGCGGACGCTGGAGGATGTGCTCGAGGGCTGAACCGGAAGGCTGTTCCGACCGTAGTCACGACGACCCAACGAATGTGAGACCATGGCCGTTCTCGACGACCTGCTGGAGCTTTGCGATGGCGCGCTGAAGGCCGCCGAGACGCTGTATGGCGCGGCCCGCCGCGGCGTGCGCGCCAAGGTCTTCGATCCCGAGCACGGGCTCGACCTGGAGCGGCTCGACCGCAACCAGAACGCCGCCCACGGCCTGGCCTGGATGGCGACCTATGTCGAGGCGCTGCGCCAGATGCTGCGCTGGGCCCGTGCGCTGCAGGAGGCCGGTCGTTTCGGCCAGACCGAACAGCTCATCCTGCAGCTTGCCTATGCCGAGTACCTGGCCCAGCTCGCCGGCGGCATCCCGATGAGCCAGGTCGAGATCGTGCGCCCGCACGACCTCGACATCGCCGAGGAGGATGTCGAGCATTTCCGCACGCGCGAGGTGCGCCGCCTGATCCTGGCGGGCAGCGCCGACATCGTCTGGGCGCGCCTTGCCTACCTGCTGGAGGAGAATGCCGACTCCGGCGGTTTCGGCCAGACCGGGCTCGACGAGGACCTCGTCATGGTCCGCGACCAGTTCCGCCGCTACGCCGACGAGCGCATCAAGCCCCATGCCCACGGCTGGCACCTGCGCGATGAGTTCATCCCCATGGAGGTGCTCGAGGAGCTGGGCGAACTCGGCGTCTTCGGCCTGACCGTGCCCGAGGAGCACGGGGGGCTGGGCATGAGCAAGGTCGCCATGTGCGTGGTCACCGAGGAGCTTTCGCGCGGTTATCTGGGCGTCGGTTCGCTGGGTACGCGCACGGAGATCGCCGCCGAGCTGATCCTGAGCGGCGGTACGGACGAGCAGAAGGCGCGCTGGCTGCCGGGCATCGTCTCGGGTGCGATCATCCCGACCGCCGTCTTCACCGAACCGGGCACCGGCTCGGATCTGGGCAGCCTGAAGACGCGGGCGGAAAAGGACGGCGACGTCTATCGCATCACCGGCAACAAGACCTGGATCACCCATGCCGCCCGCGCCGACGTGATGACCCTGCTGGCGCGCACCGACCCGGACGAGAAGGGCTACCGCGGCCTCTCCATGTTCCTGGCCGAAAAGCCGCGCGCCACCGAAAACGAGGCGTTCCCCGCCAAGGGCATGTCGGGCGGCGAGATCGGCGTCCTGGGTTACCGCGGCATGAAGGAATACGAGCTGGGCTTCGACGGCTTCGAGGTCAGGGCCGACAACCTGCTGGGCGGCAAGGAAGGCCAGGGCTTCAAGCAGCTCATGGCGACCTTCGAATCGGCGCGCATCCAGACCGGCGCCCGCGCCGTGGGCGTCGCCCAGGCCGCCTTCGAGCTGGGCCTTGCCTACGCCCGCGAGCGCAACCAGTTCGGTCGCGCCATCGTCGGCTTCCCGCGCGTGGCCAACAAGCTCGCCTGGATGGCGGTCGAGACCATGGTCGCGCGCCAGCTTGTCTGGTTCTCCGCACGCGAGAAGGACGCCGGGCGGCGCTGCGACCTCGAGGCCGGCATGGCCAAGCTGCTGGGCGCGCGCATCGCCTGGGCCGCGGCCGACAACGCCCTGCAGATTCACGGCGGCAACGGCTACGCCATGGAATACGAGATCAGCCGCGTCTTGTGCGACGCCCGCATCCTCAACATCTTCGAGGGCGCTGCCGAGATCCAGGCCCAGGTCATCGCCCGCCGCCTGCTCGCCGACGCGAACTGAGCGGCAGGCCCGCTGTGGCGTTCAGCCCCGGCAGGAGGCGATGTAGGTGCGCATCGGGTCGGCGGCGGTCGCATCGCCGGCCTTCTCGCGCTCGACGAAGGCGATCAGGACGGCCTCGTGTTCGGTCAGCAGGCGCAGCGCCGGCAGGTCTTCCTCGGGCGCCATGGCCTCCAGGGCGCGGAAGTCGTCGATGTAGGCGGGGTAACGCGCGGCCATGTCGTCGACCAGGGCGGTCCAGGACATGCCGGCACGGCGGGCGATGGAGGTCTTGCCTTGTGCATGCAGGGTTTCTTCCGCGCGGGGCTTCAGGCCGTGGCGCTCCAGAAGCGGACGCACGGTCTCGGCGGCGCAGCGTTCGACCTCGCCCATCAGGTGCAGCTTTTCGGCCGCGCCCGGCTCGTCGAAATGTTCGGCCATGCCGTGGAAATAGGCTTCGCCGCCGATTTCGTCCTCGAAGCAGGCAAGCAGGGTGGTGCGGTAGTCCGGATCGGTCGCCATGGCTGCGTCGGGTTTCCTTCGTCGCGGCGCTCCGCATGATGCACCAGCCGGCGCGCGGCGCACCAGCCAGACCGATTGTGAACGTGCCCCGACGGCGCGACAATGGCGGCGCCATAGCGATGGAACGTTGCATGCCCGCTCCCGCCCGCTCCCTGCGCGATGCCGCCCTGCTGCTGGCGGTGCAGAACCGCGCGGCGAGCCTGGCGCTGGCCTGGAGCGACGGCGCCACCGCCGAACTGCCGGCGATCTGGCTGCGCGACAATTCGCCGGCGCCGGGCGCGCGCCACGCCAACGGCCAGAAGCTGTTCGACATCACCGACATCGACCCGACGATCCACATCGTCGCCGCCGCGGCGCAGGGCGGGCGGGTCGCGATGACCTTCTCGGACGGTCACGAGGTGGAGTTCGAGGGCGCCTGGCTGCATCGCCACGCGCTGCCCCGGCGCGTCCCGCCGCGGCGGCTCTGGGGCGCCGACCTGGGGCGCAACCTGCCGGCCCACGAACACGTGGCGGTGGTCAGCGATGCCGCGGCGCGGCGCGCCTGGCTCGCCGACATCGCCGAACTGGGCTTTGCCCTGCTGCGCGGCGTGCCCGTGGAATCGGGTGCGCTGCTGGGGGTCGCCGAACTCTTCGGCCATGTCCGCGAGACCAACTACGGCCGTTTCTTCGAGGTCCGCAGCGAACCCGATCCGATCAACCTGGCCTACACGCCCATGGGGCTGTCGGTGCATACCGACAACCCGTACCGCGATCCCGTGCCCGGTCTGCAGCTGCTGCACTGCCTGGTGGCCGAAAGCGACGGCGGCGAATCGGTGGTGGTCGACGGCTTCCGCGCCGCCCAGATGCTGGCCGCCGAATCGGGGAGCGATTTCGACCTGCTGACGCGCCACGCCGTACCCTTCCGTTTCGCCAGCGCCGATGCCGTGCTCGAGGCACGCGCCCGCCTGATCACCCTGGACGACCGCGGCGAGGTCGCCGAGATCCGCTTCAACAACCGCTCGATCGCCGCCTTCGATCTCGACGTCGCGGTCATGGGTGCGTTCTACGCCGCCTATCGCCGCTTTGCCGAGATCCTGCGCCGCCCGGCCCTGGAAGTGGCGTTCAGGCTGGCACCGGGCGAACTCTTCATCGTCGATAACCGCCGCGTCCTGCACGGCCGCCGCGCCATCGCCGCCTCCGGCTGGCGCCACCTGCAGGGCTGCTACGCCGACATGGACGGCCTGCGTTCCACCCTCTCCCTGCTGGAGCGGGACGCGTGAGCAAGCCCCTGCTGGCCGGCCTCACGCGCGACAACCTGGTCGACCGGCTGGAGAGCCTCTTTGCCGTCATCGTGCGCGAGAGCTACCTCGGCGAGAACGTCACGATCGGCGACCACATGCTGCAGTGCGCTGCCCTGGCGCAGGCCGAAGGTGCGCCCGATGCGCTGGTTGCCGCGGCCCTGCTGCACGACATCGGCTACTACCTCGATGCCGCGCCCGACAACGAGAACGAGATACGACCGGACAGGCGCCATGATGTCGCCGCCGGGCGGGCGCTGGCGGCCCTGCTGCCCCAGGCGGCGGTGGCGCCGATCCGCCTGCATGTCGATGCCAAGCGTTACCTCTGCGCCGTCGAGCCGGAATACCGGGCCAGGCTGTCGGCGGCCTCGATCCACACCATGGCGCTGCAGGGCGGCATCATGGGCCGCGACGAGGCGGCGGCCTTTGCCGCCCTGCCGTTCAGTGGCGATGCCTGCCGCCTGCGCCGCTGGGACGACGCGGGCAAGACGGTCGGGGCGGATGTGCCCGGTTTCGGCCATTACCGGCCCCTGCTGGATCGCCTGGCCGACCGGACGTGCGCGGGTGGTTGACCGCGGCAGCCGCGCCCGCGAGACTCAGGCCCGTGATGTCGTTTCGCCCCGCCAGCCGTCTTGTCCCGTTCCGGGCCGGTCTCGCCGCCGCCTGCACCCTCCTGCTTGCCGGGACGGCGGCTGCGCTCGACTGTCCCTCGGGCAGCCGGGCGGTGGATGTCATGGTCGAGAACCGCTCGGGCGCACCGGTTGCCGTCAGCCTGCGCCAGGACCGCTCGCAGGATGCCTGGGCGACGCTCCAGGCGCTGGGCGCCACGCAGCAGGGCGTTGCGGTCTGCCTTCAGATGGTGCTTTCGGTCGCCTCGGCGGAATACCGGGTCGAGGGCGGCGACGGCGCCACCCTGTGCCAGGGCACCAGCATGATTGCCGGGGGCAGGACGCCGCTTCTGACGGTTGCGGCCGACGGATACTGCGCCATGGGCACCGCCCCCTGACGCTCACCCCTTGCCGCCGCGCCTGCGGCAACCGATCTCAACCCCTGCCCGCCACGCCACGCGGCGGCTACCGGAGCGACCCATGAGCAGCTGGCTACCCGTCCTTGTCGTCATTGCCGCCCTGCTCACGCTCGGCATCCTGTTCCTGGGGCTGGCTGGCTTCGTCAAGGGCGGCCAATTCAACAGCAAGTGGGGCAACAAGCTGATGCAGGCCCGCGTCGGCATGCAGCTCATCGCGGTGCTGCTGCTGATGCTGATGTTCTTCCTCGCCGGCCGGAGCTGACACCATGGTGAAACTCGACAAGATCTACACCCGCGGCGGCGATGCCGGGGAAACCTCGCTCGGCGACGGCCGGCGCGTCGCCAAGCACGACCTGCGGGTCGTCGCCTACGGCACGGTCGACGAGGCCAATGCCGTGATCGGCATGGCCCGCCTGCACACCACGGGCGAGGACGACAAGGTGCTCGAGCGCATCCAGAACGACCTCTTCGATCTGGGCGCCGATCTCTGCACGCCCCACGACGGGCGCCATGCCAAGGGCGCCCTGCGCATCAGCGAGGAGCAGGTCAGGCGCCTGGAGACCGAGATCGACGCGATGAATGCGCAGATCGCGCCGCTCACCTCCTTCATCCTGCCCGGCGGCAGCCCGGCAGCGGCCCATCTGCATCTGGCCCGTACCGTGATCCGGCGCGCCGAACGCATGATGACGGGCCTGGCCGAGGTCGAGGAAGTCAACCCGGAAGCGGTGAAATACGCCAACCGGCTGTCGGACCACTTCTTCGTCATGGCCCGGCGCATGAACGACAACGGCAAGGCCGACGTGCTCTGGACGCCCGGCGCCAACCGCTGAGCCGGAGCGCTCTGCCGCTTCAGCCGGAGATTCGCCAGCCCCACATGCGCCGCATGGTGCCGTCGCGGTCGATCACCTGATGCTTGAGCGCTGCGGCGACGTGGATGCCGATCAGCACGATCAGGATCCAGGCGATGGCGCCGTGGGTCTCGCCAATGGCGTGGAGTGTTTCCTGCCTGACCCCGTCGTCCGCGACCAGGGTGAGGCCGAAAAGGGGCAGGCCGTGGCCGCCGCCGATCGAGCTAAGGATGCCGGTCAGCGGCATCAGCACCGTGGCGAGCAGCAGCAGGCCGTGGACTGCGTGGGCCGCTGCCTTCTGCCAGCGCGGCGCCTGGCCAAGCAGGACGGGGAAGCCGTTGCGCCAGCGCCACAGCATACGCAGGCAGGCCAGCGCCAGGATAGTCACGCCGATGGACTTGTGCAGGTCCATCAGGGAGGTGCGCTCGGGGCTGCGCTCCAGGCTGTCGATGTAGAGCCCGAAGGCCAGCATGCCGATGATCGCCGCAGCGATCAGCCAGTGCAGCCCGACCGTCATTGCCGAGAGTTGTTCCCGGGTATCCTTCATCGAAGTCTCCTGCCTGAGGGGGCCGCGCGCCCGAATGCACCGCCATGATGTTTGGCCGCGAAGCGACGTGCCACAGCGCGGTGGCTCGGACAAGTCGCAATGCCGTTGCGCGATTTGCCCAAATCTGTCGCATCGGTGCCATTTTTGATGCCATCCCGCGTTGACACGGGGACGGGGGCCGCCCTAGTTTTCGCACCTGCGAAATGAACCGGCGCTTGCCGGTCCGCTACCAGATTTCCTGTCCACAGCAGTCTCCTGGAGACGGATTCGATGAAGGTCCTCGTCCCGGTCAAGCGTGTGATCGACTACAACGTCAAGGTGCGCGTCAAGGCGGACCAGTCGGGTGTCGATCTGGCCAACGTCAAGATGTCCATGAACCCCTTCGACGAGATCGCCGTCGAGGAAGCCGTGCGCCTCAAGGAGGCCGGCACCGCGACCGAGGTGATCGCGATCTCCATGGGTCCCGAGCAGAGCCAGGAAACCCTGCGCACGGCTCTGGCCATGGGCGCCGACCGTGCGATCCACGTCGTCCACGACGGCGAACTCGAGCCGCTGATGGTCGCCAAGATGCTGGCCAAGATCGTCTCCGAGGAGACGCCGGACTTGGTTGTCCTGGGCAAGCAGGCGATCGACGACGATGCCAACCAGACCGGCCAGCTTCTGGCCGGCCTGCTGGGCTGGGGCCAGGGCACCTTCATCTCCAAGCTCAAGATCGAGGGCGGCGCGATCAGCGTGACGCGCGAGGTCGACGGTGGCCTGGAGAAGGTCGGCCTGAAGCTGCCCGCGATCCTGACCGTGGACCTGCGCCTCAACGAGCCGCGCTACGCCTCGCTGCCCAACATCATGAAGGCGCGCAAGAAGGAGATCGCCAAGAAAACCCCGGCCGATCTGGGCGTCGACACGACACCGCGCCTGAAGACCCTGAAGGTTGCCGAGCCGCCCAAGCGCCAGGGCGGCAAGAAGGTCGGCTCCATCGCCGAACTCGTCGACAAGCTGCACAACGAAGCGGGAGTCATCTGACATGGCGATCCTCGTCTATGCCGATCACAACAACCAGGAACTCTCCTCGGCGACCCTGAACGCGGTCACCGCCGCGGGCCAGATGGGCGGCGACGTCACCGTGCTGGTGGTCGGCCAGGGCTGCGACGCCGTGGCCCAGGCTGCCGCCAAGGTGCAGGGCGTGGCCAAGGTGCTGGTTGCGCAGGACGCCAGCCTGAAGGACCAGCTGCCCGAGAACGTCGCGCCGCTGATCGCCAAGCTGGCCGCCAACTTCAGCCATGTCGTCGCACCCGCGACGACGACCGGCAAGAACATCATGCCGCGCGCCGCGGCCCTGCTCGACACGCAGCAGGTCTCCGACATCACCGCGGTGGAATCGGCCGATACCTTCATCCGCCCGATCTATGCCGGCAACGCCCTGGTGACGGTGCAGTCGACCGACGCGATCAAGCTGATCACCGTGCGCACCACGACCTTCGCCCCGGCCGAGGCCGAAGGCGGTTCGGCTTCGGTCGAGACGATCGAGGGCACGGGCGATGCCGGTCTTTCGACCTTCGAGGGTGCCGCACTCTCCGAAAACGAGCGTCCCGAACTCACCACGGCCCGCGTCGTCATCTCGGGCGGCCGCGGCATGCAGTCGGGCGACAACTTCAAGATGCTCGAGGAGGTCGCCGACATCCTGGGTGCCGCCGTCGGCGCCAGCCGCGCGGCGGTCGATGCCGGCTACGTGCCCAACGACTACCAGGTCGGCCAGACCGGCAAGGTGGTCGCGCCCGAGCTCTACATCGCCGTCGGCATCTCCGGCGCGATCCAGCATCTGGCGGGCATGAAGGACAGCAAGGTCATCGCCTGCATCAACAAGGACGAGGAAGCCCCGATCTTCCAGGTCGCCGATTTCGGTCTGGTCGCCGACCTCTTCACGGCGGTCCCCGAACTCAAGGGCGAGCTGGAGAAGCAGGGCATCCAGGCGCGCTAGAACCAGGCCGGGCCAAGCCAGACCGAGACCAGACAAGGAAGCTTCGATGGAGATTCGCTCGATCGGTGTCATCGGTGCCGGTGCCATGGGCACCGGCATCGCCCACGTCTGTGCGCTGGCCGGTTATGACGTCAAGCTGGTCGACATCGATCGCGAACGGGCAAGGAAGGGCCTCGAGAAGATCGGGCGCAACATGGACCGCCAGGTCCGCCGCGCCCTGATCACCGAGGACGAGAAGGCCGACGGCCTTGCCCGCATCGCCATCGTCGCCGACTACGCGGCCATGGGCGCCTGCGACGTCGTCATCGAGGCCGCGACCGAGAAGGAAGCGATCAAGAAGGAGATCTTCGCCAAGCTGACGGAGACGTTGAAGCCCGAGGCGATCATCTGCTCGAACACCTCCTCGATCCCGATCACCCGCCTGGCGGCGGCGACCGACCGGCCCGAGAAGTTCATGGGCATGCACTTCATGAACCCGGTGCCGCTGATGAAGCTCGTCGAGCTGATCCGCGGCCTGGCGACCGACGCCGACACCTACGAGACGATCCGCCAGCTCTCCGAGAAGCTCGGCAAGACCACCGCGTCGTCGGAGGATTTCCCGGCCTTCATCGTCAACCGCATCCTGCTGCCGATGATCAACGAGGCGGTCTATGCCCTCTACGAGGGTGTCGGCAACGTCGAGTCAATCGACACGGCGATGCGCCTGGGCGCCAACCATCCCATGGGTCCGCTGGAGCTTGCCGATTTCATCGGCCTCGACATCTGCCTGTCGGTCATGCAGGTGCTCTACGACGGCCTGGCCGACAGCAAGTACCGGCCCTGCCCGCTGCTCGCCAAGTACGTCGAGGCCGGCTGGCTGGGCCGCAAGACCGGCAAGGGTTTCTACGACTACGCCGGCGACGAACCCGTCCCGACGCGCTAGTTCGGCCTGCCTCGCCGCGATCCCCGCAAGCGCCTGCAGGTCGCGCCCCCCGACGAGCGAACCGGCGCCGTGTACGCCCGTGCCTGCAGCCGGCCCGCCTTCCTGGCAAGGCGGCAGCCGTCGGGCGGCATCCCTCCGCTTCCGGACACGGCAGGCCAGGGTTAGCATCGCCCGACAACGCGGGAGCGGGGCGATGGCGTCACGGCTCCCATGGCGGATACGGGATGGGACCATGAACGACGAAAGCCTGCTCTACCTCAACCGTGCCGATGTCGCGGGCCTGGGCATCACCACCGGCGACATCGTCGTAACGATCGAGCACCTGCTGCGCCAGGTCGCGGCGGGCAAGGCGTGGAACACGCCCAAGGCGCAGATCCTGCCCGGCGACGGCCGTCTGTTCATGTCGATGCTGGCGGCCTCCAGCGAACCCAGTCTGATGGCAGTGAAGTCGCTCGGCATGAACCCGGCCAATCCGGCGCAGGGCCTGGAGACGATCGGCGCGCTGATCACCGTGTTCGACAGCGAGAGCGGACTGCCGCGCGCCATCATGGACGGCGACTGGATCACCGGCGTGCGCACCGCCGGGCTCTCGGCGACCGCGGCCCATCATCTGGGGCGCAAGGATGCCCGCACCATCGCCTTCGTCGGCGCCGGCCTGCAGGCGCGCTGCCATCTCGATGCCTTTGCCGCGCTGTTCCCGCTCCGGCGGGTCCAGGTCCTAGGCCGGGGTGCGGCCAACCGCGAACGCCTGCTGGCCAAGGCGCGGGAGATGGGGCTGGAGGCGGTGGCCTGCGAGGACGGCGATGGCGTGCTCGACGGGGCCGACCTGGTGGTCACCTCGGTACCGCACACCGGGATTGCCGAACCCTTCCTCGACCCCGACCGGCTGGTGCCCGGCAGCTTCGTCGCCATGACCGACCTGACGCGGCCCTGGCAACGCGCGGGCCTGGCCCGGCTCGACCGCATCGTGATCGACGATGCCGTCCAGGAGCGCGCCATGGCCGACCCGACGATCCCTCCCGAGCTGATCGCCGGCGATCTCAAGGACCTGGCGACCGGGGCGATCCCCGGCCGGCGCGACGACGAGGAGCGTATCGCCTTTGCCTTCCGCGGCCTGGCGCTGGCCGATCTCGCGCTGGCCATCCTGTGCTACCAGCGCGCCCTGGATGCCGGCGTGGGCCAGCGCCTGGAGCGTTGAGCCGTTTGAATCCGCTCTAATTCAACAAGATCAGGTCGGGCGCGACCTGGGGTAACGGACCAGGAACCACACGAAACAGGCGACCTGGACCAGCGCCCAGCCGCCGAAGGCGACGAGGTAGCCGGTGCCGGTGTAGCCGCCGCGGCCATCGGGGAAGAGGTCGAGGACCAGCCCGGTCAGCACCTGCAGGGCAAAGGCCAGGGAAAAGACGAACAGCGCCAGGGAGGTGTTGACCCGTCCGGCCAGGGCGACGGGAAAACGCTGGGTGAGCCCCGCATAGAACAAGGTGGCGCCGCCGCCGAAGAAGGCGAAGGCGAAGGTCAGCATCCAGGGCGGCAGGGCGCTGCCCAGCGCGAGCAGTGCCTGGACGGCGATGAAGAGCACGATGGCGGTGCCGGCCACCGCACCGACCGGCGTGCCCAGCCGGCCCAGCCGTTCGGTCAGGCCGCCCAGCAGGATGTAGCCGGTCGCCCCGCCGACGCCGCCCAGCAGCAGGGCATCGGCGGCCGCGCCGGCATCCAGACCCGCGGTATCGCGCAGCCAGGGACCCAGCCACAGCGCCTGGATCGAGAGCCATGCCGCCTGTGCCGTGGCCAGGAGCGGCGCAATCGACCAGAAGACCGGCGCGGTGAAGATGACCTTCAGCCCGGCGACCTGGTCGGCAAAGGTGCGCGGCTCGCCCTCGACATGTTTTTCGGGCACCACAAGGACGATGACGACGGCGACGGCGATGCTGGTGGCCGCCAGGATATGAAAGACCTCGCGCCAGCCCAGGGCGGTCGCCAGCACCTGCACCGGGGTCGAGGCGGCGATCACACCCAGGCTGCCGCAGGCCATGACCAGGCCGTTGACCAGGGGCAGGCGGCCCTTGTCGAACCACAGGGCAAAGGCCTTGAACGAGGCAAGCAGGCAGCCCGAGACGCCGATGCCGATCACCGCGCGGGCCAGGGCAAGGGAGAGCGTGTCGCCGCCCAGGGAGAACAGCAGGGCGCCCAGCGCGGTCACGCTCAGCAGCACGGCCTGGGTGCGGCGCGGCCCGTAGCGGTCGAGCGCCATGCCCAGGGGCAGTTGCACCAGCGCAAAGGCAAGGAAGAAGGCGCCGGTGACCAGGCCCAGCGAGGAGGCCGAGATGCCCAGTTCCTCACGCAGCATCGGCCCCAGCACCGCATTCACGGTGCGGAAGAGCTGCGAGAGGAAATAGCCCAGCCCGAACGGCAGGAAGACCCTGAAGGCCAG
The DNA here is from genome assembly GCA_027592745.1 of Pseudomonadota bacterium. Classification (GTDB taxonomy): domain Bacteria; phylum Pseudomonadota; class Alphaproteobacteria; order SP197; family SP197; genus CALGGB01. The sequence continues at coordinate 18,421 of JAQCLG010000025.1, read as the reverse complement.
GAAGGGGAAGGCCGGCAGGGCGTGAGGCGGTGTCTGGAACGACAAGGCGGATCGCAATCGCAACAGGGCACAGCCTGTCTAGCGGCATTCTCCCGGCTTGTCCTGTCCCAACATGGCCAGACCGCCGCACGAGGTGCAATTGTGGGTTGTCGCATGGCACAATAAAACGCTTGAGTCGTGCAGCCCTCTGGGATGTGATTCGCCAAGCGCTCCAGGCCGGCATCGGCCCGGGCGCTTCTGCATGTGCTGCCGGGGGGCGCAATGGTCGGGCAATTGAGGCGGATTTCGGTCCACCTTTCCTTGGTCTTCGTAACCCTGATGCTGGTGGTCAGTGCGATCATCGCCACGGTGCAGTACATCGACAGCAGCCGGGAAAGGGTCGCCGCCGCCGAGCAGTCGTTCGCGGCGGCCGAGATCGCGATCTCGGCCCACCTTTCCGACATCTTCAGGCCGGCCGAGATGGCGACGGAGGTGGTCGGGCAGAACCCCGTCATGCTGGCACCGACGACGCAGACGCGCCTGGCCTTCCGCGAGCTGCTGGCGCGGTTCCTGGGCGCCAATCCGGCCTTCGCCAGCGTCTTCGTGGGCTATGGCGACGGCGACTTCGTGCTCATGCGGCCGCTGCGGGGAGCCGAGGAACGGGAACGCTTCGAGGCCCCCGACCAGGCCGCCTTCCTGGTCCAGGCGATCGAGCGGCCCGAACCCGCCGTCTTCATCTTCTACGATGCCGGGCTGGAGGAACTCTCGCGCCGCACGGCAGACGACTTCACCAGCTACGATCCGCGCACGCGGCCCTGGTACCAGCAGGCCATGGCGAGCGCGGACTGGGTGCGCACGATGCCCTATGTCTTCTTCACCACGGGCGAGGTCGGCACCACGATCGCCCACAGGGGACGGGGCGATGCGGTGGCCGGCGTCGACGTCACGCTCGCCTCGCTGGGCCAGGCGATGGCGCGGCTGCGCCCGGTTCGCGGCGCCGAGATCGCCCTGGTCGATGCCAACGGCCTGCTTATCGCCCATGCCGACCTCGACCGTGTGGCGGTGCCCAACCCCGACGACGACGGGCGCCTGCTGCTGACCGACATGAACGCGCCGGCCAATGCCGTGCTCACTGCCGCCCTGTCGGCCGACCGGCTCGACAGCGGGCACCTCGACAGCTTCGCCATGGCCGACGGCACGCCCTACCGAAGCCTAGTCGTGCCGATCGATTCGGGCGGCGACGAGGACTACAACCTCGTCCTGGCGGTCAGGGAGGGCGACCTCTTTGCCGCCGCACGCGCCGCGGCACGGCAGTCGATCGTCATCCTGGCCGCCATCATGGCGGTTGCCGTGGTGATCACGATCGTCGTCGCCCGCCACATCTCGCGGCCCCTGGTGCGCCTGGCCGAGGATGTCGGCGCCATCCGGCGTTTCGACTTTTCCTCCACCCCGATGCCGCGCTTCCGTATCCTGGAGATCGACCAGCTTGCCCAGGCGGTTGCCGGCATGAAGGAGGTCATCCGCAGGTTTCTCGACATATCCACGACGATCGCGGCCGAACCCGATCTCGACCGGCTTCTGGAACTGCTGCTCGACGAGATCATCGAGACCACGCGCACCGGCAGCGGCGTTCTCTACCTGGCCAGCGAGGACGGCACCGGACTGGTACCCTACGGCGCCCGGCTGGCGGGCGCGCGGGCAGCGCCGCTCCCTGCCGGGCCGGTCGCCCTGTCGCGCGGGGATGTCCTGCTGGTGCGCGCCATCGCCGACGAGAATGCGCTGGGCGGCCCGGCTTCCCCGGCCGAACTGGAGGCCCTGGGTCTGGCCGAGCACTGCGCGGCCATGGACGTGGTGCCGCGTCACCTGCTCGCCACGCCGCTGTTCAACCGCTCGCACGACCTGATCGGCGTGCTGCTGCTGTGCACCGCGCAGGCGCCCGACGAAAGCCTGGTGCGCTTCACCGAGAAACTCTCAGGCTCGGCCGCGATCGCGGTCGAGACCCGCCAGCTCATCGCCGCCCAGCGCCAGCTCTTCGAAAGCCTGCTCCAGCTCATCGCCCAGGCGATCGATGCCAAGAGCCCCTATACCGGTGGCCATTGCGCGCGGGTTCCCGAACTGACCAAGCTGCTGGCCGGCGCGGCCGACCGCGCCACCGAGGGACCCTACGCGGAGTTCCGCCTGAATGCGGACGACTGGGAGGCGATCCACGTCGCGGCCTGGCTGCACGATTGCGGCAAGGTGACGACGCCCGAATACGTCGTCGACAAGGCGACCAAGCTGGAGACGATCCACGACCGCATCCACGAGATCCGCATGCGCTTCGAGGTGCTCAAGCGCGAGGCGGTGATCGCCCACCTGCGCACGGTGATCGCTGAGGGCTACGACAGTCCCGAACGGGATGCCGCGCTGCAGGCAAGGCTGGCGCAGATCGACGACGACTTCGCCTTTGTCGCCGCCTGCAACATCGGCGGCGAGGCCATGTCGGACGAGAACATCGTGCGCCTCAACGACCTGGCGCGGCAGACCTGGACGCGCACGCTCGACGACCGCCTGGGCATCTCCCACCCGGAGGCGCAGCGCCTGGCAGACACCCCAACGGCCGCCCTGCCGGTCGCCGAACCACTGCTGGCCGACAAGCCCGAACACGTCATCGCCCGGCCCGAGGCCGAGAAGCTTGCGCCCGACAACCCCTGGGGCTTCCGCGTCGATGTGCACGAGGCGCTCTACAACCGCGGCGAACTCTACAACCTCTCGATCCGGCGCGGCACGCTGACCGCCGAGGACCGCTACAAGATCAACGAGCACATGATCCAGACGATCAAGATGCTCGATTCCCTGCCGTTCCCGCACTACCTGCGCAGCGTGCCGGAACTGGCGGGCGGCCATCACGAGAAGATGGACGGGACCGGCTACCCCAAGCGGCTGACGGCAGAACAGATGTCGCCGGTCGCGCGCATGATGGCGATCGCCGACATCTTCGAGGCCCTGACCGCCGCCGACCGCCCCTACAAGAAGGCCAAGACCCTTTCGGAGGCGCTCCGCATCATGGGCTTCATGGTCAAGGACCGGCATATCGACGCGGAACTCTTCGACCTGTTCCTGACCTCCGGCGTATGGCGCGCCTACGCCGACCGGTTCTTGGCGCCCGAGCAGATCGACGCGGTCGATATCGAGACCTTCCGGCCGCCGCAGGCCGCGGCGTGAGCCCGGATCGGGCGCGCGCGCTTGCGTCCGTTGCCGCCGCGCGGTAATGGCGCGCCATGGACAAGACCGAGAACGACAGGGCCGGCGCGGCCAACCCCCTCTGGGGCGGCCGTTTCGCCGAGGGTCCCAGCGAGATCATGGAGCGCATCAACGCTTCCGTGGCCTTCGACCGCCGCCTGGCCGGCCAGGACATCGCGGGTTCCAAGGCCCATGCCGCGATGCTGGCGGCCTGCGGCATCATCACGGACGGCGACAACGCCGCGATCCAGCAGGGGCTCGATGCCATCGCGGCCGAGATCGCCGCGGGTGACTTCACCTTCGACCCCGCGCTCGAGGACGTTCACATGAACGTCGAGACGCGGCTGAAGGCGCTGATCGGCGAACCCGCCGGACGGCTCCACACCGCCCGCTCGCGCAACGACCAGGTCGCCACCGACATGCGCCTGTGGCTGCGCGACACCATGGATGCGGTCGAGGGCGCGCTGCGCGACCTGCAGGCCGCGCTGATCGGCCAGGCCGAGGCCCACGCCGCCACGGTGATGCCCGGCTACACCCATCTCCAGCCGGCCCAGCCGGTCACCTTCGGCCACCACATGCTGGCCTATGTCGAGATGTTCGGGCGCGACCGCGGCCGCATCGCCGATGCCCGCTCGCGGGGCAACGAAAGCCCGCTGGGCAGCGCCGCGCTGGCCGGTACCTCGTTCCCGATCGACCGCGAGATGACGGCGAGGGCGCTGGGCTTCGACCGGCCCACCGCCAATTCCATGGACGGCGTCGCCGACCGCGACTTCGCCCTGGAGTTCCTCGGCGCCGCGACGATCATCGCGGTCCACCTCTCGCGCCTGGCCGAGGAACTCGTGCTCTGGACCAGCCCGCATTTCGGCTACGTGCGCCTGCCCGACGGCCTGACGACCGGTTCCTCGATCATGCCGCAGAAGCGCAACGCCGATGCCGCCGAACTGGTGCGCGGCAAGTCCGGCCGGGTGCTGGGCGCGCTGGTGGCGCTTGCCACCATGCTCAAGGGCCTGCCCATGACCTATGGCAAGGACATGCAGGAGGACAAGGAGCCGGTGTTCGATGCCGCCGAATCCCTGATGCTGGCCCTGCCGGCCACGACCGCGATGATCGCCGGCCTGACCGTCGATGCCGGTGCCCTGCGTCGCGCCACCGATGCCGGTTTCCTGACCGCCACCGACCTTGCCGACTGGCTGGTGCGCAGCCTGGGCCTGCCCTTCCGCGATGCCCATCATGTCACCGGGCGCATCGTCAAGCTGGCCGAGGACACGGGCTGCGGCCTCGACAGCCTGTCGCTCGAGGAGATGCAGGCGGTCGAGCCGCGTATCGACGCGGGCGTCATGGCCGTGCTTTCGGTCGATGCTTCGGTCGCCAGCCGCACCAGCCTGGGCGGCACGGCGCCGGCCAATGTCGCCGCCGCCGCCGCGCAGGCCCGCCGGAGGTTCCTGTCATGACCCGCCGCCTTCTCCTGATGGGCGCGCTCGCCGCCCTGCTTGCCGCCTGCGGCCGCAAGGGCCCGCTCAAGCCGCCGCCCGACCCCGACGCCGAAGAGACCGAAGAAGGGCGCGACTATTGAACGCCTTTGCCTATCGTGACGGCATCCTGCATGTCGAGAACCTGAGCCTGGTCGCGGCGGCCGAACGGGTCGGGACGCCGTTCTACTGCTACGCCGCGGGCGAACTCGAGCGCCGCTACCGGGCACTGGCCCATGCCATTGCGCCCGCCCGGGCCAGCATCGCCTTTGCCGTGAAGGCCAACAGCAACCTGGCGGTGATCGGCGTCTTTGCCGGGCTGGGTTCGGGCGCCGACGTCGTGTCGGAAGGCGAACTGCGCCGCTGCCTGGCAGCCGGCGTGCCTGCGCAGCGCATCCTCTTCTCGGGTGTCGGCAAGACCGCGGGCGAGATCGGCCACGCCATCGCCTGCGGCATCGGCCAGATCAACATCGAATCCGAGACCGAGATCGATCTCGTCGCCCAGGAGGCGCGCCGGGCAGGGCGTGTCATGCCGGTTGCCCTGCGCGTCAACCCCGATGTCTCGGCCGGCGGCCACGAGAAGATCTCGACCGGGCGCAAGACCGACAAGTTCGGCATCGCCGCCGAACAGGCGCCTGCCGTCTATGGCCGCATGGCCGCCACGGAAGGCCTCGAGGCGGTCGGCATCGCCATGCACATCGGCTCCCAGATACACGATGTCGCAGCCTATGGCGCGGCCTTCACGCGCATGGCCGAAATCGCCGAGGACCTGCGCGCCAGGGGACTGCCGGTGCCGCGCATCGACCTGGGCGGCGGCCTGGGCGTGGCCTATGGCGAGGACGAGACCGAGATGCCGCTGGAGGGTTACGGCCGCCTGCTGGCCGAGTTGAAGGCACGCACCGGCGCCGAACTCACCATCGAGCCCGGCCGCTGGCTGGTCGCCGACGCCGGCGTCCTGGTCAGCCGCGTCATCACGGTCAAGCAGGCGGGCAACCGGCGCTTCGTGGTGGTCGATGCCGCCATGAACGACCTGATCCGCCCGACCCTCTACGATGCCCGCCATCCGGTCTGGCCGGTGGTTGAGGCCGCCGAGGAGGATTGCCACCCCGGCACCGTGGCCGGCCCGGTCTGCGAATCCGGCGACATCCTGGCGGTCGATGCTCCCTTGCCCGACCTGGCGCCGGGCGACCTCATCGCCATCGGCAAGGCCGGCGCCTATGGCGCGGTCATGGCCTCGAGCTACAACAGCCGCCTGCTGGTGCCCGAGGCGATGGTGTGGGACGATCGCCTAGAGATCGTGCGGCGGCGCCCCAGCTTCGAGGAGGCCATGGCGCTCGACAGCCTGCCGGACTGGCAGGCGCAGGCCGGCGCGGCCTGAGAAGGACCTGCGCGCGCAAGCATGATCATCGGCCAAGGCGACAGGCGCGTACAAATCGGCTAGTTCTGGTCCGTTGGAGCGCCGCCGTCGCGTGATGCGCGGCCCCGGGAGAGAGTGCATGGCCGAGCCGCTTTCGCGCCAGGTCGCACCCCCGCCGGCACTGTCCCGGCGGCTGGTGCTCGCCCGCCTGGCGATCTTCTGCGAGGACCTGCTGGTGCGCCTGTGGCGTGCCGGCGCGGTCGCCGCGGTGTTTCTGGGCCTGACCCTGCTCGGTTTCTGGCTCCTGCTGCCGGGCATTGTCCATTCCGTGCTGCTCGCCGCCTTTGCCCTGGTCCTTCTCTGGTTCCTGGTGCGCGACCTGCGCGGCCTGGCCTGGTCCCTTCCGGCCGCGGGCCTGCGCCGGCTGGAGATCGAGAGCGGCTTCGACCACCGGCCGCTGCTGGCGCTCGACGACCCCTTTGCCGGCGATCCCCGCGATGCCGACAGCCGCGCCCTGTTCGAGGCCCACCGCGTCCGCATGCGCGCCCGGCTGCGCGCCCTGCGGGTCGGCTGGCCGCGTTCGGCTGTCGCACGGGCCGACCGCTTCGCCCTGCGGTCACTGGGTGTGTTCGTCCTGGCGGCCGGGCTGATCGCGGGCTGGCAGGATGCCCGCGCCCATCTTGCCGCGGCCATAGCGCCCGATTTCTCGCGCGGCCTGACCGGCGCCGATCCGGTCGGCGAGGTCACCCTCTGGATCACGCCGCCGGCCTATACCGGCAAGCCGCCGATCTGGCTCGACCCGGCGACTGCCGCCGAGGTCGACCGGCCGATCGCGATCCCGGCGGGCAGCGAACTGGTCGCCCAGGTGAGCGGCGGCACGCGCCCGCCCGAGGTCGTCGTCGACGAGGCGGTCACGCTCTTCGAGGATGCCGGTCCGGGCAGCTACCAGGTCGCCACGATCCTCACCGACGGCGCACGGCTGGCCATCCGCCAGTCCGGGCAGGATCTGGCCGCCTGGCCCATCGCGGTGGTGGCCGACGCGCTGCCCTCGGTGGCGCTCACCGATCCGCCGCAGGAGACCCTGCGCACCGGCCTGCGCCTCGACGTCGAGGCCAGCGACGACTACGGCATCGAATCCGTGGTCGGGGTGATCCGCCTTGTCGAGCGTCCCGACGATCCGCCGCTCCAGCTCCTGGTGCCGATTCCCCATCCCGGCATCACCGCGACCTCCGGGCCGTCGTTCCACAGCTTCATGGCCCATCCCTGGGCCGGCCTGGACGTCACCCTGGAGCTGGTCGCGACCGATGTCGCCGGGCAGGAGGGGCGCAGCGACCCCGTGACCTTCCAGATGCCCGAACGCTTCTTCATGCATCCGGTCGCGCGCGAGATCGCCGACCGGCGCAAGGATCTGGTGCGCGACCCGATGGCCGGTCCCTCGGTCGCCGGCGTCCTGGCGGCACTGGCCCAGGACCCGGAGGCCTTCCTCGACGACACCTCGGTCTATCTCGGGCTCAACATCGCCGCCCACCGGCTGGTCTCGGCTGATCCGGCGTCGCCGGAGCGCCAGGAGATCGCCGACCTGATGTGGGACATGGCAATCGAGATCGAGGAGGGGCCGCTGGCCTTTGCCGAGCAGCGCGTCCAGGAGATCCAGGAGGCCCTGCTCGAGGCGCTTGCCGAGGGGGCGGGCGACGAGGAGATCGAGCAGCTCATCGACGAGCTGCGCCAGGCCATGGACGACTACATGCGCGCGCTCTCGAACCGCCTGCGCACCGATCCCGGCGAACTGTTCGACCCGACCGACGCGATCAAGGCCGTGGGCAGCCGGGAGCTGACCGATCTGGTCGAGCAGATCCGCGATCTCGTGCGCACGGGGTCGCGCGAGCAGGCCCAGACCCTGCTCAACCGGCTCCAGGAGATCATGGAGAACATCTCCGTGGGCAATCTCTCCGATCTCACCGGCGCGATGTCGCCCGAGGCGATGGAGGTGCTCCAGAGCATCCGCCAGCTCATGGTCGGCCAGCAGAACCTGCTCGACGAGACCTTCCGCCTGCTGCGCGAGGCCGGCGAGGAGGATCCCGAGAGCCAGGTCCAGTTCCAGACCCAGGAACAGCTGCGCGGCGCCCTGGAGGACCTGATGGCGCGGATGGCATCCTTCGGCTTCGGCGTCTCGCGCGAGTTCGACCGGGCCGAACGCTCGATGACCCGCTCGGCGCGCCAGCTCGAGGCCAACCGGCCGGGCCAGGCGGTCGACCACGAGACCGCCGCCGTCGACCAGCTGCGCGCCGGGACCGACGAACTGATGCAGGACCTGATCGAGCAGTCCGGGGAGGACGGCGCCGAGGGCGGGCGCAACTTCCTTGCCGCGCCGCGCGATCCCATGGGCCGCACCCTGGGCGGGGCCGCGGGCGATCCCAATTCCCAGGTCCAGCTTCCCGAAAGCGGCGCCCTGATGCGCGCCCGCGAAATCCTCGACGAACTCTACAAGCGCGCCGGCGAACAGGGCAGGACCGCCGACGAGCAGCAATACCTGCAGCGCCTGCTGCGCCGCTTCTGAGCCCAGCCGTGGCGCCACCATCGCCGCTGGTGCGGCCCGCCCTGCCGTCCGATCTCGAGGCCGTGACGGCGATCTATGGCGACCATGTGCGCCACGGCAGCGCATCCTTCGAGATCGAGCCCCCCGACCTTGCCGAGATCGCCCGCCGGCGCGATGCCATCGTCGCCGCGGGCCTGCCCTATCTGGTCGCCGAATGCGACGGCGGACTTGCCGGTTATGCCTATGCCGGCCCCTCCCGGCCACGCCCGGCCTATCGTTTCACGGTCGAGGATTCGGTCTATCTGGCGCCGGCCATGCAGGGCCGCGGCATCGGCCGTGCCCTGCTCGCCTGGCTGATGGACGAGTGCCGTGCGGCGGGCATCCGCCAGATGATCGCGATCATCGGCGATTCGGCCAACCAGGGCTCGATCGGCCTGCATGCCGCGCTCGGCTTCCGTCACGTCGGCACGTTGCGCGAGGTCGGCTTCAAGCACGGCCGCTGGCTCGATTCGGTGATCATGCAGGCCGGGCTGGGTGCGGAGCCCGGCGCGGCCGAGCCGGACGTCACATCAGATCGGCAAAGGTGACGAAGATGCTCTCGTCGCTGCCGGTGCGCGGCGGATCGGCGTAGACCGCCTCGAACACGGTGGTGGCGCCCGGCGCCAGGCCCTCGGCGGTGGTGCGCAGGGCCCAGGATTCGGTCGCCTCCATCTGGCCGTCGAGCAGCAGGACGCGCAGTTCGGGCAGCAGGCGGTAGTCGCGCCCGACGTTCATGACCTTGCCGGAGATGACCAGGGAGGACGTCCCCTCGCCGGTATCCTCGATGCGGAAGGCGACATCGTGGAGCTGGAGGCCCTGGGAGCCGGGGGCGCCGACCAGGCCGACCATGGCGTAGAGCGAGGCCGTGGCCGGCAGGAAACGCATCACCTGGGTGCGCTCGAAATACGCCGCGGCGCCGACGGCGACCAGCAGCAGGAGCACCAGTACAAGCCCGCTGCGCCGCCTGCGCGCAGGCTTCCGGGGTGTTTCGTCGGGCGCCGAATCGGGTGTCACCACGCGGGTGACGTCATAGGCCGGCGCGGCGGGTGCCGGAGGCTCCTTTGGGGCCTGCGCCCTGCTTTCCTGGGGCACCAGGCGCAGGCCGGCACGCGGCGCGGCGTCCTCGCGCGGGGGCGTGCGCGGCATGACCGCGCCGGGTTCCCAGCCGGTTGTCGTCGTTGCCGGGGCGGGCGCTTCGGCCGCACCGTCATCCTTGTCCGTTTCGGAGTCCGCCGCGCCGGCCGCAGGCGCCTCCACGGTTTCGGCGCCGACAGCCGGGCTTTCCTCGGCGGGTTCGGCCTGGTCCCATGCCGCGGCGTCCTCGAGCGGCTCCTCGACGGGGTCCGCGGCTTCCTCGCTCACGCTCGGCGCGGCCGGTGGCGCCTCTGCCGTCGCCGGGGAAGCGTAGATTTCCGGTTCGGGCTGCGGTGCCGTTTCGGCCGGCGGCGCCAGCGGCTCCTGGAACCAGACGTGCCGGCAGGAGCTGCAGCGCAGCTTGCGGCCGTCGGTGCCCAGCGCGCCGTCGGGCACGCGGAACTGGGTCGCGCAGGCGGGGCAGGTGATGATCATCGGCTGACGTGGCCTCGCTGGCCCTTGCTGCTATGCTCTCTTTAGTGCGACGGAAGGCGCGCTGGCAAGGTGCCGGCGATTCCTGCGCGGCGTGCGCATGCAGCAGACGGGGACATGGGGTTGGTACGCTTCGAGAACGTCGGCCTCCGGTATGGCAGCGGGCCCGAGGTGCTGCACGACATCGATCTCGTGCTCGATCCGGGATCCTACCACTTTCTGCTCGGTCCCAGCGGTGCCGGAAAATCCTCGCTGCTGAGCCTGCTCTACCTGGCGCGCCGGCCGACGCGCGGCATGGTCTCGATGTTCGAGCGCGACGTCACCGCTGCGCCCCGCGAAAGCCTGCCGGAACTGCGCCGCCGCATCGGCGTCGTCTTCCAGGACTACCACCTGCTCGACCATCTCACCGCCTTCGACAACGTCGCGCTGCCCCTGCAGGTCGCCGGCGTGCCGGCCCAGCGCATCCGCAACGATGTCATGGAACTGCTCGCCTGGGTCGGCCTGGGCGACAAGGTGGATGTCGCGCCGCCCTTCATGTCGGGCGGCGAGAAGCAGCGCGTGGCCGTCGCCCGCGCGGTGATCGGACAGCCCGACCTGCTGCTGGCCGACGAACCCACGGGCAACCTCGACGAGGCCATGGCCGAGCGCCTGATGCGCCTGTTCGAACAGCTCAACCGCATGGGAACGACCCTGTTCATCGCCACCCACGACACCAGCCTGCCGCGCCGCTTTGCCCATCCCGTGCTGCGGCTCGACAACGGCCATCTCATGGCCGGGGGCTGACCATGGCCCTTTGGTTGCGCAACGGCGACGTGCCGCTGGCCTCCGACAGCTCGACGCGCTTCGTGCCGTGGATCATCGGCACGATGGTCTTCCTCTCCGCGCTCGTGCTGGCCGTCGCCCTGGTGCTCGAAAGCGCGATCGACCGCTGGCAGCTCGCCCACAGCGTGCAGCTTACCGTCGAGGTCCCGCCCTCGGCCGACAGCGCCGCCCTGGAGCGGGTGCTGGCGGCCCTGCGCGGCGTGCCCGGGGTGGTCGATGCCGCGCCGGTGAGCGACCAGCACATCGCGCAACTGCTGGCGCCCTGGATCGGCGACGACCTGGAGCTTGCCAGCCTGCCGCTGCCGACCCTGGTCGACGTCCGGCTCGCGGCGCCCGGCGCCCTCGACCTTGCCGCCATGGAGAGCCTGCTGGGGACGGTCCAGCCCGGCATCCGGGTCGACGACGGGCGGCGCTGGCTGGAACCGGTGCGTGCGACCGCCGGGGCCCTGCAGGTGGTCTCGGGCCTGGTGCTGCTGCTGATCGTGGCGGCCTCGATCGTCACGGTGATCTTCATGACGCGCACCGGCCTTGCCGTGCACCGCGACACCATCGCCGTGCTCCACCAGGTCGGTGCCCGCGACAGCTTCGTGGCCGGCCAGTTCCAGCGCCACGCCTTCCGCCTGGCCCTGTGGGGCGGCGTGCCCGGCGCCCTGCTGGCCGCGCTCTGCCTGGTGGTCATCGGGCGCCTGGCCGGGGGTCTGGACGCGCCGCTGCTGCCCGAACTGGCGCTGGGCACGGGCGGCTGGATCGCCGTGGCGGTGCTGCCGCTGATCGCCGCGGCGATCTCGGTGGCGACGGCGCGGCTGACGGTGCTTGCCACCCTGGCGGGCCTGCCATGAGGCGGCGCAGGCCCGGCGGCGGGCTGCGCCGCCTGCTGCACCTGGCGGTCTTCCTGGCGCTGCTCTGGGCGGGCGGTTTCGTCTGGTTCCTCGGCATGATCCCCGACGCGGTCGACGACACCACGACCCATACCGACGCCATCGTCGTGCTGACCGGGGGCAGCGAACGCCTGCCGGTCGGCCTCGAACTGCTGGCCGACCGCCTGGCCGACAGGCTGTTCGTCTCGGGCGTCTACAGCGGTGTCGACGTCGCCACCATCCTCGATCTCAACGCCCAGGCGCCCACGACCCTGGCCTGCTGCATCGATCTTGGCCATGACGCGCCTCATACGGTGGGCAATGCGCGCGAGACCGCGATCTGGATGGCCGCGGGCAAGCGCACGTCGCTGCGCCTGGTCACGGCGAACTACCACATGCCGCGCGCCCTGGTGCTGTTCCACAGGGTGATGCCCGAGACCACGATCGTGCCCCATCCGGTGTTCCCCGACACGGTGCGCATCAGCGCCTGGTGGCGCCATCCCCGCACCGTCGTGCTGCTCGCCGACGAATACACCAAGTATGTCATCAGCCTGCTGTGGCCCCCGGCATGACTCTGCTGCGTTCGCTGCTCTTTGTCGTGCTGGTCGTCGTGGCGATGCTGGTCGCCGCGCTCCTGGGCCTGCCGCTGCTGCTGCTCTCGCGGCGGCGTGCCGGCGGCCTGGCGCGCGGTTTTGCCGGCTTCATCGTCGCCCTGCTGCGGCCGCTCTGCGGCATCACGGTCGAGCTGCGCGGACTGGAGCACCTGGCGGGCGGGCCGGTGCTGATCGCGGCCAAGCACCAGTCGGCGCTGGAGACCTATGTCCTGAGCCACCGCCTGCCCGGCGCCAGTTTCGTGCTCAAGCGCGAGATCACGCTGGTGCCGCTGGCCGGCTGGTATGTCGCGGCGCTCGAGCCCATCGCGGTCGATCGCGGGGCAGGGGCCAGCGCCCTGCGCAGCATGGTGCGCCATGCCCGGGAGGCCGCGGCGCGGGGCCGCAGCGTCGTGATCTTTCCCGAAGGCACGCGCACCCGGCCGGGCCAGCGCGCGCCCTACCATCCCGGAGTCGCGGCACTCTACGGCGAGCTGGGGCTGCCGGTGGTGCCCATGGCGCTCGATACCGGTCATGTCTGGCCGCGCCGCAGCCTGATCAAATATCCAGGCCGCGCGACCCTTGCCTTCCTGGAGCCGATCCCGCCCGGAATGCCGCGGCGCGCCTTCCTTTCCCTGCTCGAGGAGCGCATCGAGGAAGGCTGCCGCAGGCTCGAGGAGGAGCGCGCGGCGTCCTGAAGTACGGGGATAACGGGTATCGCAAGGATTCTTTGTGCGGAACCAACGGGGAACGAATCTTCCGCTTCCTGACGAATTGGCGTAGGATGGTCCTTTCCTGACACGAACTGGAAGCAGCGCCGATGATCGACGCCCCCACGCCCATCGCCCTGCAGATCTGGGACATGAAGTACCGCCTGAAGGCGGCCGACGGTTCGGCCGTGGACGGCGATGTCGAGGCCTCCTGGCGCCGCGTCGCCCATGCGCTGGCCGCGGTCGAGCCGGAGGCAGACCGTGCGCGCCATGAGGAGGACTTCTATCGCGCGCTGGAGGGTTACCGTTACCTGCCGGCCGGGCGCATCCTTGCCGGGGCCGGCACCGACCGCAACGTCACCCTCTTCAACTGCTTCGTCATGGGCACGATTCCCGACGACATGGGCGGCATCTTCGACCAGTTGAAGGAAGCCGCCCTGACGATGCAGGCCGGCGGCGGCATCGGCTACGACTTCTCGACCCTGCGGCCCAAGGGCGCGCCGGTGAAGGGCGTCGGCGCGGACGCCTCGGGCCCGCTGACGTTCATGGACGTGTGGGACGCCATGTGCCGCACGATCATGAGTGCGGGCCACCGGCGGGGCGCCATGATGGCGACGATGCGCTGCGACCATCCCGACATCGAGGCCTTCATCGAGGCCAAGCGCGATCCCGGCCGCCTGCGCATGTTCAACCTGTCGGTGCTGGTGACCGATGCCTTCATGGCGGCGGTGAAGTCCGACGATGCCTGGGAGCTGAAGTTCAAGGGCGTGGTCTTCAAGACCCTGCGGGCGCGCGAGCTGTGGGACACTATCATGCGCGCGACCTATGCCTATGCCGAGCCGGGCGTGATCTTCATCGACCGCATCAACCAGCGCAACAACCTGCACTATGCCGAGACGATCTGCGCCACCAACCCCTGCGGCGAGCAGCCCCTGCCGCCCTATGGCGCCTGCCTGCTGGGCTCGATCAACCTGGCGCGTTTCATCGAGCGCCCGTTCGAGGACGATGCGACGCTCGACGAGGAGACCTTCGACCGCACCGTGAAGACGGCGGTGCGCATGATGGACAATGTCGTCGACGTCTCGCGCTTCCCGCTCGAGGCCCAGCGCCACGAGGCCAAGGCCAAGCGCCGCATCGGCCTGGGCGTCACCGGCCTTGCCGATGCGCTGATCATGATGAAGGCGCGCTACGGCAGCACCCGCGGCCTGGCGCTGACCGAGGCCTGGATGAAACGCCTGCAGCGCACGGCCTATCTCGCCTCGACCGAACTGGCGCGCGAGAAGGGCGCCTTCCCGCTGTTCGAGAAGGAGGCCTACCTCGCCGGCGAATCGGTCGCCGAGCTCGACGAGGACGTGCGTGCGGCCATTGCCGAACACGGTATCCGCAACGCGCTGGTCACCTCGATCGCGCCGACGGGCACGATCTCGCTCTTTGCCGACAACGTGAGCTCGGGCCTGGAGCCGGTCTTTGCCTTCTCCTACAACCGCAACGTCCTGATGCCCGACGGCACGCGACGCAGCGAGGAGGTCGCCGACTACGCCGTGCGCCTGTTCCGCCGCCTGCGCGGCGAGGACGTGCCGCTGCCCGACTATTTCGTCGATGCCCAGACGCTGCATCCGCGCGACCACGTGAAGATGCAGGCCGCGGTGCAGAAGTACATCGACAGCTCGATCTCCAAGACCATCAACGTGCCCGAGGACATCGACTTCGAGGCCTTCAAGGACGTCTACCTTCAGGCCTACGAGCTGGGCTGCAAGGGCTGCACGACCTACCGGCCCAACGACGTCACCGGCGCCGTGCTGGAGGTCAGGAAGGACACCGCCGAGCCGACCCTGCCGTTCCCCGAGCTGGCCTCCAAGCGCGCCGACGAGACCTTCGAGGCCGGCGGCGTCGTCTACATGACGCGCCCGCTCGACCGCCCCGAGGTGCTGCCCGGCTCGACCTACAAGCTGCGCTGGCCCGAGTCCGACCACGCCATCTACCTCACCATCAACGACGTGGTGCGCGACGGCCGCCGCCGGCCCTTCGAGATCTTCATCAACTCCAAGAACATGGACCACTACGCCTGGACCCTGGGCCTGACGCGCATGATCTCGGCGGTGTTCCGCCGCGGCGGCGACGTCAGCTTCGTCGTCGAGGAACTCAAGGCCGTGTTCGACCCGCGCGGCGGCCAGTGGGTCGACGGGCGCTACGTGCCTTCGCTGCTGGCCGCGATCGGCGAGGTCATCGAGAAGCACATGATCGACATCGGCTTCATGCGCTCCGAACAGGCCGGCGGCAGCGTCGAGGTCCTGGCCCGCGCCCGCGGCGAATCGGGCGGCCGCGCCCCCGACCTCTGCCCGCGCTGCAGCCAGCCCAGCCTGATCCACCAGGAAGGCTGTAACCTCTGCACCTCCTGCGGCTTCTCCAAGTGCGCGTGAACTGAGCATGGCCGCCATGTGGATCATGGTGGCCGGGCCCTACCGCGCCGGTTCGGCCGATGCCGCGACGCGTGCGGCAAACCTGGCCGTGTTGAACGCGGCGGCGCTGGCTGTCTGGGAGAAGGGCCATGTGCCGGTCATCGGCGTCAACATGGCCCTGCCGATGATCGCGGCGGCTGGCGAGGCGCATTACGACGCTCTCATGGCTCCGGTCTCGCTCGCCCTTGCCGAACGCTGCGATGCCGTGCTGCGCATCGGCGGCGCCTCGGGCGGCGCGGACAGGGAGGTCGAGCTGATCGCCGCAAAGGGCGGCAAGGTCTTTCGCGATTCCACGGACATCCCGCAGGCGTGAAAATCAGGCAGCCCGGTCGTCACGGTCGAGCAGGCGGCGCAGGGCCTCGGTCACGACGGCATTGAGGTTGGTGCCCTCGCGGCGTGCGTAGAGCATGGCGCGGCGGTGCAGTTCGCGGCCGGGCCGGACGTTGAAGCTACCCTTCAGCGGTTGTTCCGGCTCGCGGCCCTGCTCGCCACAAAGCGCGATGTAGTCGTCGACGGCCTCCCGGAAGGCGCGCTTGAGGTCCCTGGCGTTCTCGCCCTCGTAGGTGACGAGATCGCGGATGAACTCCAGCTGGCCATGAAAGGTCTCGTCCTCGTCGCTGTATTGGACGGAACCCAGGTATCCCTTGTATTCGAGCATGTCGCTCACAGCAGCTTCTCCTCTTCCAGAACCCGCCTCACTTCATCCATGACGTACATCTTCACGATGCTGCCAGGATGAGGCCGGTGCAGGCTGATGGCGGGCGCGTTCGCGTGGAGGAAACGGCGACGTGAACCGCCCGTCTTTCCGGTTGTCGCCTCGTGGTAGCCCAGCATGGTCAAGAGCCGCACGAGTTCGTCCCAGGTGAAGTCCCGGGGGCGCTGACGGAAACGGGCGACCAGTTTGTCCTTGCGGGTCACGCGAGAGCTCTGTCGGTCCAAAGGCAATATCGTTGCGGGCAGAGCAGATTGCAACCGAAAACAGTTACAACATGGCGCGGATCGCCCGCACCCGCTCCCGCAGGTCGATGAGGTGGGGGTCGCGGATGCCCTCGTCGACGAGGTGGGCGACGGTGTTCTCCAGGTATTCCCAGCCGGGGCCGGAGTTGCCGACGCCGTGGGCGAGCAGCAGGGCGGCCCGTTCGGCGGGCAGCTTGCCGGCGTACTGGACGTGGGTGCGGAAGCGGGGGACGTAGGTCAGCACGGGTACCGGGCCCTGCGCGGTGCGGGCGCGGGTCCAGTGCTGGTGGTAGACGTCGGTCACCCGCTCGCGGGCGTCGAGATAGGCGATGACATCGGCGGCCTCGGCCGCGGCGATGCGGTAGGCCGCGCCGCGGCAGGAGCCGCCGCGGTCGAGCCCCAGCACGAGGCCGGGTTTCTCGGGCGAGCCGCGGTGCCAGTGGCTGTAGACGCAGAAGGCGCGGTGGTAGCCGTGGACCGTCGCGGCGCGCCGCTCCAGGTGGGCAAAGCCGGGTTTCCACATCAGGGAGCCGTAGCCGAAGACCCAGATGTCGCCATTGGGTTCGGTCACGGGCATAGGGTCGGCGCTGGTGTCGGGGATCATGGGGCCCCTGACTTAGGCAAGGGCAGCGCGTTCGGCAAGGGCCCTGCGCCGTTTCGGCGCCACGCCGGAGCCGCTATAAGGGCGCCATGCGCCGCACCATCCTCCTCACCGCCTGTCTCACCGCCTTCCTTGCCGCCGGATGGACGGCCTACTGGTTCGTCATGGCGGGTCGCGCCGCCGACTGGATCGCCGTGTGGGCCGCGCCCGCGCCGGGCAAGGCCTGGCACGGCAGTTTCGGCGCCTCGGAGGTCTCGGGCTTTCCCTTCTCCATGGACGTGCATCTTGCCGAACCGCAGGTCACCTGGGACGGCCGCTCCGGCGGCGCGGTCTGGCAGGGGGCATGGCTGGTCGCCTCGTTCCGCCCTTGGAGCCTTGCCAGCTTCGACATCGAACTGCCGCCCGAGCACTATGTCTCGCTCGTCGAGGACGGCAACCTGCGCATGGCCGCGCTGACCATGACCAGCGGCACGGCCCATGTCGCCATCGCGGACAACCGGGCGCAGACGGTGCGGACGGCCTTCACCGACCTCGTGATCGACTTCGCCCAGAACCAGGCGCCGGTCGCGGCCGAACGGCTGCAGCTCGATGTCGCGGCGCTGGCCGACGAGGCCGCCTGGGCGATCCTGCTGCGGGTCGAAAATGCGCGGTTCCATTCCCAGGTGCCCGAACCCTTCAACGGCGAGGTGCCCCTGCTGGTCGCCGACCTGACCCTGCGCGGCGACATTCCCGAAGGCCCGCTGGAACAGCGCCTGGCCGCCTGGCGCGACAACGGCGGCGTGATCGACGTCCATGCGCTCAAGCTGGTCTGGCCGCCGCTCGACATCGCGGGCGAGGGTTCGCTCTCGCTCGACCGGGAGATGCGCCCGCTCGGCGCCTTCACGGCCGATGTCGTGGGCTACCGCGAGATGGTCGAGGCCTTCGAGGCGATGGGCCGCATGACGCGCAACCAGGCGATGATGGCCACGGCCGGCATGGACGTGATCGCGACCACCGACGCGCAGGGCAACAAGCGCCTCAACGTGCCGCTCTCCATGCAGGACGGCCACCTCTTCGTCGGCCCCCTGATGCTGGGCGACCTGCCGCCGATCCTGCCCGAGGGGGCTTCGTTCTAGATGCGGTGCCGTTCTGCTTCCCTCTCCCCTTGTGGGAGAGGGTTGCGCAGCCTTGGCGAGGCCGCCCGCCGCTTCTAGAGCGTTTCCTGTTTGTGGGGAATCGAATGGGGATTCCCGAGGTGTTCTGGATGTGATTCAAGAT
>JAQCLG010000194.1 GCA_027592745.1 Pseudomonadota bacterium | reverse complement strand
GCGCCCCAGGCCATGGCCTGGGCACCCGGGACATGGCCGCGCGTGACCAGCACGACATCGCGGCCCTGGGCCGCGGCGGCATTGGCGGCCTCGCGCCCGGCCGGGCCGCCGCCCACCACGACGACATCGGCTGCGATGCGCACGCCTTGCGGGATCAGTCGGGCCGTGACCGGGGGCACGTCGGCCTCGCCCGCCATGAAGCGCATCAGCCGCTCCCAGGGCTCGAACAGCGGCGTGCGTGAGGGAACCAGGCGGCTGTGCTCGAATCCGGCGCGCAGCCAGCGCCGCGGCAGCCAGCCGGCAAGGCGCATCGCGTCGAACGATGCCGTGGGCCAGACGTTTTCCATGGCGACCTGCAGGCCGGGTGCCGCCGGCATGTGGTCGAGCCGGACATGCGGGCTGCCGTTCACGCTCGCCAGATGCCCTGCGACAAAGCTGCCGGAAAGTCCGCGGGGCCGGTGGAACTTGCGCGAACGCGCCAGGATGCGGATGGCCCCGGCATGGAGCGCCGCCGCGATCGTGTCGCCTTCGTGGAAGGCAACATCGCGCCCCTCGAACCGGAAGCTGCCGGCCGGTGCAGGGGCGTGGGCCAGGCGCTTCAATGCCGGCGGCCCGCGACAGGGCACGCCGGGCGAGCCGGCGATGTCGCGTGCGCATGCTGCAAATCGGCCACGGTTGTGGTCATAGTGGTTCGATCAACCGACAAGAAGAGAACGATGGCGCAGGATCGGGCAGAGCGGACCGACAGGCAACAACGCAGGCAGCGCCGCAGTCTCGTGGCGCTGCTGCTCGTCATCCTGTTGTCCGTGCCGCTGCTGGTGGTCGGCGGCTTCGACCTGACGACCCGCACCATGTTCGTGCGCATGGAAACCGAGAGTTCGGTCGGACGCAGGCTGGAGGAACGTTACGTCGCTTTCCAGCACGGTTATGCCTCCGGCGTCATGGCCGTGCTGTTCGGCGATGCCATCGCCTCGGCCGCGGGCCATGCCGTGGAACTGGTCGAACAGGACATCTGCATCGAGCGCGAGCACGACCTGATCAACAACCGGGAGGGCCGGGCCATGGCACGGCGCATCCACGACGAGGATCCGGAAAACTGGCGCCGGCGCTTCGCCCAGGCGCTCTATGACGATCTGCGCCATCCCGACACACGTTTCAGCATCCTGCGCCACAAGGATGCCCGCGTCGCGGCGGCCTGCCGCTCAGACTGAACCGAAGCTGCGCAGCCAGCCGGCATAGTCGGCCAGGGCCTCGTCCAGGGCGCGCGGCCGCCAGCCGGTGTCACCGCGCAGGCGGCTGGTGTCGTAGGCGCCCCAGGCGCCGGTCAGGCGCGCCGGATTGCCGCTGACATCGGCCCGGGCCGGACCGTCGGTCCTGTTCCATGTGCTGCCGGGCACCACGGCGGCGATGCGGCCGGCAAGATCGTCCAGGCTGACCGCCTCGCCATAGGCGATGTTGTACATCGTGTGATGCAGGCGGGGTGCGCGCAGCAAGGCGCAGATCGCGCGCCCGACATCGCCCGAATGGATCCAGTCGCCCACGGCCGTGCCGTTCGCCACCGTCCAGGGTTCGCCGGCGATCGCCTTGTGCATCATCACGTTGGCGGCGCATTTGATGACCCGGCCGGGGGTGTCGCGATCCATCGGGCCATAGACGCTGGCCAGCCGCACCATGGTCAGCGGCAGGCCGAACAGGGCGGCGAAACGCTGCGCGATCAGTTCCCCGGAGAGCTTGCTGATGGCGTAGAGGTTGGTGGGAAAGGGGGCGACATAACCGTCCTCGGGCAGGGGCGCGCCATCGGCCGGGCCATCGTCGCCATAGACGCTGCCGGTGCTGACATGCAGCAGGCGCGCCAGGCCGGGCAGCCGACGCGCCAGCTCCAGAACATGGACCGTGCCCATCACGTTAACGCCCACGGTCAGCGCCGCTTGGGCCTTCTCGCGTTCGCCCACGCCCGGCGTGATCGCCGCGCCATGGGCGATGTGGCTGATGCCGCGTGTCGCCAAAGCGTCCAGGGCGGCGGCGTCGCGCAGGTCGGCACAGACAAAGTCGATCCGTTCGGCGACCGGTGCGAAAAAGCGCCGGGCCAGCGCATCGGGCGGTCCGAGGTCGATGCTGACGACACGCGCGGCCGGATCGTCCTGCAGCCAGTGCAGGATGACATTGCTCATCACCAGGCCGGTTCCGCCGGTCACCAGAAGCGTCATTGCCATCTCCCCTCGTCTTGTCCGGTCATGTTACAGTTGCGCGAATCGGACCCGGAGAACAGGGGGGCGGGCGTCGGCGCCGTCTCCCAACAAGAGGAGCCCGCCAGCGATGGCCATGACTGCCAAGCTTCGTCCTGCGGAGATCAGCCCCCAGGAATGGGAGATTCGCTGCGATCTCGCCGCGATGTACCGCGCCTTCGTCCGCTACGGCTGGACCGACCTGATCTACACCCACATCTCGGCGCGCCTGCCCGACGAACCTGGCCATTACCTGATCAACCCCTACGGCCTGATGTTCGACGAGATCACCGCCTCGAACCTCATCGTCATGGACTACGAGGGCAACGTCGTGCGCGGCGACTGGCCGGTCAACGATGCCGGTCACGCCATCCACCATGCCGTGCTCAAGGCGCGCGAGGACGTCGATTTCGTCGCCCATACCCACAGCCGCGCCGGCATGGCCGTGGCCTGCATGAAATGCGGCCTGCTGCCGCTGACCCAGCAGGCGATGTTCGTCTGCGACAAGGTCTCCTATCACGACTGGGACATGCAGACCGCCGGCCAGGAGGAATGCGACAAGCTGGTCGCCGACCTCGGCCCGAAGAACCGCGACATGATCCTCTACAACCACGGCCTTCTCACCTGCGGCAATTCGGCCGGCGAAGCCTTCCTGCGTCTCTACAACCTGGAGACCGCCTGCAAGGTCCAGGTCGACGTCATGGCGGCCAACACCGAGATCGTCATGCCCAATGCGGAGGTCGTCGCGCGCACCAATGCGGTCGACCTCAGCGAGTGGAACAGCGAAAACGCCGCCTGGAATGCCGTGCTGCGCCAGCTTGAAAAGACCGATCCCGGCTACAAGACCTGATCGACGATCCCGAGGTTGCGGGGGCATCCGCGAGGGGGGAAAGGGGCCGCTTCCGAAAGGGAGCGGCCCCTTCTGATGCCGGGACGGCTCTTGCAGGAGAACCCTGCGATCCGTAGTCTCTGACCCTGTGGTCAGGTTTCTGGGGCTGGTCTGGTGGCTGTGACACTTGCGGAGAAAACGACGGTCGGCGACGGGCGCAAGGCGCGCGGCGAGGCCAGCCGCCATGCCAT
Organism: Pseudomonadota bacterium; assembly: GCA_027592745.1. Classification (GTDB taxonomy): domain Bacteria; phylum Pseudomonadota; class Alphaproteobacteria; order SP197; family SP197; genus CALGGB01. The sequence goes on along the minus strand of JAQCLG010000194.1, from coordinate 2,453 downwards.
CATCGAGGCCGCCATTGCCGGGATCGCCGGGCAGGGCATCGCCGGGGCGACGCTCGAAGTGGTGGCCCGGCGCGCAGGCGTCTCCAAGCCTCTGCTGCTCTTCCACTTCGGTTCCAAGGACGGCCTGCTCGTCGCCGTGCTCGAACACATGGGCGCCCTCTACGCGCGGGGCTGGGACGCCGTGCTCGCCAGCCCCGACCTTGCCGCTGGGCCCCGCCTGCTTGCCCTGCTCGAACACGACATCGGCTTCGTGGTCAGGGAGCGCGACGTCGTCGCGGTCTGGTATGCGGTATGGGGCGATGCCGGCTGCAGCCGGCTCTACCGCACCGTGGGCACCCCTCGCGACCGGCGCTACCGCAACGATCTCGACGGCCTGTTGCGCGAGCTTGCCGATGGCCGGGACGAAGGGCGTGTCACGGCCCTGGCAAAGGGCCTCGACGCCATGCTCTTCGGCTTCTGGTCGCAGCAGCTCTCCGATCCCGATCCCCGGCACGAGGCACGTGTGATGGAGGCCGTGAAGGCCTTCCTCGCGTCGGCCTTCCCTGGCCGTTTCCCTGTCGCCTGAGGTGCCTGTCATGCCGCGCGATCCCCGCTACGACATCCTCTTCGAACCCCTGCGGATCGGTCCGGTCACGGCGCCCAACCGCTTCTACCAGGTGCCCCATTGCACCGGCATGGGCTGGCAGAGGCCGCGCACGCTGGCGGCCATGCGCGGGATCAAGGCCGAAGGCGGCTGGGGCGTGGTCTGTACCGAGTACTGCTCCATCCACCCCTCCTCCGACGACGTGCCCTTCCCATCGGCAAGCCTGTGGGACGAGAGCGACATAACCGCCAATGCGCTGGCCACCGAGAAGATCCACGCGCACGGCGCGCTGGCGGGCGCCGAACTCTGGTATGGCGGCGCGAGCACGGTCAACGGCCTGACCCGCGACGTGCCGCGCGACGTCGCGAGCATGCCGGCGCTCAACGGCGAACCCTTTGCCACGCGCGCCATGGACAAGGCCGACATCCGCGAATTCCGCCGCTGGCACCGCGATGCCGCGCTGCGCGCTCGCAGGGCGGGGTTCGACATCGTCTATGTCTATGCCACCCACGGCTACATGCTGGCCAACTTCCTCTCGCCCGAGACCAACCGGCGGACCGACGACTACGGCGGCACCATCGAGAACCGCGTGCGCCTGGTGCGTGAGGTGATCGAGGACACAAGGGATGCCGTGGGCGAGACCTGCGCCGTGGCGGTGCGCTTCTCCATCGACGACGGCGGCGGCGGCGACGGCAATCCCGTCCACGGGCAATTGCGCGACATGTTCGGCATGCTGGCCGAGCTTCCCGACCTCTGGGACATCAACATCGACGACTATTCCTACGAGATGGGCACCTCGCGTTTCGTCAAGGAGGGTGCGCTGGAGCCCTACATGGCCTTCGTGAAATCCGAGACGACCAAACCCGTGGTCACGGTCGGCCGTTTCACCTCGCCCGACACCATGGTGAGCCAGGTGCGCCGCGGCATCGTCGACTTCATTGGTGCGGCGCGCCCCTCGATCGCCGATCCCTTCCTGCCGAAGAAGATTGCGCAGGGGCGGCCCGAGGACATCCGCGAATGCATCGGCTGCAACGTCTGTTATTCGGGCGACGCCAAGGGCGTGCCGATCCGCTGCACCCAGAACCCGACCATGGGCGAGGAATGGCGGCGCGGCTGGCACCCCGAGATCATCGCCCCGGTCGCCCGGCCGACACGGGTCCTGGTCGTGGGCGCCGGCCCTGCGGGGCTGGAGGCGGCGGAAGCCCTGGGCCGGCGTGGCTGCGAGGTGACGCTCGCCGAGGCCGGACGGGAGCTCGGCGGCCGCGTCACGCGGGAAGCCGCGCTGCCCGGCCTGGGCGAATGGATCCGCGTGCGCGACCATCGCGTGCTGCGCATCGAGGCGATGGACAACGTCGAGGTCTTCCGCGAGAGCAGGCTCAAGGCAGAGGACGTGCTCGCCTTCGGCGCGGACCATGTCGTGATCGCGACCGGCGCGCGCTGGCGTGGCGACGGCTTTGGCCGCTCGCGCACCGCACCGCTCGACGGCCTGCCGCCCGACCGGGTCTTCACGCCCGACGACATCATGGCCGGGCGCCTGCCGCAGGGCCGCGTGCTGCTGTTCGACGACGACCATGTCTACATGGGTCCGGTGCTGGCCGAGCGCCTGCTCGCTGCCGGCCTCGAGGTCGTCTTCGCCACGCCGGCCGATCGCATCGCCGGCTGGGCGAGTGCCACGGTCGAGCAGTATCGCTCCCAGCGGCGCCTGATGGAGGCGGGAGTCGAGGTCGTGACCGCCCATGGCCTGGACGCCTTCGATGGGAAACACGCGCTCCTGCGCTGCGGCTATACCGGCCGGGAACGGCAGGCGACCGCCGACGCCCTGCTCCTGGTCCCCGCGCGCCTGCCGCAGGAAACGCTCTACCGCGATCTG
>JAQCLG010000024.1 GCA_027592745.1 Pseudomonadota bacterium | reverse complement strand
TTGTCGTGGGGCGGCACGTTCATCGGCGCAACGATGTCCTCGCCCAGGATGCGCCCGCTGGCCGCGGCCAGCGGCACGGCCTCGTTGGCGGTCAGCGGCCGGCCGATCTCGGCAATCAGCGCCAGGGCCTGCGCGACCGGCATCAGGTCGCCGCCGAAGGCGAAACAGTCGTCCTTGAGCTGGGCCACGGCTCAGGCTCCCGCGCTCATGGCGCGGTCTCGTTCATGCGCCGCAGGCTGGTGACGAGATAACTCCAGCCGGTGATCACCGTCAGCACGGCAGCCAGCCAGAACAGCACCTGGCCGATGGCCAGGGTCGAGATGCCGGCGCCGAGTTCCGGGCCGACCGTCCCCGGCAGCAGGAAACCGACGGCGATCATCTGCAGCGTGGTCTTCCACTTGGCCAGACGGGTCACGGGGATGACCACCGCGTAGCCGGCGAGATGTTCGCGCAGGCCCGAGACCAGCAGTTCGCGGAAGATGATCAGCACGGCTGGAATGACCGGAGCATCGCCCGTCCACACCAGCAGGACGATCAGGGCGCTGACCAGCACCTTGTCGGCGATCGGGTCGAGCAGCCGGCCCAGTGCCGAGGTCGCCTGCCAGCGCCGTGCCAGCCAGCCGTCGAGGAAATCGGTCAGGCATGCCGCGACATAAAGCGCCAGCGCGACCCAGCGCGCCTCGGGCGCCGAGCAGAACAGCAGCGCCGCGATCGGCACGATCGCGCCGGTGCGGGCGATGGTGAGTGCGTTGGGCAGCCACTGCATCGGGTGATCTCCAGGTCACGCTGCCTTATAGCACCGCTGCGCCGGGTGCTCACCCGTTGGGGTGGAAATGCTCCCAGATGCGGCGCGCCACGGTGCGGTCGACGCCCTCGACCTTCTCGAGATCCGACAGGGCGGCGTCGGAAACGCCGCGGGCCGAGCCGAAGTGGTGCAGCAGCGCCTTCTTGCGCTTGGCGCCGATGCCCGCGATCTCGTCGAGCTGGCTGCGCCCGATCTGGTTGCCCCGCTTCTGGCGGTGGGCGCCGATGGCGAAGCGATGGGCCTCGTCGCGGATGCGCTGCACGAAATATAGCACGGGATCGCGCTCGGGCAGCAGGAACGGGGTTTTCCCCGGCACGAAGAAACGCTCGCGCCCGGCATCCCTGTCGGGCCCCTTGGCGACGCCGATCACGGCAACGCCGGTGATACCCAGTTCCTCGAAGACCTCGCAGGCGACCGAAAGCTGGCCCTGGCCGCCGTCGACGATCACCAGGTCGGGCCAGACCCCTTCCGTGCGTTCGGGATCCTCCCGCATCAGGCGCGAGAAGCGCCGCGTCAGGACCTCCTTCATCATGCCGTAGTCGTCGCCGCCGGTCGCCTCGGGGCTCGCCGCCGCGCCCTTGATCGTGAACTTGCGGTACTGCGATTTCATGAAACCCTCGGGCCCGGCAACGATCATGCCGCCGACCGGCTGGCTGCCCTGGATATGGCTGTTGTCATAGACCTCGATGCGCTGCGGCGGCCCCTCAAGGCCCAGGCGGTCGGCCAGGCCCTCCAGCAGCTCCCGCTGGGTCGCGCTTTCGGCCAGGCGCCGGGCGAGCGCGTCCTTGGCGTTGTGCAGGGCGTGCGCCATCAGCACCTTGCGGTCGCCGCGCTGGGGTACGGAGAGTTCCACCTTGCGCCCGGCGCGCGTCGCCAGCGCCTCGGCCAGAAGGTCCAGGTTGTCGGGCAGGGCGGAGACCAGCAGCAGGCGCGGCACCTCCTTGTCCTCGTAGAACTGCGCCAGGAAGGCCGCGATCACCGCGCCTTCCTCCTGGTCCCTGGTGTGCGTCGGGTAATAGGCGCGGTTGCCGTAGTTGCGCCCCTGGCGGATGAAGAAGACCTGGACGCAGGCCTGGCCGCCGGCCTGGTGCATGGCCACCACATCGGCCTCCTCGATGGCCGCCACGTTGATGCCCTGGTGCGCCTGGATGTGGTTGAGCGCCCGGATGCGGTCGCGCAGCTGTGCGGCCTTCTCGAAGTCCAGCGCCTCGGAGGCCTCCTGCATGCCGTGCGCCAGGCGCTCCTGCACCTCGCGGGTGCGCCCCTTCAGGAAGGCGCGGGCATCCTCGACAAGGCCGGCGTACTCGTCCTCGCCGACCAGGCCGACGCAGGGCGCGACGCAACGCTTGATCTGGTGCTGCAGGCAGGGGCGGCTGCGGTTGGCGATGACGTGGTCGGTGCAGCTGCGCAGAGGGAAGGCGCGCTGCAGGGCGATCACCGTCTCGTTGACCGAACCGGCCGAGGCGAAGGGGCCGAAATACTCGCCGTCGCGGCGCCGCGCCCCTCGGTGCTTCACGATCTGGGGCCAGTCGTGATCGTTGCGCAGCAGGATGTAGGGGAAGGACTTGTCGTCGCGCAGCACGACGTTGAAGCGGGGCTTCAGCTTCTTGATCAGGTTGGCTTCCAGCAGCAGCGCCTCGGCCTCGGTCGTGGTGGTGACGACCTCCATGCGCGCCGTGGTCGCCACCATCCGGTGCAGGCGCGGGTCCAGGCGCCCAGGCTGGGCGTAGTTGCTGACCCGGTTCTTCAGGTTGCGCGCCTTGCCGACGTAGAGCACCTCGCCCTTGTCGGAGAGCATGCGGTAGACGCCGGGGCTCGAGGGCATGGTCTTCAGCGCAAGCTGGATCGCCGCCGCGCCCCGCGCGCCGTCGGGGCTGGCGTCCTCGGTCGCCGGCCCTGCGTTCTCCGGACTCGGCCGCTCGTCCCTGTCTGCTTTTGCCATGGTTCCAATGTAGCGCAGGAACGCCGAATACAAAGGGCCCGGACGTCGCCGTCCGGGCCCCTGTCGTTGCGTACGCGGCGATCAGCCCTTGGGCTGGGGCACCACGCGCAGGTAGGGCTTCACGGTCTTCCAGCCGCCGGGGAACTTGGCCTTGGCCTCCTCGTCCTTGACCGCGGGCACGATGATGACGTCCTCGCCGTTCTTCCAGTCGGCCGGGGTGGCGACCTGGAACTTGGCGGTCAACTGCATGGAATCGAGCAGGCGCAGGATTTCCTGGAAGTTGCGGCCCGAAGCCATGGGATAGAGCAGCATCGCCTTGATCTTCTTGTCCGGGCCGATGATGTAGACCGTGCGCACGGTCAGGTTGTCGGCGGCGGTGCGGCCCGCGGCGGCATCGCCCGCGGCGGCCGGCAGCATGTTGTAGAGCTTGGCGACCTTCAGGTCGGTGTCGGCCAGCATCGGGAAGGTCACCTTGTTGCCTGTGACGTCCTTGATGTCGGGCAGCCAGCCCTCGTGTTCCTTCAGCGAATCGACCGACAGGCCGATCACCTTGGTGTTGCGCTTGGTGAATTCCGGCATCAGGCCGGCGACGGTGCCGAGTTCGGTGGTGCAGACCGGCGTGAAATCCTTGGGGTGGGAGAACAGGATCGCCCAGGAATCGCCGATCCACTCGTGGAACCGGATCTTGCCCTGCGTCGAATCCTGCTCGAAGTCGGGCGCGGTGCTGTTGATGCTCAATGTGGTCATGGGACCCTCCCCTGGGTGCCTGTTGGTACGGTGCGGCACGGTCCTCGCGTCGGACGGCGGCGGAATCGGCCGGTCGCGCGCGCCTTGCTGCAAGAGGTACGTCCGCAGGGGGCCGCTTTCAAGGCGGCGTCCCGCTTCAGGACGCTTCCGGCGCCTCGTCGATGCCGGGGCGCAGCCAGGGCATCTGGCCGGGCCAGTGGGGCAGGGCGGCATCGTCGGGCATCCACGGCAGGGTCTCGCGCGCGAAGATGACGTCCGTGGGCACCAGTTCGCCGGGGTTGTCGAGGCTGCCGGCGGCGATCCAGACGACGTCGGCGATCTCCTCGCGCTCGCCGACATACTGGAAGGCGATGTGACAGCCGCAGTCGCCGCAGAAGCGGCGCTCGGCAAATCCAGAAGAGCATAGCAGCCTGGGCTCGCCCCGGGTGAAGACGAAACCCCCGGCCGGCACCTCGACCCAGGTGGCGAAACTGCCGCCGGTCAGCTTGCGGCACATCGTGCAATGGCAGTGCGCCACCGTGCGGCAGGCGCCCCGCTCGGCGGTGTAGGCCAGCGCGCCGCAGAAGCAGCCGCCGGTCAGGGGGTCGGCCATCGTCGTCTCCCGTCGTTTCCCGGCCGCACGGCGCCCGTCGGGGGCGCCGTGCGGCTGGCGATCAGAACAGGCCGGAGATCTTGCCGGAAGCGTCGACGTCGATCTTGTCGGCCGAGGGCACGCGCGGCAGGCCGGGCATGGTCATGATCTCGCCGGTGATGACGACGACGAACTCGGCGCCGGCCGAAAGGCGAACCTCGCGCACGGGAATGTCGAAGCCGGTCGGCGCACCCTTGGCGGTGGCGTCGGTCGAGAAGCTGTACTGCGTCTTGGCCATGCAGATCGGGAACCTGCCCGCCTCCGTGGCGTCCAGTTCGGCAAGCTGTTTGGAGATCGCGCTGGGCACGGAAATGTCGTCGGCGCGGTAGATCTCGCGCGCGACGGTGCGGATCTTCTCTTCCAGCTTCATCTCGTCGGGATAGAGCGGCTTGAAGCTGCCCTTGCCGGCATCGACGATCTCGACCACGGCCCGGGCGACATCCTCGGCGCCCGCGCCGCCGTCGGCCCAGTGGTTGGCCTCGACGCATTTCACGCCCATGGCGTCGCACAGTGCGATCAGCTTCTTCATCTCGGCATCGGTGTCGGCGATGAAGCGGTTGACCGAGACCACCGCCGGCACGCCGAACTTGGCGACGTTCTGGATGTGGCGCTCGAGGTTGGCAAAACCCTTCTCGACCGCGGCGACGTTCTCGTTCTTGAGGTCGTCCTTGGCGACGCCGCCGTGCATCTTCAGCGCCCGCAGGGTGGCCACGATGACCACCGCGGAGGGCGCCAGGCCGGCCTTGCGGCACTTGATGTCGAAGAACTTCTCCGCGCCCAGGTCGGCGCCGAAGCCGGCCTCGGTGACGACGTAGTCGGCCAGTTTCAGGGCGGTGGTGGTCGCCAGCACGCTGTTGCAGCCGTGCGCGATGTTGGCGAAGGGACCGCCGTGCACGAAGGCCGGGTTGTTCTCCAGGGTCTGCACCAGGTTGGGCTGGATGGCGTCCTTGAGCAGGGCCGCCATGGCGCCCTGGCCGTTGAGGTCGCGCGCGCGCACCGGCTTCTTGTCGCGGGTGTAGCCGACCACGATGTTGCCCAGGCGGCGCTTCAGGTCGTCGATGTCGCGGGCCAGGCAGAAGATCGCCATGACCTCGGAGGCCACCGTGATGTCGAAGCCGTCCTGGCGCGGGAAGCCGTTGGCCACACCGCCCAGCGAGTTGACGATCGAGCGCAGGGCGCGGTCGTTCATGTCGACGACGCGGCGCCAGGAGATGCGGCGTTCGTCGATGTCGAGGCTGTTGCCCCAGTACATGTGGTTGTCGGCCAGGGCCGCCAGCAGGTTGTTGGCGACACCGATGGCATGGAAGTCGCCGGTGAAGTGGAGGTTGATGTCCTCCATCGGCACGATCTGGGCGTAACCGCCGCCGGCCGCGCCGCCCTTGACGCCGAAGCTGGGGCCGAGCGAGGGCTCGCGCAGGCAGATCAGGGTCTTCTTGCCGATGCGGTTCAGCGCATCGCCCAGGCCCACGGTGGTCGTCGTCTTGCCCTCGCCCGCCGGGGTCGGCGAGATCGCCGTCACCAGCACCAGCTTGCCGTCGGGTTTGCCCTGCAGGCTGTTGATGTAGTCCAGGCGGATCTTAGCCTTGTCGTGGCCGTAGGGCACCAGGTGCTTGGCATCGATGCCGAGGCGATCCTTGGCCAGTTCGACGATGGGCCGCAGCGTGGCGGCCTGGGCAATTTCGATATCGGACTTGGGCGTCGCCATGGATGCTCCCCGTGAAGAATGCTGGCTCTGGTGTTGAGGTCGGCGGACTCTAGCCCCGTCCGAATCCCTGTCACGCACGGAATCGACAAGCCGTGTCGCGCGCGGTCCCGATTGGTCGGATCGGCACGGATTGGTCCTGCATTGGTATGCGCGATTTTCCCCGGAGCGGGACAAAAGAAAGGGGCGGCATCGCTGCCGCCCCTTTCCATCGTGAGTGGCCGGTGGCTCAGCGCCCGCCGGTCATGCCGTCGTGGTTGCCGCGATGGTCGAGTGCCTTGTCGAGCCCGACCTCGCGGTAGTGCCGCAGGGCGGCATCGTACTCGGCGTTCTCGGACCGGATCTGCCAGCAATGCCAGGCCAGCCAGATCAGGACGGCAACGATCGCCAGGGCCCATTCGATCCCCGGGAAGGGATAGATGGCACCCAGGCTGGCGATGTCGCCCCAGCTTTCGACGTTCGTGGACATGGCTTCTTCCTCCTTGCCTGGCCGTCAGTGCTGGCCCTTGGCCAGCTGGCGGTCGATTTCTTCCATCTTGGTGTCGCGATAGGCGAAGTACGGGAAGGCATCGCCATAGTCGTGGGTGTCGAGACCGGCGAGTTCGACCTCGCGCGGCACCCGCAGCCAGCCCATGCCGTTGAGGATCTTCGCAACGACCCAGCAGGGCAGGAAACCAAGACCCCCGAAGAACAGGGCGGCACCCAGGAAGTTGCCGATCGGGTTGATCGCGGCCACGCCACCGGCGTTGCCGAACCAGCCGATCTCGTTGCCGGTCACATTGGAGGGATAACCCCACAACATGAAGCCGGCCACGACCGTGCCGAAGAAGCCGGCATAGCCGTGCACCGCAACGGCACCGACGGCATCGTCGATCTTGAAGCGGCGCTCGACCCAGTAGTGCAGCTTGTAGGCAACCCAGACACCGGCCATGGCGATGATCATGGCCTCAACCGGATGGTAGAGGTCATTGCCCGCCGAGGTGGTGATGACACCTGCCAGACCGCCCGAATAGCTCCAGAACGGATCGCCCCTGGACAGCACGTAGCCGGCGAGCAGACCGCCCGACAGCGACATCAGGAAGTTGAAGGTGATCGCCGAAAGCGAGGTCGGCGTCAGGTAGATGTTGGTGGCGGTGAAGAAGGACTCGCCTTCCTGGCCCATCACGACCGTCGTGAAGTCGATGATCGGAATGTTGCAGGCCGCGTAGAAACCCCAGAAGCCCGTGTAGATCAGGAACAGGCCGACCGTGACGAACCAGGGATTGTTCTGCGGAATGTCGCGCGGCGTGCCGTCGGCGGCGAACTTGCCGAGACGGGGACCGAGCACGCAGAGCACGCCGAGCGCCGAACCGCCGGCGATGCCGTGCACCACCGAGGAGGCGTAGGCGTCGTGGAAACCCCAGAGCTGCACCATCCAGCCGTTCCAGGACCAGCCCCAGGCGGCGTCGATGATCCAGGTGCCCGAGCCGACCATGACCGCGATGATCAGGAAGGCCTGGGTCTTGATCCGCTCGATGACCGCGCCCGAGATGATCGAGGCCGTGGTCCACGAGAAGAGCAGGAAGGCCGCCCAGAACACGCCGTTGATGCGTGCCCAGTACATGGTGTCGTCGGCTGTCAGGCTGTCGGTCTGGACGGTGACGGAACCGCCCATGTGGGTGCCCATCAGTTCCGACCACGGCACCGCGAAGGCGGCCGAGGCGAACATGGGCGTATCCTCCGGCCCGAACCAGGCCAGCATCGGGAAATTGACGAACGCGAAATAGATCCACCAGCCGAAGTAGAAGAAGGTCACGGTGACCAGCGGGATCACCATGGTGTTCTTCATCAACGTGTGCTGGATGTTCTTGCGGCGCGAGGCGCCGACTTCGTAGACACAGAACCCGACGTGGATCAGGAACATGAAGACGACCGTGACCCAGTAGTAGAATTCCGTGAAGATGACTGTAAGGGAGCCTAACCCATCGGATATCTTCAGTTCCCCCTCGTTGTGTATCCGACCTTGCTTCCTCCCACCGCGCGGTGTGTTGTCCCCCCGCTTCGATGCGCGCGAAGAGGCTAGGCCGAAATGTCCAAGCTGCAAGAAAAGTTTCCAACGATGACCGCATGTTGCCTCACAGGAAAACCTCTCCCCCCAAGGCGGTATGCCGCTCTCCCCCGTCGGAGGGGGCGGCTGTCATGAGCGCGCCCGCGACGCCCGGCGGGGCTGCCCTGCGCGATCACTTCATGGGCTGGCAGTGCCGCATCCGCCAGCATGCGGTGCGCACCGGCAAGGGCCGCCCGACCGAGGGCATGACACCCGCGGTGACGGCCGCCGACGGCGAGGAACTGGGTGCGGTGGTGGTGCTCATCATCGAGCGCGATCCCGACATGACCACCGCCCAGTTCCGCCACACCGTCCAGCGCACGATGGATCCGGCCGAACGTTTCGAGAAGGCGGTCGACTTCCTCTCCTCGGCCTATTTCCAGAAGGCGCGCGCGTTCGAGCCGCGGCTTTTCGCCCTGTTCGGCCCGGCCTCGCCCGGTGCCGCGCGGCTGGCCGGCGACGGCCGCTGCGTGCTCTCGTTCAGCCAGTTCAGCCAGAGCTACCGGCTGCCCGCCCGCGTCGAGGCGCTCGACGAGGACGACCCCTTCGCCCAGGGCCTGATCTGGCACAACGCCTGCTTCAATCCCGCCCAGCCGCCCGGCTGCATCCCGCTCGCCTTCGATCTGGTGTGGGACGAGGGCACGGCCTTCCCGCCGGTGGGCTGACGGCTCCGTACAAACGCAAACGGCCCCGGTGTTTCCACCGGGGCCGCTGCTTGGGCTCGTCGCCTGCCGGATCAGAACTTCCGGTAGGCCTTGTTGAGGTCGCGCATCGGGTGGCGCGGCGACATCTGGAACTTGATCAGCAGTTCGCGCGCGATCATGTCGCGGTCCTGCTGGTTCTTGGGCAGCTTCATCGACTTGGGGATGCGGATCCAGCCGTTGGCGTTGCGATCGAACACCGCGGCATTGCCTTCCTCGTAGCCCATGTGGACGTCCTCGAGCCAGTTGAGGTCGTCCCAGCCCATCAGCTCCATGTACTTCGTCAGGAACGGGGTGATCCGCTTGTAGTCGGGCACCAGGTTGACGTCGTAGCGGTAGCCGATGTGCTGGCCGATTTCCTTCTCGCGCTTGGAGTCCAGGCCCGAGCTCTTGAGGAAGTAATCGACGTCGCCGATCTTGACCTTGGTCTGCTTGGCCGCGGGCTTCTTGGCGGCGGCCTTCCGGGCCGCACCCTTCAGCGTCACGACGTTGCTCGCCTTCTTCGGCGCGGCCTTCCTGGCCGCAGTCTTCTTCGGCGCGGCCTTGGCGGCCGGAGCCTTCTTCTGTGCGACCTTCTTGGGCGCAGCCGCCTTCTTGGGGGTCGCCTTCTTGGCGGCGGCCTTCTTCGGGGCGGCCTTCTTGGGAGCGGGCTTCTTTGCCATGGTCAATGCCTCCCGATCACAGGTGGTGGTAGTCGGCGACGCCGACCGTGTGGTTGGTGCCCGCGAGCGGGACGCCGGCCATGGCGGAAGCCTCCATGGTCAGGGCCGCGAGATCCTCGGGCTCCAGGCTGTGCACGTTGGTCTTGCCGCAGGCACGCGCCATCATCTGGCACTCGATGGCGAGCGTGTGTAGGAAGTTGTAGACGCGCTCGGCGGCCTCGTCGGGGTTCAGACGCTTGCGCAGCTCGGGATCCTGCGTCGCCACGCCAACCGGGCAGCGGCCCGTGTGGCAGTGGTAGCAGTGGCCCGCAGGGACGCCCATGGTGCCTTCGTAGTCGGCGCCGGGGATGTCCTTGTTGCAGTTCAGCGCCATCATCGCGGAGGTGCCGATGGCGATGGCGTCGGCACCCAGAGCCAGGGCCTTGGCCACGTCGCCGCCGTTGCGGATGCCGCCGGCATAGACCAGCGAGATCTCGTCGCGCTTGCCGAGATCGTCGATCGCGCGACGGGCCTGGCGGATTGCCGCGATGCCGGGGATGCCGGTTTCCTCGGTAGCCAGGTGAGGGCCGGCGCCGGTCGCACCTTCCATGCCGTCGATGTAGATCGAGTCCGGTCCGCACTTCACGGCCATGCGCACGTCGTCATAGACGCGGGCGGCGCCGAGCTTGAGCTGGATCGGGATCTGGTAGTCGGTTGCCTCGCGGATCTCTTGGATCTTCAGCGCCAGGTCGTCCGGGCCCAGCCAGTCGGGATGACGGGCAGGGGACCGCTGGTCGATACCGGCGGGCAGCGAGCGCATCTCGGCGACCTGGTCGGTCACCTTCTGGCCCATCAGATGGCCGCCCAGGCCGACCTTGCAGCCCTGGCCGATGAAGAACTCGCAGGCGTCGGCCAGCTGCAGGTGGTGCGGGTTGAAGCCGTAGCGGCTCTGGATGCACTGGTAGAGCCACTTCTCCGAATAGCGCCGCTCGTCGGGGATCATGCCGCCTTCGCCCGAACACGTTGCCGTGCCGGCCATGGTGGCGCCGCGTGCGAGCGCCGTCTTGGCCTCGAACGACAGCGCGCCGAAGCTCATGCCCGTGATGTAGATCGGGATGTCGAGCACCATCGGCCGCTTGGCCTTGGGCCCGATCACGGTCCGGGTCTCGCACTTCTCGCGGTAACCCTCGATCACGAAGCGGGTCAGCGTGCCCGGCAGGAACGTCAGATCGTCCCAGGTCGGGATCTTCTTGAACAGGGCCATGCCGCGCATGCGGTAGCGGCCGAGTTCCGCCTTGATGTGAATGTCATCGACGACATTGGGGGGGAACATGAAGTTCTGGCCCAGAACGCTCTTGTTCCGGCCGTCGCCCCTGGCACGTTCGATGACGTCTTCCTTCTTGGTCGCCATAGTCGTTTAACTCCCGTATCGAACGCGTCTAGAGGATGAGCTTCTTTTCGGAGGGCTCAAGATTGTCGTAGTTCCAGAGCTGCTTGCCGGCGACGATCTTGGTCATCTTCTCGACGCCGTTGGGCGCCTTCATGCCGTACTGGGTGAGCTTGCGCGTCATCCAGGCGCAGTCGAGTTCGGTCATCTCTGCGGGAACCGCGTCGACGCCCAGGCTCTCGATCTCGCCGCCGACATAGATGGTGCCGTCGTACATCGAATCGCCGAGGTTCTTGCCGGCGCTGCCCAGCACGACCATGCGGCCGCGCTGCATCATGAAGCCCGAGAAGGCGCCGGTGCGGCCGCCGATCAGGATGGTGCCGCCCTTCATGTCGATGCCGGTGCGCGAGCCGACGTCGCCCTTGCAGACGAGGTCGCCGCCGCGCAGGGCCGCGCCGAAGGTGGAACCCGCGTTCTTCTCGATGACCACGGTGCCCGACATCATGTTCTCGGCGCAGGACCAGCCGACACGGCCGGTGACCCGCACGTTGGGGCCGTCGATGAGGCCGATACCGAAGTAGCCGAGGCTGCCCTCGAAGGTGAGGTTGAGCCGCTGCAGGATGCCCACGCCCAGCGAATGCTTGGCGAGCGGGTTCTTGACGACGATCGAGCCGTAACCCTGGCTCATCAGCTCGCGCAGCTTCAGGTTGATGCCGTTGGTATCCATCTTCGAGGCGTCGAACGCGATGCGCTTGTTGAAATCGACGTCATAGGCTTCCGGGTAGAGGAAGTTCTCCTCCTCCGTGAAGTCGAAGAAGCGCTGCTGCGTGCGTCCCGTGAGCTGCTCGGTATGCAGCCCCTGCTCGAGCGAACTGCTTCTGGTCAGCTTCGCCATACCCGAACCTCCGAATCGTAGGGGTCAAACGTGTCGATTTCCTGCGGCATGATCTGGCGGATGGCGACTTCCTCGGAAGCCATCGCGACCAGGTCCTCGCTTTCGTAGAGGACCATCGGCTTGGCAGCCATGCTGTCCTTGGCCATGCCCAGGCTGTCGCTGGTCGCGACCAGATAGGTGAAGACGCCGTCGATCTCGTCGATCGACTGACGCATCGCGTCTTCCAGCTTCACGCCGTTGTCGAGCTTGTCGGCGATGTAGACCGCCAGCAGCTCGCTGTCGCAGTTCGACATGAAGCGGAAGCCCTTGCGCTCCATCTGGCGGCGCATGATCCAGTAGTTGGTGAGCTGCCCGTTATGGACGACCGAGATGTCGTGGTACGGGTAGGCCCAGTAGGGATGCGCCGAGCGGATGTCGACGTCGGACTCGGTCGCCATGCGGGTGTGGCCGATGGCGTGCGTGCCCTTGAAGCCCTTCAGCGAATACTGGTTGGAGACGACCGTGGCATCGCCCAGGTCCTTGATCAGCTCGAGCGCCGAGCCCATCGAGAGGATCTCGGTGGAATCGACGTCCTCGACGAAGTCGGCGAGCTTCTTCATGTCGCCGTCGTACTGGATCCGGTAGCGGAAGGCGTATTCGGTGGCGTCCTTGGCCTCGATGATCTTGACGCCCAGGCCGGCCAGCCGGCTGTCGACTTCGGAGCGGCGCTGGCGCACCGTCTCGTGGATCTGGAAGCCCTTGGCGAGGTCTTCCTGCTCGGCGACCTTGAAGCGCATCACGTACTCGTTCTTGCCCGGCATGCCGTAGACGGCAAACCCGGTCGAATCGGGACCGCGGTGCTTGAGCGACTGGAGCATCGCGGTCATTTCGGACCCGATGTCTGCCGCTCCCTTTCGATGAATGATTCCGGCGATGCCGCACATGGCTTGAGGTTCTCCTCGTTCTAGAGACAACAACGGCGGCAGCCCGGCATGGGGCTGCCGCCGCCGGTAACGACGCCTGTCAGGGCAGGCAATCCCAGTAGCGCTGGATGTCCCAGTCGGTGACGGTGGCCATGAAGCGCTCCCACTCGTCGGTCTTGTAGTGCTTGAAGACGCGGTACATGTCGCCGGGCATGGCCTGCTTGATGACCTCGTCCTTGTCGAGGCGCGCGAGCGCATCGCCAAGCGACATCGGCAGCTTCTTGACCTGCTTGCCGGCTTCCATCGCCTCGTAGATGTTGCGTTCCTCGGGCTCGCCGGGATCGAGGTTCTTGGAGATGCCGTGGTCGAACGCCTGGATGATGGCGTCGGCCATGATGTAGGGGTTCACCATCGAGTCGACGGCGCGGTACTCGAAACGGCCCGGCGCCGAGACGCGCATGCCGGTGGTGCGGTTCTGGTAGCCCCAGTCGGCGAAGACCGGCGCCCAGAAGCCCGTGTCCCACAGGCGGCGGTAGGAGTTGACCGTCGAGCAGCCGATCGCGGTGAGCGCGTCGAGATGCGCCATGATGCCGCCGATCGCCTGCAGGCCGACCTTGCCGGGCTTGCGCGGGTCCTTGCTGTCGGGAAGGAACAGGTTCTTGCCGCCCTTGCGGTACATGAAGTTCTGCGGCATGCCCGCGGGGCTTTCCTGGCCCAGCGGGTTGAACTCGTCCTTGCCGCCGGTCCACAGCGAGACGTTGTGGTGGCAGCCCGAGGCCGAGACGCCCATGAACGGCTTGGTCATGAAACAGGCGATCAGGTTGTTCTCGCGGGCGACCTGGGCGCAGATCTGGCGATAGGTCGTCAGGCGGTCGGCGGTGCGCAGGGCGTCGTCGAACTGGAAGTTCAGCTCGAGCTGGCCCGGGGCGTCCTCGTGGTCGCCCTGGATCATGTCCAGGCCCATGGCGCGGCTGTACTCGATCACCTTCATGAAGACCGGGCGCAGGCTCTCGAACTGGTCGATGTGGTAGCAGTTGGGCTTGGAGAAACCGCCGGCCGGCAGGCCGTCCTCGCCCTTCTTCAGCCACATCATCTCCGGCTCGGTGCCGTGACGCATGTGCAGGCCCTTGTGCTTCTTGGAGAAGCCCTCATGGGCGCGGCGCAGGTTGCCGCGGCAGTCGCCGGTGAAGAAGTTGCCGGGATCCTTGCGCTCCTCGCGATTGCGGAAGCAGGTGCAGAAGACGCGCGCGACGCGCTTGTCCCAGGGCAGCTGCACGAAGGTCTCGGGGTCGGGGATGCCGACCAGCTCGGAGGCCTCCGGGCCGAAGCCGATGTATTTGCCGTAGCGGTCCGTATAGAGGTTGGAGACCGAGCCGTAGACCAGCTGGAAGCCGCGCTCGGCGATGCTCTCCCAGTGATCGGCGGGGACACCCTTGCCGATGATGCGGCCGGTGACGGAGATGAACTGGTAGTAGATGTAGTCGATCTTCAGTTCATTGATTTTCTTGCGCACATCCTTGACGAGCTGCGCGCGGCCCTTTGCTTCGACGTAGGCTTCGATATCCATGGCCATGGATCTTTGTCCCCCTTGGCTCTTCCCTGTGGTTTCGGCCCGCAGGTGCGGCAATCAGTCTTGCCGCACCGGACCCCGTACCGAGATTGGTCCCCCGTCGCTTGGCGAGTCAATGAACCCGGATCGTCAGCTCCACGGGAAGGGGCTGTGCGACACCGGATGCAGGCGGCCATCCTCGTAACGCCTGAAGTCGAACGGCGCGAGCAGGCTGCTCTTCTCGCCGACGATCTCGCCGGCGACCAGCTTGCCGACGCCGATCATCTTGTAGCCGTGGTTGGAGTCGGCCAGGACGTGGACGTTCTGGCAGAACACGTCGAAGACCGGGAAGCTGTCGGGCGTGAAGCAGCCCAGACCGCCCGAAGGCTCCTTCTTCCACTTGCCGATCTGGCCGGAGAAACGCTCCTGGCAGAAGGCCAGCGCCGAGCACCACATGTGGGCGAAGTCGTCGCCGACGATGAAGTCGGGCGAATCGGCGCCGTAGGGATCGAGCTGGACCTCGTCGACCGGGGTCTTCACGACATAGGGCATGGCGCCGCCCTGGATGCCGGCGAAGTTGAAGTCGGGCTTGTAGTAGATGCCCCAGAGTTCATCGGTGATCAGCGAGCCGTCGACGTCGCTCATGAGCGGCGCGTCGGTATCGACGTGGATCACCGGCGGCATCTTGCCGTCGTTGGTGCGCTGCATCTCGGGGTCGACGCCCAGGGTGCCTTCCTCCAGGCACCAGTAGCGCCACATGTCGATGCCCTGGTGGACCTCGCCGTCGCGGCCCTTGATGGCAACCGTCTTGGGCAGTTCCAGCATGTTCCAGATCTGGCTGACCCAGGGGCCGACCGCGACCACGACGTAGTCGGTCTCGATGTCGCCCTTGTCGGTCTTCACCTTGGAGACCGCACCGCCGGACTTGTCGAAGCCGGTGACCTTGACGCCGGTCATGATGCGCACGCCCTCGCCCTCGGCCTTGGTCGCCAGGCCGTAGATCGAGGCGGTGTTGTTGGCGTAGCCGCCCTTCTTCTCGTGCAGCACCGAGGTGATGCCCTGGGCGCGCCAGTCGCTGAACATGCCCTTCATGTAGGTCATGCAGTCCTCGCTGCCCTCGATGAAGGTCGAGGGATAGCCGATCTCCTGCTGCTGCTGGTAGATCGAGGCGACGTCCTCGTGCATGCCTTCCGGGCTGATCTGCATGTAGCCCACGGGATGGTAGCTGTAGGCCTTGGGATCGCTCTCCCAGACCTCGACGCTCTGGGCCATCAGGCGGCGCATGGCCGGCTGGTAGTAGTTGTTGCGCACCACGCCGCAGGCGATGCCGCTGGCGCCGGCCGCGATGCCGGTCTTGTCGACGACCAGGATGTCGGCGCCCGAACCCTTGCCGCGGGCCTTCAGCTCCAGCGCCAGGTGGTAGGCCGTCGAGAGGCCGTGGATGCCGGCGCCGATGATCACGTACTTGGAATGGGTGGGGAAGGCCATGGTCTCTCGTGTTCCTCCAGAAGCCGGATCCGAGTCGCGGCTGATCGATGATTGGTTTGGCAGGCCGGATGGCCCCGCACGCAAGCTGAGCTTGACGCCGGGGCCGTTTGGTCCAACCATGTGCTGAGCCAATTGTGGCCCAATCGAACCAATTGCGGGTAGCTAAATCCCGCCGGAAAATTATGTCAAGCGAAAGCGCGGCCAGCAGATCGGCGGGGGCGAGTATCGGTGTCGAGGCGCTGCGCAACCTGCCCTTGCCCGGTGCCCGCAGCGCCGCGGCGATCGCGACGCAGTTGCGCCAGGCGATCCACGATGGCGTCTACGTCAACGGCGAGCGCCTGCCGGCCGAGCGCCAGCTCGCCATGGCGCTTTCCAGCTCGCGCACCACCGTGCGCGAGGCGCTGCGCATCCTGGAAAACGGCAAGCTGGTCAGCCGCCGGGTCGGTTCGGGCACCTTCGTCACCTTCCGCCCCGAGGAGGCCGAGGAGGACGTCGCCGAGATCACCAGCCCGCTGGAACTGGTCGAGGTCCGCCTCGCGGTCGAGCCCCACATGGTCCGCCTCGCCACCCTGCACGCCACCCTGCGCGATCTCGAACGCATCGAGGAGGCGCTCGGCGCCCTCTCCGACATCGGCATCAACGCCGAGGCCTTCACCAAGTGGGACCGCACCTTCCACCAGACCATCGCGGAAGCCACCCGCAACCCGCTGCTGATCTCGATCTACCGCCAGATCAACCACGTCCGCGGCCACCGCCAGTGGAACTCCATGAAGGACAAGGTGCTCACGCCCGAGTCGATCGCCGCCTACAACCTGCAGCACCGCGCCATCTACGACGCCCTGCGCGCCCGCGACGCCGACACGGCGGTCGACCTGGTGCGCGACCACCTGATCGCGGCAAGGAACCAGCTATCGGTGGTGTAGGGGCGGGGGCCTGTGGCTTGCACGCCGGGTTGCCAACAACTTCTGTGGACAAGTCTGTCGACAACCCTGCGGGTTCGGGGCTGCGTCCGCAGAAAGCCGCGCGGGCCTTCGCTTCTGCCTGTTTTTTGGGCAGATCGCCCAACCCACTGAAATTACGTCTTTAATCTCCCGCCTTGTGTGACGGCACGCTGACGCTTCTGCAAAACCCGCCTTGACAGGGGTGCGGGCGATGGGGGGTGAATCGGCTGTGCACAATTGGCCCGGCCGTGCGCCGTCGACATCGCGGAATCCTGCGGGTTTCACGCCATCCAAGCGTCACAATGGGGCACCGGCGGACGCCGGGCGGTGCCCGCGGCGGCTGCGAGTCGCGCCGGTCAGAAGCTGCGGCGGCGGGTGATCTCGATGCCCGCACCTTCGGCGCCGGGGATCGCCTCGGGTTTTTCCACCCGCACCGTCACCGCACGCACGCTGGCGTCGTTCAGGCACAGGGCGGCCAGGCGGTTGGCGAAACTCTCGACCAGCTCGATGTGGCCGGCCTCGACCAGGCCGCGGGCATGGGCCACGGGCACGCGGTAGTCGTAGACCGAGGCGAGGTCGCCCTCGACCGGCGGGCCGGTCTCGACCTCCAGCTCGATGTCGACGACCAGCGGCTGGCGCTCGTGGTGCTCGTGTTCGAGCACGCCGATCGAGGCGTCCAGCAGCAGGCCGCGGACGAACACGGTATCGCTTACGACTTCGCTCATGGCTTGTGCGGATAGCCTCCCTGTGGGTGCAACCAGCCCAGGTGCTGGCCGCCGTCGAGCACGATCATCTGCCCGGTCATCGCCGGGGCCTGCAGGATGAAGCCGATCGCGGCATTGATCTCGCCGGGGTCGGTGCCCCGGCCCAGCGGATAGGCCTGGGTCCAGCGCGCCATGGCTTCGGCATCCTGGCCGTGGTCGGGCAGGGCCATGCCGGGGCCGATGGCGTTGACCCGGATCGCCGGTGCCAGGGCCAGCGCCCAGGTCCGCACCAGGGACCACAGCACTGCCTTGCTCGCGGCGTAGCTCATGTAATGGGGCGTCGGGTTGACGACGCGCTGGTCGAGGATGGCGATGACGTTGCCCTGCGCGTCCTGCGGAAGCTGGGCCGCGAAGGCCTGGGTCAGGAACACCGGCGCGGTGACGTTGACCGCCATGTGGTGCGCCCAGCTTGCCGGGGTGGCGTCGGCCAGGCTGTCGCGGGCGAACACCGCGGCGTTGTGCACCAGCAGGGTCAGCGGGCGCCCCAGCGCCTGCGCCGCGCGCGGCACCAGGGTCTCGACTTCCGCGGCATCGGCGAGGTCGGCATGGACCGCCGCGGCCGTGCCGCCTGCCCTGCGTACCGCCTCGGCCGCGCCTTGTGCGCCTTCGGCCGAACGGCCGTGGTGATAGGCCACGGCCCAGCCGCCTGCCGCCAGCCCGTCGGCGATGGCAAGGCCCAGGCGGCGGCCGGCCCCGGTCACCAGGGCGGCGCCGGGTGTCGGCGTGGCTGCGTTCATGGACTCTCTATCTATGCGCTCGGCCCGTCCGGGTCCATGCAGCCTGTCAGGATGGGGCCTTGTCGGGCGAAAGTGCGGCGCCGATGCGCTTGAGCGCCTCGGAGGTGTCGAGCCGCTCGAGCATCAGTTCGATCAGCGCCGGCCCCTCGTTGCCGCCCCGCGCCCGCTCCAGGGCGGCATCGAACTCGTCCTCGGTCGTCACCCGCGCGCCCCAGCCGCCGCCGAAGACCTCCGGCAGGCGGTGGTAGTCCCAGCGCTGGATGTCGTTGTAGGGCCCCTCGTGGATGACGCGTTCGGTGGTGTAGCCGTCGTTGTTCATCAGCAGGATGATGACGTTGCTCCTGCGCCGGCACAGCGAGGAGAGTTCCTGCGCCGTCATCTGGAAGGCGCCGTCGCCGATCAGCGCCAGCGGCCGCCGGCCGGGATCGGCCAGGCTTGCCCCCAGCGTGGCGGGCAGGGCGTAGCCGATCGACAGGTAGAAGGCCTGGCCCAGGAAACCCACATCGTGGTGCATCACCAGGTCGGCCGCGGCAAACAGCGAGTCGCCGGTCTCGGCGATGACCATGATGTCCTCGCCGACCATGGCGTTGACCCGTTTCATCACCCGGTCGACGGTCAGCGCCTTGCCCGGTTGCGCGGTGAACCCGGTGTCGAGCAGGGCGCTGACGCTCTCGAACGGCGCATGGGCCAGCCCGGCCTTCGGCATCCGCGCGGCAAGGCCCGCCACCACGTCGCCGATCCAGACCTGCTCGTAGACATGCTGGCTGATCTTCAGGCGCCCGGAATTGGCGAGAATCATGCGGCGCCCGTCCAGGCCCGCGGAGTAGAAGCCCAGGTTCATGTCGGTGACCCAGGCGCCCAGGCAGAGCAGCACGTCGGCGTTCTCGACGATCTCGCGGACCTGCGCGCGCGAACTCGCCCCCTCGTAGACGCCCACGGCCTGGGGGTGGTGTTCGCTGATCACCGTCTTGCCCAGCAGGTTGGTCGCCACCGGCAGGCCGCTCGCCTCGACCAGCGCCAGCAGGTCGTCCATCAGGCCGTAGCGGTGCAATTCCACTCCGCACAGGATCGCCGGGCGCCGCGCCTGGGCGAGCAGGGCCATGACCTCGTCGAGCCCCTCGGCCAGCGCGTCGGGATCGCTCGCTGGGCGGTCCGGCGCGGCGAAGGGGCCGGGTACGGCGCAGGCCCGGTCGACCATGTCGGCCGGGATCTCGATCATCACCGGACGTTTTTCGGAGAGGCAGCGCGCCAGCACCCGGTCGATCTTCTCGCCCGCATGTTCGGCATCGTCGAGCAGGGCCGTGGCCACCGTGACGTGTTTGTAGGCCTCCAGCATCGTCGAGAAATCGCCGACGCCGTGGTGCAGCAGCATGGACGAACGCCGCTGCGTCGTGCGCGGCCCGCCGACCAGCACGACCAGCGGCACCTGCTCGGCATAGGCGCCCGCCACCGCGTTCATCGCACTGAACCCGCCCACGCCCCAGGTGACGCAGACGCAGCCGATGCCGTTGATCCGCGCGTAGGCGTCGGCGGCGTAGCCGGCGTTGAGTTCGTTGCAGGTGCCCTCGAAGGCGATGCCGCTGGCTATCAGCCGGTCCATGAACGTCAGCACATAATCGCCCGGCACCCCGAACGCATGTTTCAGCCCCGCCTGCTTGAGGCGCGTGAGCAGATAGGTGGCGACGGTGCTTTCGGACATGGCTGCGATCCCCCGACAAGACGGGGCGCGGCCTCTCCCACACCCCCTCATCCCTGCGAAAGCAGGGATCCAGGGCGGCGCGCGCAACCGGCGCGGGAGGCGGCAACCCTGGATCCCCGCGTGCGCGGGGATGAGGAGAAAGAATAGAGCACTCTTGCTGTCGCGAACACCGGCCCTTGCGGCACTGTCTCGGGCCGCAGGCCTCAAGGTCCCTTGCGCTTCTTCACCTTGCGGCGGGTGCTGCGTTCCATGGCGGCCTTCTGGGGATGTTCGCGCACGCCCAGTTCGGCGTTTTCCAGCCTCCGGATCTCGTCGCGCAAAAGCGCGGCTTCCTCGAACTCCAGGTCGGCGGCGGCATTTTTCATGCGCTTCTCGAGGTCGGTGATGCGTTCGGCCAGGGTGCGGCCGTCGGCCTCGCCGGCGATGCCGAGGTCGAAGGTGACGTAGTCGGCCTCGTAGGGACTCTGCATGGAATCGCTGACGCCGCGGCGGATCGATTCCGGGGTGATGCCGTGTTCGGTGTTGTAGGCGGTCTGCCGTTCGCGGCGCCGGTCGGTCTCGGCCATCGCGTTTTCGAGCGATTCCGTCATGTGGTCGGCATAGAGGATGACGCGGCCGTCGACGTTGCGCGCGGCGCGCCCGATGGTCTGGATCAGCGAGGTCTCGCTCCTCAGGAACCCTTCCTTGTCGGCGTCCAGGATCGCGACCAGGGCGCACTCGGGAATGTCGAGGCCCTCGCGCAGCAGGTTGATGCCGATCAGCACGTCGAAGATCCCCAGCCGCAGGTCGCGGATGATCTCGATGCGCTCCAGGGTGTCGATGTCGGAATGCAGGTAACGCACCTTCAGCCCGGCCTCGGTCAGGTATTCGGTCAGCGCCTCGGCCATGCGCTTGGTCAGGGTCGTCACCAGCGTGCGGTAGCCGCGGGCCGCGACGTCCTTGGCCTCGGCGATCAGGTCGTCGACCTGGCTGGTGGCGGGACGCACGATGCAGGGCGGGTCGATCAGGCCGGTCGGGCGGATGACCTGCTCGACGAAGACGCCGCCGGTCCTTTCCATCTCCCACTTGCCGGGTGTCGCCGAGACGAAGATCGACTGGGGCCGCATGGCGTCCCATTCCTCGAACTTCAGCGGCCGGTTGTCGATGCAGCTTGGCAGGCGGAAGCCGAACTCGGCCAGCGTCGACTTGCGGTTGAAGTCGCCCTTGAACATGCCGCCGATCTGGGGGACCGAGACATGGCTCTCGTCGGCAAACAGCAGGGCATGGTCGGGCAGGTATTCCATCAGCGTCGGCGGTGGCTCGCCCGGCTGGCGCCCGGTCAGGAAGCGCGAGTAGTTCTCGATGCCCGCGCACATGCCGGTCGCCTGCAGCATCTCGATGTCGAAGGTCGTGCGCTGCTCCAGGCGTTCGGCCTCCAGGTAACGGCCGTTCTCGTGGAACTGCGCCAGGCGCACCTTGAGCTCGGCCTTGATCGACTTGATCGCCTGGTCGAGCGTCGGCTTGGGCACGATGTGATGGCTGTTGGCGTAGAGCGTGACGACCTTCTCGGTCGCGATGCGCTCGCCGGTCAGCGGGTCGAACTCGACGATCTCCTCGACCTCGTCGCCGAACAGCGCGATGCGCCAGGCGCGGTCCTCCAGATGACTGGGGAAGATCTCGATCGAGTCGCCGCGCACGCGGAAGGCGCCGCGCTGGAAGTTGGTGTCGTTGCGCCGGTACTGCAGCTCCACCAGGCGGCGCACCAGGTCGTCGCGCTCCAGCGTCATGCCCGGTTCGACGCGCGTCGTCATCGCCGAGTAGCTCTCGACGTCGCCGATGCCGTAGATGCAGGAGACGCTGGCGACGATGATGCAGTCGTCGCGCTCCAGGATCGCCCGCGTCGCCGAATGGCGCATGCGGTCGATCTGCTCGTTGCGGCTTGATTCCTTCTCGATGTAGGTGTCGGTGCGCGCGACGTAGGCCTCGGGCTGGTAGTAGTCGTAGTAGCTGACGAAATACTCCACCGCATTGTCGGGGAAGAAGCTCCTGAACTCGCCGTAGAGCTGCGCCGCCAGCGTCTTGTTGGGCGCCAGCACCAGCGCCGGCCGGCCCAGCTTCTGGATGATCTGGGCCATGGTGAAGGTCTTGCCCGAACCCGTGACGCCCAGCAGCACCTGGTCGCGCTCGCCCGCCACCAACCCCTCGCACAACGCCTCGATCGCCGCCGGCTGGTCGCCCGCGGGCTGGTATTCCGACACCAGGTTGAACGGCGACGGCGTGATCGGCGCGAAGGGATCGTTGCGGCGGAGCTGGGCGAGGGTCATGCCCGTCAATGTAGGGTGTGCCGGGTTCGTTCGCCAGCGGCGACGAGAGCTTCCCTCCCGCATGTCACCTTCCGCGAAGGCGCCCGGGCGCGAGGCCACGGCATGGCTCCGGTCCGGTCCGCCTTCCCCCCGACCCCCTGCCTGCGTTACAAGGCGCCCGCCGCGACCCACTCCCAGCCCCGGTGCGTCCCATGGATTTCGCCCTCTCCGAAGAACAGTCGATGATCGTCGAGACGGTGCGCCGTTTCGTCGACGAGGAACTCGTGCCCTACGAGGACGAGGTCGAGAAGGCCAATGCGGTGCGCCCCGAACTGATCGCGCAGATCCACGAGCGCGCCATCGCCACCGGGCTCTACGCCGCCAACATGCCCGAGGAACTGGGCGGCGGCGGGCTCGATGCCATGGCCATGACGCTGATGGAGATCGAACTCGGCAAGACCAGCTTTGCCCTGCAATACGCCGTCGCCCGCCCCAGCAACATCCTGCGCGCCTGCACGCCCGAGCAGGCCGAAACCTACCTGCTGCCCGCGATCCGCGGCGAACGCGTCGAGTGCCTGGCGATGACCGAACCCGGCGCGGGTTCCGACCTGCGCTCGATGAAGACCAGGGCCGTGCGCGACGGCGACCACTACGTGCTCAACGGCACCAAACATTTCATCAGTTATGCCGACGTCGCCGACTTCGCCATCGTCTTTGCCGCCTCGGGCGAGGAGGAGACGCCGCGCGGTCCCCGGAAGCTGATCACCAGCTTCCTCGTCGACATGGGCACGCCGGGGTTCGAGGTCCGCATGGGCCCCGAGAGCGTCAGCCACCGCGGCTACCACCACTGCGAACTGGTCTTCACCGACTGCCGCATCCACGAACGCCAGATCCTGGGGATCGAGCACAAGGGGTTCGACGTCGCCAACACTTGGCTCGGTGCCACGCGTCTCACGGTCGCCGCCCAGTGCATCGGGCGCGCCCGGCGCGTGCTGGAGCTGGCGACCGAATGGGCCGCCAGCCGCAAGCAGTTCGGCCAGGCGATCAGCAAGTTCCAGGGCACCTCGTTCAAGCTTGCCGACATGGCGGTCGAGATCGAGGCTGCCACGCTGCTCTGCCTGCGCGCCGCCGACAAGGAGACCCGCGGCCAGGCCCAGGACCAGGACTTCGCCATGGCCAAGGTCTTTGCCACCGAGATGCTCGGGCGCGTCACCGACAACGCCGTCCAGATCTTCGGCGGCATGGGCCTGATGAAGGAACTGCCGATCGAGCGCTTCTGGCGCGACGCCCGCGTCGAGCGCATCTGGGACGGCACCAGCGAGATCCAGCGCCACATCATCTCGCGCTCCCTCCTGCGCCCCTACGAGTCCTAGGCTGGGCAGCACCCGCGCCCTGCAGGTCGCCGTCGCGCTGCTGGCTCTGGTGCCGGTGACGGCAGGCGCTTCCGGCGTGCTGCTCGGGCCTGCGGCCTTCGCCCCGGAGACTGTCCCGGCGGTCGATCTCGACAGCCACCTGCGTTACCTCTCGGGCCTCTTCCTCGCCCTGGGTCTGGCCTTCTGGACCACCGTCCCCGGCATCGCCCGCAAGACCGCCCGCTTCCGCCTGCTCGCCGCCCTCGTCGTCGCCGGCGGGCTGGCCCGCCTGTTCTCCCTGCTGGTCGCCGGCACACCCTCGGCCGGACACCTGGCCGGCCTGGGCCTGGAACTCGTCGTCGTCCCGCTCCTCGTCCTCTGGCAGTCCCGCATCGCCCGCTAGCTTCGGACCGCCCACCCCCCGCCCCCCTTTTTCCTCATCCCTGCGAACGCAGGGATCCAGGGTCCACGCTCCGCACCCCGGTTGCGCCCGCCACCCTGGACTCCCGCATCCGCGGGAATGAGGAGCAAGGGGGCGACCGAGGGGCGAAGACCAAAGGGGGGAAGGGCAGGGAGAGGCGAAAGACGGGTCGCCATTGCCTTGGCAGCGCGGACCGTCGCCTCTACGATCCCGCGCAACGCACAACACGGCGCCGCGGCGACCGGCAGAACATGAGGAGAGACGCATGAGCGACATGGTGAAGGTGACGAAAAACGGTGCGATCTGGGAGATCGTCTTCGACCGGCCCAAGGCCAACGCCATCTCGGTCGCCGCCAGCAAGGCGCTGTCGGACACCTTCTGCGCCTTCCGCGACGATCCCACCGCCTCGGTCGCCATCATCACCGGCGGCGGCGAGAAGTTCTTCTCGGCCGGCTGGGACCTCAAGGCCGCCGCGGCCGGCGAGGAGTCGACCGACTCCTCCTCGGGCGAGGCCGAGGGCGGCTTTGCCGGCCTCACCGAACTGTGGAGCCTGGACAAGCCCGTGATCGCCGCGGTCAACGGCTACGCCGCCGGCGGCGGCTTCGAGCTGGCGCTGGCCGCCGACATGATCGTGGCGGCCGAAAACGCCGCCTTCTGGCTGCCCGAGGCCCAGCTCGGCATCCTGCCCGACGGCGGCGGCGTCATCCGCCTGCAGCGCCGCCTGCCCAAGTCGGTCGCCGTCGAGATGATGATGACCGGGCGCCGCATGAGCCCGCAGGAGGGCGTCGCATGGGGTGTCGTCTCCCGCGTCGTGCCCCAGGCCGAGCTGATGGACGCCGCCCGCGAACTCGCCGCCAAGGTCGCCAAGTCCGCGCCGCTCTCGCTGCGCGCGGTCAAGGCCATCGTCAACGGCACCGAGGGCATGACCGTCGAGCAGGCCTACGGCTACATGCGCTCGGGCAAGATCCCGCAGTACCGCGCCTGCCTCGATTCCGAGGACGCCAAGGAGGGCCCCGCCAGCTTCGCCGAGGGCCGCACGCCGGAGTGGAAGGGCCGCTGAGCGGACCGCCGCCGCTCCGCAGAGGCGGAATCTCGGGAAAATTGTCCGCGGCAAAACTTCTCCCCTCCTCCTCCCGGTAGGAGGGGAGTAGGTTCCGCCCGATTCGCCGAAAGGACCCGCGTCATGTCGTTCCTCGCCAGCCGCCTCGACCGCATCCAGCCCTCGCCGACCATTGCCGTCACCGCCAAGGCGCGCGAGCTCAAGGCCGCCGGGCGCGACGTCATCGGCCTGGGCGCGGGCGAGCCGGACTTCGACACCCCGGCCCATATCGTCGAGGCGGCCTACCAGGCGATGAAGGACGGCAAGACGCGTTACACCGACGTCGCCGGCGTCCTCGAGCTGCGCGAGGCGATCTGCGACAAGTTCAAGCGCGAGAACGGCCTCGATTACAAGCCCGGCCAGGTCACCGTCGGCTGCGGCGGCAAGCAGGTCATCTTCAACGCCATGATGGCGACCCTCGAGCCGGGCGACGAGGTCATCGTGCCGGCGCCCTACTGGGTCAGCTACACCGACATCGTGCTGCTCTGCGAAGGCACGCCGGTGACGATCCCCTGTTCGGCCGAGAACGGCTTCAAGCTGCAGCCGGCCGACCTCGAGGCCGCGATCACGCCGCGCACCAAGTGGCTGATGCTGAACTCGCCGTCCAACCCCACGGGTGCGGCCTATACCCGCGACGAGATGAAGGCGATCACCGATGTCCTGGTGCGCCATCCCCATGTCTGGGTCATGCCCGACGACATGTACGAACACATCGTCTACGACGGCTTCCAGTTCTGCACGCCGGCCCAGGTCGAGCCCTCGCTGATGGAGCGCACGCTCACGACCAACGGCGTCTCCAAGGCCTATTGCATGACCGGCTGGCGCGTCGGTTACGCCGCCGGGCCCGAGAGCCTGATCAAGGCGATGAACAAGGTGCAGTCGCAGTCGACGACCCACACCAGCTCGGTCAGCCAGTATGCCGCGATCGCCGCGCTCAACGGCCCGCAGGACTTCATCGCCAAGCACAACAAGGTCTTCCAGGAGCGCCGCGACCTCGTCGTCTCGATGCTGAACCAGGCGACCGGCATCTCCTGCCCGACGCCCGAGGGCGCCTTCTACGTCTATCCCTCCTGCGCCGGCATGATCGGCAGGAAGACGCCCCAGGGCCAGGTCCTCGAGAACGACACCGATGTCGTGGGCTACCTGCTGGAATCCGAAGGCGTCGCCGTGGTCCAGGGTGCCGCCTTCGGCCAGTCGCCCCACTTCCGCATCAGCTACGCCACCTCCACGGCCGCACTCGAAGCGGCCTGCGAGCGCATCCAGCGGGCCTGCGGCGCGCTCGTCTGAGGCGGATGCGGCACGCGCGCACTCTCCAATTCCATGTCGTTGCCGGGCTTGTCCCGGCAATCCATACGCACGCACCGCAAGGGTGACTTGACGTCGGTGCGTATTGATCCCCGGAACAAGTCCCGAGGTGACAGGGAGAGAGGTTCCTTGGTCCAGCCCCGATGACGCGCATGTCACGGCCCTTTGATTGGTCCGGATTGCCTTTGGGCGGCATGTAGGTTGCAGAGCACAAGGGAGAGCCGCGTCATGCCCATCCGTATCCCCCGGTCCTGGGAACTGTCCGAGAACCTCGTGACGCCCGAGGCGGTCTATCTCGACCGCCGCAGCCTGGCGCGCGCGGCGGCGGCCGGTTCGATCCTGGCGGCCGGCCTTGCCCTGCCCGGCGCGGCGCGTGCCGAGGAGGAGGTCATCGCCCTGTCCATGGAGCAGGCCATGGCCGATCCCACGGCCGATCTCTATCCCGCGCCCCTCAACCCGGCCTATGCCGAGGCCGGGCGGCCGGTGACCGACGAGGCGGTCAACGCCACCTACAACAACTACTACGAGTTCGGCAGCCACAAGCAGATCTGGCAGCGCGCCGCCGACCTGCCGCGCCGGCCCTGGGCGGTCACCTTCGACGGCCTGGTCGAGGAGACCCGCACGGTCGACATCGATACCCTGATCCGCGCCATGCCGCTGGAGGAGCGCATCTACCGCCATCGCTGCGTCGAGGCCTGGTCGATGGTCGTGCCCTGGACCGGCTTCCCGATGAAGGCGCTGGTCGACTACGCCCGTCCCCTGGGTTCGGCCCGCTACGTCGTCTTCCAGACCTTCGAGGACCCCGACATCGCGCCCGGCCAGAAGCAGGGCTGGTATCCCTGGCCCTATACCGATGGAGTCACCATCGAGGAGGCGGTCAACGAGCTGCCCTTCATGGTCACCGGCGCCTATGGCCGTCCCGCCGCCAACCAGTTCGGCGCGCCGCTGCGTCTGCACCTGCCCTGGAAGTACGGCTTCAAGTCGGTCAAGGCGATCACCCACGTGACCTTCACGGAGGAACGCCCGTCGAGCTTCTGGGAGGAGCTGGTACCGTCGGAATACGGCTTCTGGGCCAATGTGAACCCGGAGGTCGACCATCCCCGCTGGAGCCAGGCCAGCGAGCGTGTCCTGGGCACCGACGAACGCGTCCCGACGCTGCTGTACAACGGCTATGGCGAGCAGGTCGCCTCGCTTTATGCCGGCATGGAGGGCGAGGACCTCTTCATGTGAGGACGGCCGCGTCGGCAAACCGGCGCGCACCGTACCCCCCTTTGATGGTGGATTCCCGCAGAGCGTGCCCTACAATCGCAGGAGGCAATTGCGTCGCACTGGCGCAATCTGGAATGTCGCAAAGCGGTCCGCAGATGACGATGTTTGCCGAGTGCTGGGTTGCAGCGCTCATCGACGTGGTGTTCGAGGGCCTGCTGGTTCACGACGGCGAGGCGATCACCGATGCCAACGAGCGCGTCGCCCGCATGTTCGGCTTCGATCATCCCTCCGAACTGGTGGGTCTCCCTTGGCATGCCCTGCTCGCGCCCGCCGGTCGCCGCGCCTCCGACGAGCGTGTCCGGAAAGGCGTCGAAGGGCGCTACCGCACCGTGTGCCGCCACCGCGACGGCAGCACCTTCAGCCTCGATGTCAATGCCAGGGAAACCCGCTACGAAGGCAGGCGGGCGCGGATCGTGGCCTTCCGTTATCCCGGCGACGGCCCGCCCGGCAGCGATCCCCTGATCCAGAAGGCCGCGGCCCTCGACCGCACGGTCCAGGCCCTGGCCGAGACCATCGAACAGCGCGATTCCTTCACGGCAGGCCACCAGGACCGGGTCAGCCGGCTGGCCGTCCAGGTCGCCGACCGGCTGGGCGTCGGCGCCAGCACGCTGGCGACGATCCGCATGGCCGCCCATGTCCACGACATAGGCAAGATCGCGATCCCTGCCGAGATCCTCATGAAGCCGACCACGCTGACGTCCGAGGAGTTCGCGCTGATCAAGGGCCATGTCGCGGCCGGCCACTGCATCCTGCAGGGCATCGCCTTCGACGGCCCTGTCGCCGAGGCGGTTCTCCAGCACCACGAACGGCTGGACGGCAAGGGTTACCCCGCGGGCCTGGACGACCCGATCTGCGAGGCCCGGGTGATGATGGCGGTCGATGTCTACGATGCCCTCAGTTCCGCGCGCCCCTACCGCGCGGGCGTCCCTCCGGGCCGCACGATCGAGATGATGCAGGACGGCGAGGCCTGGTTGCTCGACGCCGAAGTGGTGCGCCACCTGGCGGCCGTGGTGCTGTAGGCCGGCAGCGTGAGCGCCATCGACCTTATCATCTTCGACTGCGACGGCGTGCTGGTCGATACCGAGGAAGCCTCCAGCCGGGCCATGGCCGAAGCCATCGCGCTGCTCGGCCAGGCGCTGCCCTGGCAGGAGGTCCATCGGCGTTTCACCGGCATGATGCTCGCCGACATCGTGACGGCGATCGAACAGGACATCGGCCGCAGCGTGCCGCCCGACTGGCTGGCGACCTTCCGGCGCATGGCGACCCACGCCTTTGCGGCCGGGGTCGAGCCGGTCGCCGGCGTGCCGGAGCTGCTTGCCGACCTCGGGGTCGACTGTTGCGTGGCATCCAACGGCCCTCGCGAGAAGATGGCGATCACCCTCGGTGCGGCAGGATTGCTGGCGTTCTTCGAGCCACGGATGTTCAGTGCCTACGATGTGGCAAGGGGCAAGCCGGCACCGGACCTGTTCCTCCACGCGGCGGCGGCCAGGAAGGCCGTGCCGCAACGCTGCCTGGTGATCGAGGACAGCGCTGCCGGTCTGGCGGCGGCCTCGGCAGCGGGCATGCACGCTGCATGGTACTGCCCCGGTGACCTGCCCGATCGGGCGGGCACCCATCGCCTGCGCGCCATGGCCGAAGTGCCCGGGCTCTTGACCCGCCTGGGCGCAGGCTGAAAGAAGCAGGTGGAAGAGGTGCGCGGCAGGCGCGCGTCCGCCGGCCCGTGGCCACAACCGGAAAGTGACGTCGTGAAGGGCAAGTCGGAACCTCTCGAGAGCCACTCGGCCTGTATGGCCGCCGCGCTGCACAGGCGTGGCCTGCCCTTCCGGGTGACCCGGGCGGCGCGCGCGCAGGGCGGGGAGGGAGAGGTCTGGCTCGGCTTTGTCCTGGCCGGAAGGCACTGGTTCTTCCGTTACGGCCAGCTCCGCGTCGGCGACGGTCCTGCCTTCGCCGACCCGCGCCATGTCAACGGCCCCACCGCGGGCGTCACCACGAGCAAGCGTGCGACCAAGCGGCGCCTGGCCGAGGCCGGCATTCCCGTGGCGCCAGGCAGGGTGTTCGATGCCGCCGACGGCGCGCGCGCTGGCCTGGTTCGAACGGCTGGGCCGCGAGGTCTGCGTCAAGCCCGATGGCGGAACCCAGGGACAGGCCCTGACCACCCATGTCGGCGACCGCGCGATGTTCGATGCCGCCTTTGCCCGTGCCGCGGCCGGTTTCGCCAGGGTCATGGTCGAGCAGATGCTCGAGGGCGAGGTCATCCGCGTCCTCTGCCTGGACGGGCGTGCGATCGCGACGCGGCTCGACCGTGCCGCCAGCGTCCTGGGCGACGACGCCGGTACCGTGGCGGCCCTGGTCGCGGCCAAGAACGCGATGCGGCAGCGCCGGGCGCTGCCCGGCCATGTCCCGCTCGAACTCGACCCGGTCGCCCTGTTCTACCTCGCGCGCCAGGGCCTGGATGCCGATGCCGTGCCCGCGCGGCAGCGCCGGGTCTGGCTGCGCGCCATCTCGCATCCCAACCAGGGCGGCGATGTGATCTCCGGCCCGCCGGGCCTGCACGCCGGCCATGTCGCTCTGGTCGAAAAGGCCTGCCTGGCCCTGCCGGGGCTGCGCATGGCGGGTTACGACCTGCTGGTCGCCGACCGCCGGCGCCCCGGCAAGGCCTGGGTGCTGGAGGTCAACAGTTCGCCGGGGATCACGTTTTTCCACCACCCCTGGCGCGGTCCGGCCCGGGACGTTGCCGGCAGCATCCTGGACTGGCTGGAGCAGGGCGCCTGAGCCGGGCACAAAAAGAGAGGCCGGATCTTGCGATCCGGCCTCCAGTCTCATTAGGGAGGCTTCACGTCTGGGAGACGTTGGGACCCGAAAGTCCCGCCCGGCGAACCGGGATGACACGCTGTCGATCGGGGGGCATCCGTCGAGGTAACTGCCGCAATATGTGGCGGCGCGTTTGTGTCAGGAGCATACTTGGGAGGCCGGAGGGGATTGCACCACGACTTGTTTGACAACCCAGCCATGCACCATACGCATGGATCCTAACATACGGATGTCACGAGCTTTTCGGACGAATCAGAAGCGCGTGTCTGCAACCTTTTCGAGAAGAAAATCGCGGAACACGGCGATTCTCGCCGAGTTGCGCTGTTCCTCGGCATAGACGAAATAGGCCTCCACCGTGGGCAGCGGCGCATCGATGTTGAGGCGCACCTTGCGCTCCGTGCCCTCCAGCACATAGTCGGGCAGGATCGCGATGCCAAGGCCGCTTTCCACAGCCCGGCGCATCGCCAGCATGGAATTGACCGTCAGCGCCGGGTGCCGCTGGGGCCGGTCCGAGCCGTAGGACCGGGGCAGCCAGTCGGGGCTGACGATGCCCTTGAGCGGGCCGTGGTCGTAGACGATCAGGCGGTGTTTCTCCAGGTCCGGCAGCGAGCGCGGCGTGCCCCATGCCTTCAGGTAGTGCGGCGAGGCGTAGAAGTGGAAGTGGATCGTCATCAGGTGGCGCTGGATCAGGTCGGGCTGCTGCGGCCGCATCATGCGGATCGCGACATCGGCCTCGCGCATGGACAGGTCGAGCTCGCCGTCCTCGATGCGGATGGTGATCGAGATTTCGGGGTAGCGGTCCATGAACTCGACGATGCGCGGCATCAGCCAGATCACCGAGAAGCCGGTCGTGGCGGTCACCGTCAGGTGGCCGTCGGGGCGGTCCTTGCTGTCGGTGAGTTGGGCCTCGGCCATGGCGATGCGGCCATAGACCTCGCGCGCGGTGCGGTAGAGCAGGTCGCCCTGTTCGGTGACCAGCAGGCCGCGGGCATGGCGGTGGAACAGGGTGACGTGGAGCTGTTCCTCCAGCGCGCTGATCTGGCGGCTGACCGCCGACTGGCTGAGGTTGAGCTGTTCCCCGGCCTTGGTGAAGCTGCCCGCCTCGGCGACGTGGTAGAAGACGCGCAGGCGGTCCCAGTCGATGGCCATGGTGCCCCCGCCCCCCGGATGCGGCCTACTCGGCCGCGACCCTCTGGCCGCTTTCCAGCGCGGCGATGAACTTCTCGGCCTCCAGGGCCGCCATGCAGCCGGTCCCCGCCGCGGTCACGGCCTGGCGGTAGATCTTGTCCTGGACGTCGCCGCAGGCAAACACGCCGGGCACGTTGGTCGCGGTGACGTCGGGCCGGGTGACGAGGTAATCCTCGCCGTCCATGTCCAGCTTGCCCTTGAAGATGGCCGTGTTGGGCACGTGGCCGATGGCGACGAACAGGCCGTCGATCGCCAGGGTGCTTTCGCTGCCCGACTTCAGGTTGCGGATGCGCACGCCGGTCACGCCCGGCGGTGCGTCCTGGCCCAGCACCTCCTGCACCGCGCTGTCCCAGACGGTCTCGATCTTGGGGTGGGCGAACAGGCGGTCCTGCAGGATCTTTTCGGCGCGAAGTTCGTCGCGGCGGTGGATCAGCGTCACCTTGCTGGCGTGGTTGGTCAGGTACAGCGCCTCCTCGACGGCGGTGTTGCCGCCGCCGACCACGGCCACGGTCTTGCCGCGGAAGAAGAAACCGTCGCAGGTCGCGCAGGCCGAGACGCCGAAGCCCTGGTACTTCTGCTCGCTCTCCAGGCCCAGCCACTTGGCCTGGGCGCCGGTCGCCACGATCAGCACGTCGCAGGTATAGGTGTCGCCGGAATCCCCGGTCAGGCGGAAGGGGCGGTGGTCGAGGTCGACCGCTGTCACGATGTCGTGGACCATCGCGGTGCCTACATGTTCGGCCTGCTTCTGCATCTGCTCCATCAGCCAGGGGCCCTGGATGACGTCGGCAAAACCCGGATAGTTCTCGACATCGGTGGTGATCGTCATCTGGCCGCCCGGCTGGATGCCTTGCACCAGCATGGGCGAAAGGCCCGCGCGCGCGGTGTAGATGGCAGCCGTCAGGCCGGCCGGGCCGGAGCCCAGAACGAGAACCTTGGCATGATGGGTTGCTGGCATCGCCGGCGTACTCCAGGCATCGCGGAATGGTCAGGATGGGCCAATGTAGGCGCTCGACCCGGCATGCGAAAGGCCCGCAGGGCCAGAAAGCCGTGGACAGCCGCCCGCCGGCGGCTTGGTAAGAGCGCCCGCCTCTGGTAACACTGGTGCCCAGGGGGAGCGCATTTTCATTTCGGACGGAGCACGACGGCCATGCCCATCAGAAACGCCAAGTTCAGCATCGGTGACATCGTGCATCACCGCCTGCATCCCTTCCGCGGCGTGATCTACGACGTCGACCCGATCTTTGCCAACACCGAGGAGTGGTGGCTCTCGATCCCCGAGGACGTGCGCCCGATCAAGGAACAGCCCTACTACCACCTGCTCGCCGAGAACGAACAGACGACCTATGTCGCCTATGTCAGCGAGCAAAACCTGGTGGCCGACGCCACCGGCGAGCCGGTCTTCCACCCCCAGGTCGGCGAACTGTTCCTGGGCCTGGAAAACGGCCGCTACGTCCCCCGCATGTTCCAGGCCAACTGACCTGCAGCGAAGATGCAGGTCATCCTCGGACAAGGACGCAAGGCGTCCGCTGATCCGGGGATCTCGAACGGCACCCTGAACGCTGCTGCCGAGCCGTGGCGCAGGTTCCTTCATCGTCATCCCGGCCGTAGCGCAGCGGAGAGCCGGGACCCATG
>JAQCLG010000023.1 GCA_027592745.1 Pseudomonadota bacterium | reverse complement strand
AGCTCGTGGTAATGGGTGGCAAAGAGCGCGCGGCAGCCGTTCGTCTCGTGCAGGTGCTCGAGCACCGACCAGGCGATCGAAAGGCCGTCGAAGGTCGCAGTGCCTCGCCCGATCTCGTCCAGGATCACCAGGGCGCGCGGTCCCGACTGGTTGAGGATGGCGGCGGTCTCGACCATCTCGACCATGAAGGTCGAGCGGCCGCGGGCGAGATCGTCGGCCGCGCCGACACGGCTGAACAGGCGGTCGACGACGCCGATGTGGGCAGACTTCGCCGGCACGAAACTGCCCGCCTGGGCCATCACCGCGATCAGCGCGTTCTGGCGCAGGAAGGTCGACTTGCCCGCCATGTTGGGGCCGGTGAGCAGCCACAGCCGCTGCTGGGGCGAGAGATCGCAGTCGTTGGCAACGAAACTCTGGCCCGCGGCCGGGTCGGCCATGGCCTCGACCACGGGATGGCGCCCGCCGGAGATGGCGAAGGCCGGGGAATCGTCGACCACGGGCCGGCAGTAGCCGCGTTCGACCGCGATATGGGCAAGGCCCGCCGCGACATCGAGCAGCGCCAGGGCGCGGGCCAGTCGGGCGATCGCCTCGGCCGCGGCAAGGACCGCGGCGACCAGCCTCTCGAAGACCTCCAGCTCCAGCGCCACGGCGCGGTCGGCGGCACGGCCGATCCTGGCCTCCAGCTCGCCCAGTTCCACGGTCGTGAACCGCATGGCGTTGGCCATGGTCTGGCGGTGGATGAAGACCGCCTTGTCGAGCTTGTCGGCGGGCTGCTGGGCGATCTCCACGTAGTAGCCCAGCATGTTGTTGTGGCGCAGCTTCAGCGCGTTGACCCCGGTCTCCTGCTGGTAGCGGGCCTGCAGGGCCGCGATGTGGCGGCGGCTGGCGTCGCGCAGCGTCTTGGCCTCGTCGAGGTCGGCCAGATGGCCGGCGCGCACGAATCCGCCGTCGCGGGCGAGCAGGGGCGGTTCCTCGACCAGCGCGTCCTGCAGCGCCGCAACGAGATCGGCGGGGCCGTCGAGCGCCTTGCGCGCGGCGGCAAGGTCGCGGGCGAGCGGACCGGCACCGTCGAGCAGCGCGGCAATGGCGGCACCCGCGGCCATGCCGGCCCGCACGGCGGCAAGATCGCGCGGACCGCCGCGACCCAGGGAAAGGCGGCCTAGCGCGCGCTCCAGGTCCGGCGCCTGGCCCAGCAGGGTGCGCAGGTCGCGCCGCAGGTCACCGTCGCCGACGAAATACTCCACCACATCGAGGCGGCGCGCGATCAACGCCGGGTCGGTCAGCGGCGCGGAGAGATGCTGGGCGAGCAGGCGCGCACCCGCCCCGGTCACCGTGCGATCCATGACGCCGAGCAGGCTCGTCCTGCGGCCGCCGTCGAGCGCAACGATCAGTTCCAGGTTGCGCCGTGTCGCGGCATCGATCGCCATCAGCGCGCCCGGTGCGACCCGGCGCGGCGGCGCCAGACGCGGCACGCGGCCCTTCTGCGTGAGCTCGACATAACCGACCAGGCCGCCCATGGCGGCCAGTTCGGCGCGGCTGAAGCTGCCGAAACCGTCGAGCGCCTCGACGCGATAGAGTTCCTTGAGGCGACGTTCGGCGCTGCGGCTGTCGAAGCGGCTGGCCGGTTCCGGCGTCAGGCGCCGTGCCCAGGGTGCGAGCGCATCGGCCAGCGCCGTCTCGCCCGCCATGGATTCGGCGAGCACCAGTTCGGCCGGCTGCACACGGTCGAGGGCGGCGCCGACACCGGCCAGGGAAAGCGCCTCGACGGCAAAGGCGCCGGTCGACATCTCGATCCAGGCCAGGGCCAGATCGTCCTGGGCACGCGCCAGGCAGGCCAGGTGGTTGGAGGACCTGGCATCGAGCAGGGTGTCCTCGGTCAGCGTTCCCGGCGTGACGATGCGCACGACGTCGCGCCTGACGACCGACTTGGCGCCGCGCTTGCGCGCCTCGGCCGGATCCTCGACCTGCTCGCAGATCGCGACCTTGAAACCCTGGCGGATCAGGCGCTCGAGATAGGTTTCGGCGGCATGGACCGGCACGCCGCACATCGCGACATCCTCCCCCAGGTGCTTGCCCCGCTTGGTCAGCGCGATGTCGAGCGCGCCGGCGGCCTGGCGTGCGTCCTCGAAGAACAGTTCGTAGAAATCGCCCATGCGGAAGAACAGCAATACGCCGGGATTGGCCCGCTTGATCGTCCAGTACTGCGCCATCATCGGCGACATCTGGGCCGCGGACTCACGTTCCGCGTCCTCCTGTGGGGAGGCGGTCTCGTCGCGGCTCCGGTCCGGCCGGCTGTGGTCTGGGGCGTCTTCGGTCACGGCAGGGGCTGTCGGTTGCGTCGGGCGCAACCTAGCACATTCGCCCCCGCCATGGGGCAGTCCGGCTCAGGCCGCGGCCTGCGAGAAGGCCGCGATGGTGCGGTCGATGCCCTCGGCGTCGACGTCCTTGTGCACCACCAGGCGGATCGACCGGCCGGAGCGTCCGAGCACGATGCCGGCGCCCGAAACCCGCTCCAGGACCTGCT
This sequence comes from Pseudomonadota bacterium, assembly GCA_027592745.1. Classification (GTDB taxonomy): domain Bacteria; phylum Pseudomonadota; class Alphaproteobacteria; order SP197; family SP197; genus CALGGB01. The sequence goes on along the minus strand of JAQCLG010000023.1, from coordinate 30,680 downwards.
GCCAGCGCTGGCCGGGCAGCGAGACGAACACCATGTTGGTCTGGCAGGCGTCGAGGTCGACGCCGAAGCCCGGCAGTTCGGCCAGGCCCCGGGCCAGGCGCCGCGCCTTGGCGTGGTCCTCCGACAAGCGCTCGACGTTGTGGTTGAGGGCGTGGAGGCCGGCGGCGGCCAGGATGCCGGCCTGGCGCATCGCCCCGCCCAGGAGCTTCCTCTGGCGCCGGGCGCGCGCGATGAAGGCCTCCGGGCCGGCCAGCACTGTGCCGCAGGGCGCCCCCAGGCCCTTGGAGAGGCAGAGCGAAACGCTGTCGGCGGTGCCGGCGAGGTCGCGCGCGGGCACGCCCAGCGCCACGGCGGCGTTCATCAGGCGGGCGCCGTCGAGGTGGACCGAAAGGCCCCTGGCGTGGGCGACATCGGCGGCAGCCTGCAGGCGCGCCACGGTCTGAACCCGACCGCCCATGGTGTTTTCCAGGCAGAGCAGGCGACTGATCGGGTAGTGGGGATCGTCCGGTTTGATCGCGGCGGCGACATGGTCGGGATCGAGGCCGCCGTCGGGGCCGACCGGCAGGGCGCAGGCGACGATCCCGCCCAGCGCCGAACTGCCGCCGGCCTCGGCCGCCAGGACGTGGTAGCCGGTGCCGGCGATGATCTCCTCGCCACGCTGGCAGTGGGCAAGCATGGCCGCCAGGTTGCTCTGGGTGCCCGAGGTGCAGAAGACCGCTGCTTCCTTGCCCAGCAGGGCTGCGACATGGGCCTCCAGCGCGTTGACGCTGGGATCGTCGCCATAGACGTCGTCGCCGACCTCGGCCTGCGCCATCGCCCGGCGCATCGCGGCATCGGGGCGCGTCACCGTGTCGCTGCGCAGGTCGACCGCGTCGGGCGCATTGGCAGCGGCCGAGCGCGCGGCTCCGGGGTAGGCGGCATCGGCCCCCTGTGCGGCGCTGCTCAGATCGACAGGGGCATTCTTGGCGGGCATGGCGTCCTCGAAACCGGGTTCTCTGGATGCTAGAGCGGATCGCGATGACCCGGAACCAATTCATGGTGCCCGATCATTGTGTGATTCCGCTCCGGACCAATGACACGGAGCATGTTCACACCTCTAGCCGGAAGCCGGCAGCGGGCGCCAGCCCGCGGCCTCGTCGCGTCCCCAGGCCGCCAGGTAGTCCGCGATCGTCTCGCGCCGTATGCCGCGGGTGATGAAGACCAGGCGTGTGCGGTGGTCCGCGTCGGGCCATGCCTGCAGGCGGACCGGCCGGTGGAAGATGTGCTGGACGCCGTGGACGACCAGGGGCCGGTCCGGATCGTCGCTCAGCGCCACGATGCCCTTCACCCGCAGCAGGTCGTCGCCGCGATGGCCCGCCAGAAGCTCAAGGGCGACCGAGAAGCGCAGCGGCTCCATCGGCGTCTCGAGCGTCAGGCAGAATGCCTCGATGTCGGAGCCGTGACGGTTGATGTCGTGGTGGTGATGGCGGTGATGGCCCCCGTGCTCGCCTTCCAGGGCCTCGGCGGCAAGCCAGCGGCGGACGTCCAGCGACTTGCTCAGCGGGTCGTAGAGGGCTGTGTCGAACAGTGCTTCGCAGCATAATGCGGAATCGTGGCGCTCCAGGATCGGTGCCGCCGGGTTGAGGTGGCGCAGGGTGGTCCGCAGTTCGCCAAGCTCCCGCCGGGAAGCCGGGTCACGTGCCAACTCCGCCTTGGTCAGGACCAGACGGTCGGCGACCGCGACCTGTTTCACGCTTTCGCCATGTCGCTCAAGCGTGTCCGCGCCGTGCACGGCGTCGACCAGGGTGACCACTCCGCCCAGGGCGTATGCGCCCGCAAGAGACGGATCGGCCATGAGCGTGTGGATGACGGGCGCCGGGTCGGCCAGGCCCGTGGTCTCGACCACGATGCGTTCGAAGGGTGGCACCTCGCCGGCGGCGCGGCGCCGCAGCAGGTCGACAAGGGTCGACCGGATGTCGCCGCGGATGGTGCAGCACAGGCAGCCGGAGGTCATCGCCACGAGCTGCTCGGGACCGCCCACGACCAGCGCGCCATCAAGGCCGATCTCGCCGAACTCGTTGATCACCACCGCGGTGCGGGCAAAGGCCGGCTCCGCCAGGACCTGCTGGAGCAGGGTCGTCTTGCCGGCGCCGAGGAAGCCGGTGAGGACAGTAACGGGGATGAGTGACATGGCGACCGAAGAGGATTGACAGGATGCGCAATGTTATAACATTACAATCCCCTCCGTGCCCAGAGACGATGTTTCATGTCCGGTCCTGTCGTGAAGGCGCCCCTTCGGCGTGTGCTGTCCCACGCGTGCGGACCCTGGACGGCCGCGCACGAGCAGGCCGACGGTGCTGCGGCCGCGGCATCGGGCGAGGCCGACCTCGCCCTGTGGCGCCTGCCGCCACGGCCGGCGCTGGAGAGATGGCTGGATGCGCTGCCACCGGAGGAATTGCCGCGCGTCCATGACGAAGTCCCTGCCGACGCCGACGCCGCGCTTATCCTCGCCGCCTGCAACACAGTCGGGCATGAAGCGGGCGATACCGCCGGCCTGCTGGCCGGAGAAATCGGACAACTGGTGCTCCGCTTCGCTCAGCTTGGCGGGCTCAGAACAATTGACCTGCGGCTCAACGCCATCGACCACGACGCCTGCCGTCTGTTCCATCGCGACCGCGTGGCGCTTCGCCTGATCACGACCTATCGCGGCCCGGGCACCCAGCTCGTCCCGCCTGGCCTTGCCGCCGACGCGCTGCGTGGACAGGCGCGCTACGAAGGTCCGCTGCATGGTGTGGAGCGGCGCACGGTTGCCCTTTTCCGGGGTTCGGCCGAAGGGGAAGCAGGCGTGGTGCACCGCTCGCCGCCGCTCCGTAGCCTGGGCATCACGCGACTTGTCCTCTGTCTGTCCGTGCCGTTCCGTTGAGCGCACCACCGGTCGCGGCGGGCCGGTCTGCCCAACCATCGAGGACGACGGATTGCCTTTGACGGCGCGCGTGCGCCGGATAGGCTGGAGACCGGACATACCACGGGCAAACATCCGATGACGGAGCAGATGAAGGTCAGCGACGCCGAAGCTCTGCGCTTCCACGCAGAGGGACGGCCGGGCAAGCTGGCGATCGCGGCGACCAAGCCGCTCGACACCGCGCGCGATCTCTCGCTCGCCTATTCGCCCGGCGTGGCGGCCCCCTGCCTGGAGATCTTCCGCAACCCTGCGAGCGTGTTCGACTACACCTCCAAGGGCAACCTTGTGGCGATCGTCTCCAACGGCACGGCAGTGCTGGGCCTGGGCAACCTGGGGGCGCTCGGCGCCAAGCCGGTGATGGAAGGCAAGGCGGTCCTCTTCAAGCGCTTCGCCGATGTCGACGGCATCGACATCGAGATCGACAGCGAGGATGTCGACGACATCGTCAACACGGTGCGCCTGATCAGCCCGACCTTCGGCGGCATCAACCTCGAAGACATCAAGGCGCCCGAGTGTTTCATCATCGAGCAGCGCCTGCGCGAGCTGGTCGACATCCCGGTCTTCCACGACGACCAGCACGGTACGGCGATCATCTGCCTGGCCGGCGTCATCAACGCGCTGGAGATCGCGGGCAAGGACATCCGCAACTGCCGCATCGTGGTCAACGGCGCCGGCGCCGCGGGCATCGCCTGCCTGGAGCTGATCAAGGCGCGCGGCCTGCCCCACGAGAACGCCATCCTGTGCGACACCAAGGGTACCGTGTACCAGGGCCGCACCGAGGGCATGAACCAGTGGAAGTCGGCCCATGCGGTGCCGACCAAGGCGCGCACCCTGGAAGAGGCCATGGTCGGCGCCGACATCTTCCTTGGCGTCTCGGCCAAGGGCGCGGTGACCCAGGACATGGTCCGCTCGATGGCCGACCGCCCGATCATCTTCGCCATGGCCAACCCCGATCCGGAGATCACGCCCGAGGACGTCAAGGCGATCCGCGACGACGCCATCGTGGCGACCGGACGCTCCGACTATCCCAACCAGGTCAACAACGTTCTGGGCTTCCCCTACATCTTCCGCGGGGCGCTGGACGTGCGCGCCACGACGATCAACGAGGAGATGAAGATCGCCGCGGCCGAGGCGATCGCGGCCCTGGCGCGCGAGGACGTGCCCGACGAGGTCGCAAGCGCCTATACCGGCGCCTCCCTGCGCTTCGGCAGCGAATACATCATCCCCAAACCCTTCGATCCGCGCCTGATCAGCCGCGTGCCGGCCGCGGTCGCCATGGCGGCCATGGATTCGGGCGTGGCGCGCAAGCCGATCATCGACATGGAGGGCTACCGCGCCGAACTCTCCGGCCGGCTCTCGCCGGTCGCCAGCCGCATGTACCAGATCTTCGAGACGGCACGTTCCAAGCAGGCCCGCGTCGTCTTCGCCGAGGGCGAGGAGGAACGCACCATCCGCACCGCCGCCCTGTGGCGCGACCAGGGCCTGGGCTCGGCCATCCTGGTCGGGCGCGAGGATCTGGTGCGCGAACGCATGAAGGCCCTGGGCATCTCGCCCGAAGGCCTGGAGATCGCCAACGCCCGCGACACCGACCACCGCCAGCGTTTCACCGACCTGGTCTACAGCCGCATGCAGCGCCGAGGCGCCCTGCGGCGCGACTGCCAGCGCTGGATCAACCAGGACCGCAACGTCTTTGCCGCCGCGATCCTGGCCGCCGGCGATGCCGATGCCATGGTGACCGGCGTGACGCGCTCCTATGCCAACGCGCTGCTTCATGTGCAGCGCGTGCTCGACGCCCGGCCGGGGCAGCGCGTCTTCGGAATGTCGATCCTGGTTTCGCCCAAGCAGACCATCTTCATGGCCGACACCACGATCCACGACCGGCCGAGCGGCGAGGAACTGGCCGACATCACGGTGCAGGCCGCGGCCAAGGTGCGCGACCTGGGCGTCGAACCCCGCGTCGCCCTGGTGTCCTATTCCAACTTCGGCAGCCGCGGTCACGAATACACCGCCGAACTGCGCGAGGCGGTGCGCCTGCTGGAGGCACGCAACGTCGATTTCGAGTTCGACGGCGAGATGGCCGCCGATACCGCGCTCGATGCCGAGGCGCTGGCCCATTACCCGTTCTCGCGGCTGACCGGACCGGCCAACGTGCTGGTCATGCCCTCGCTCCATGCCGCCAACATCGCCTACAAGCTGGTCGAGGCGATGGGCGGGGCCCATGTCATCGGGCCGATCCTGGTCGGCATGGAAAAGCCGGTGCAGATCCTGCGCCTGGGCGCCACGGTCAACGACATGCTCAACATGGCCGCCCTCGCCGCGCTCGACGCCGGAGACTAGAGCGCCATGGCGCCGCCGGTGCTGGGCGCCGTCACCGGCACCTGGCTGAAACTCGCCCTGCCGCTGCTGGCGGCCGAGGTCGCGGTGCTGGGCGGCCTGCGGTTGACCGGCCACATCGACAGCCTGGCCCTGGCCATCGGCCTCGTTCTGCTGGGTGCGGCGACCCTGGTCCTCGTCCGCCCCCTGGCGCGCAACCTGGAGGCGCTGGGCGGCTGGCTCGCCGTGCTCGACCATGTCGGCACGCCCAGCCCGCCGGTGCTGCGCAGCGGGCCGGGGAGCGGCGCACTCGGTGCCATGGCCGAAGCGGTGCGCGAGCTGGTCGGCGGCCGCGACCGCCGCATCGATGCGCTGCAGGCCGAGGCCGACCGCCTGCTCGACGCCCTGCCCGATCCCCTTTTGCTGCTCGCCCGCGATCACCGGGTCGTGCGGCTGAACCGTGCCGGGCGCACCCTGTTCGGCGAGGGGGCGGCCGGGCGCGACCTGGCTCGGGTGGTGCGCGATCCCGCCCTGACCGAGGCGGTCGATGCCGCCCTTGCCGACCAGGAAAGCCAGAACGCCGAGATCAGTCTGCCCTCGGGTCATGTCGAGCGCGCCTATGCCGTCGACGTCGCGCCGCTGCCGGCCGCAAGCGGCGCCGGCCCGGCTGTGATGATTGCGCTGCACGACATCACCGCGATGCGCCGGACCGAGCAGATGCGCGTCGATTTCGTCGCCAATGCCAGCCACGAGATCCGCTCGCCGCTCGCCACCCTGATCGGCTGCATCGAGACCCTGCGCGGCCCTGCCCGCGACGATACCGAGGCCCAGGAGCGTTTCCTGGAGATGATGGACGACCAGGGCAGGCGCATGGCCCGGCTGGTCGGCGACCTGCTCTCGCTCTCACGCATCGAGCTCAAGGAGCACGCCCAGCCGACCGGCGAGGTCGACGTCGCCGCCGTGCTGACGCGGTTGACGACGTCGCTGGGCTACGAGGCCGAGGAACGGCGCATGCCGCTCGAACTCTCCGTGCCCGGCGACCTCCCCCCGGTGCGCGGCGACGAAAACGAGGTCGAGCAGGTCATCTACAATCTCGTCTCCAATGCCCTGAAGTACGGCCGTGCGGGCACGCCGATCATGCTCGTAGCCCGCCTCCATGCGGTCAGCCCGGTGCACCTGCGCATCGCGCGCGGCCCGGCTATCTCGATCGCGGTGACCGACCGGGGCGAGGGCATTCCCGCCCAGCACATTCCGCGCCTGACCGAACGCTTCTACCGGGTCGATACCGCGCGCAGCCGCGAACTGGGGGGCACCGGCCTGGGCCTTGCCATCGTCAAGCACGTGCTGAACCGCCATCGCGGCGAACTGGAGGTCGAGAGCCGCATCGGCGTAGGCTCCACCTTCACCGTCTGGCTGCCGGCGGTGGTCGAAGCCGGCGACACCGCAACGGGCGTCCAGGGCAAATCGTGAACCCGCCGGGCTTGCCTCGGGCGGTTCGGCGGGCCTAGTCTCCTATACAGCTGTATAGGAGCATGACGTGGCGTTAGCGACAACCATGCCGGCCGCCGAGAAGGCCCTGATCGACGCGACCATCGAGTCGATTCATCGGCATGGTTATGCCGACACCACGGTCGAGACGATCTGCAGCCTGGCCGATCTCTCCCGCGGTATGATCCGCCATTGCTTCAAGTCCAAGGACGCCCTGCTGGTCGCAGCCTACGAACACGTCGGCGCGGAGTGGCACGCCGCCTGCCAGGCACGGCGCGAACGCATCGGCGCACCCGGTCGCGCGCAGCTCGACGCCCTGGCGCGCGACATGTTCACCAATCTGCAGCCCGCCGAGATCTCGGCATGGCTTGCCTATTCCGTGGCCGCTCTCTCCGTGCCCGAGCTGCGCGCGGTCAACACCCGCCTCTATGACGAACTTCGCCGCGACGCCGCCGAACACTTCGCTGCGGCCGCGCACGAGGCCGGCATCGCGCTGGATGCCTGGCAGACCGCCTGCGGCTTTGTCGCCCTGTCGGACGGCCTGTGGCTGCAGCACCTGCTGGAGCCCGACACCATCAGCCGCGAGGTCGCGATCCGCGCCGGCCTCGACTTTGTCGCCAACGCCCTTGATCCCAAGCCGGAGTCACTGCCATGTCCGTGATCGACAACATGCCCATCGCCGATCTCGTCGCCCGCCAGACGCCGGGCATGACGCTGGAGCAGCCGTTTTATACCGACCCCGGCGTCTTTGCCCGCGACCTCGAGGCGATCGTTGCCAAGCAGTGGCTGTTCGTCGACCACATCAGTGCTCTGCCGACGCCGGGCGACTACATCACCTACGAGATCGCCGGCGAGTCGATCATCCTGGTCCATGCCAAGAGCAGGGCGATCCATGCCTTCTTCAACGTCTGCCGCCACCGCGGCAGCCGCATCTGCCTCAACCCCAAGGGCCACGTCCGCACCCTGACCTGCCCCTACCACGCCTGGGTCTGGGACCTGGAGGGCAGGCTGATCCGCGCGCGCCAGATGGCCGAGGACTTCAAGCCCGAGGACTGGCCGCTGCACACCTGTGCGGTGCGTGTCTGGAACGGCATGATCTTCATCAACCTTGCCCCGGAAGGCGATCCGCAAGTCGCCGATTTCGCCGCCATGGCGCGCGATCTCGGTCCCTACATCGACCATGCCAACCTCGCCGGGGCCAAGGTCGTCCACACCGAACTCTACCCCACCGACGCCAACTGGAAGCTCGCCGTGGAGAACTTCCACGAGTGTTACCACTGCGCCCCGGCCCATCCCGAATACACCCAGGTCAACGCCTACGTGAACGATGGCGACCGCGATCCCGAGGGGCGCCAGAAGGTGGTGCAGGACTGGCGTGCGACCTGGTCGATCAAGGGCCATGCTGTGGATTTCCTGGGCCCGGAAACGCGCGATCCGCGCCAGCCCTGGACCGTCTTCCGCCAGCCGATCCGCGACGGCTTCCACACGCTGTCCCAGGACGGCGGTTATGTCGCGCCGCTGCTCAATCCCGAACGCGAACCCGACGACGGCGAGGCCCTGATCGCCTTCGGTCCGCTGTTCTACGTCTATCTCTGCACCGACCACGCCACCCTGTTCCGCTTCACGCCGGTCTCGACCGGCTTCAGCGAGGTCCGCGTCTCCTGGGTCGTGCGCGGCGATGCCCAGGAAGGCCGCGATTTCGACGTCGAGAAGCTGAAGTGGATGTGGGATGTCACGACGATCGAGGACACCAAGATCATCAACGACAACCAGAAGGGTGTGAACTCGCGCCGCTACGCCCCGGGTCGTTATTCCGAGCACGAGGGCTGGACCCGCGAATTCATCGACTGGTACCTCAGCCGGGTGGCCTGATCTCCGGGGGCGCCGATTCGCGCTCCGTTTGCCGGCTCCCAGGGCATGTGTAGTCGGTCGGAGGGGCATGCCGCCGTCACAAATCCTGCGTGGGACCGTCGAATGTTGTCCCCAGGCACGAGGCGGCCCTCAAGCATTGCCGCTCGGCAGGCTGCCGGCGTGCCACGCCGCAGGGAGCCTCATGTTTCTGTCACATATTTGTCTAGACCTCTAGATCGCAAACCCGCTCCGGCATGGTGCGGTGCCGGGTCCGTCGCGGGCGGTGTCACCAAACTGTCATGCAACGGTCGTATATCGTTTATGGCCTGTCCGTAGCGTCGCCTCCGCAATCGTTCCGGACGGTCCGGTGCGAGAGACCTTGCAATCTCCCGGAGGGGACATGAATCAGCTTCTCAAGAGCGCTGCCCTGGCCAGTGCGGCCATGGCGCTGGTCGTCGGCGCGGCGCAGGCCCGTGACCAGATCCAGATCGTCGGCTCCTCGACGGTCTTCCCGTATACCCAGGCGGTGGCCGAGAACTTCGCCAACATGACCGGCATGGCTTCGCCCGTGGTCGAGTCGACGGGCACCGGCGGCGGCATGCAGATCTTCTGCGAGGGCGTCGGCGAAGGCGCGGCCGACATCACGGGCGCCTCGCGCGCCATGAAGGCTTCCGAGTACGAACTCTGCCAGGCCAACGGCGTCACCAGCATCACCGAGGTGCTGATCGGCTATGACGGTCTCTCCTTTGCCAGCTCACGCAACGGCACGCAGATGGACGTCACCAAGGCCCAGCTCTTCCAGGCCCTGGCCAACGAGGTCGAGGTCGATGGCGAGATCGTCGAGAACCCCTATACCATGTGGAACGAGATCGATCCCTCGCTGCCTGCCATCGCCATCCAAGTCTTCGGCCCGCCGCCGACCTCCGGCACACGCGACGCCTGGGTCGAGCTGGTCATGGAAGAGGGTTGCGAGGAGTTCCCCGCAATCGAGGCCCTCGACAAGGACCGCAAGAAGGAAGTCTGCCAGCGCATGCGCTCGGACGGCCCCTTCATCGAAGCCGGCGAGAACGACAACTTGATCGTCCAGCGCCTTGAGTCCGATTCCACTGCCTACGGCATCTTCGGCTACTCGTTCCTCTACGAGAACAGCGACAAGCTGGTCGGCTCCATGGTCGGCGGCGTCAGCCCGTCCTTCGAGACCATCGCCGATGGCAGCTACGCCATCTCCCGCCCGCTCTACTTCTACATCAAGAACGCCCATCGCGGCGTGATCCCGGGCCTGGACGAGTTCGTTGCCGAGTACGTCAGCGAAGCCGCCATGTCCTCGGATGGCTATCTCAACGAGCGTGGCCTCGTCGCCCTTGCCGACGACAAGCGCGCCGCCGTGCAGGATGCCGCTCTGAACGGCACCGAAATGGCTGCACCGCAGTAAGTCTCGCCTTCTGCCGCGGCCGGTCCCAGCGATCGGCCGCGGTCTGCTTTCTTCCTCCTCCCGCGGCCCTGCCCCAGAATCCGCGGATATTCCCTTCCCGGGGCCTGACGGACGCCCCCCATGTTGATCACCTATCTTCCCCTCGTCCTCGGCCTCCTGATTCTCTACAGCTACCTGATGGGGCGCGGCCGCATCCGGCAGCGCGCCACGGCCCAGTCCGTGCGGCCCCATTCCCAGATGTCCTACTATGGCCTTTACGTCGCCCTGTGGTGCGGCCTTCCCGCGCTGGTCGTTGCGCTTGCCTGGCTCATGCTTGGCCCCGCCTTCGTCGACACCCTGGTCATGGGCGGCCTGCCCGAAACCATCACGGCGGGTCTCGACTCCTCCCAGCTCAGCCTGCTCGAGACCGAGATCAAGGCGATCGCCGGCGGCGTCGTGTTCGGCGAGCCGGCGCCCGAGATCGCTGCCGCTGCCGAGCATCTCAACCGGCTGCGCGGCATCTCCTCGACCGCCATGTTCGTCGTCGTGATCTGCGTGGCGCTGGGTGCCATCGCCTTCGCGCGCACCCGGGTCGCACCCCAGTTCCGCGCCCGCAACAGCGTCGAGCGCACGAGCTACTGGCTGATGGTGCTGTGCTCGGTGATCGCCGTCGTGACCACCGTCGGCATCGTGTTCAGCCTGCTCTTCGAGAGCTTCCGATTCTTCCAGCTCGTGCCGTTCTGGGAATTCCTGTTCGGCGTCAACTGGGAGCCGCAGATGCCGATCCGCGCCGACCAGGTCGCCGCGGAAGGTGCCTTCGGCGCCCTGCCGGTGCTGGCGGGCACGATGCTGGTCAGTCTGATCGCCATGCTGGTCGCCATCCCGATCGGCCTGCTGACCGCGATCTATCTCGCCGAATACGCGCCAGGCCGGGTGCGCGCCGCGATCAAGCCGGTGGTCGAGATTCTCGCGGGCGTGCCGACCATCGTCTATGGCTTCTTTGCCGTACTGACCGTGGCACCCTGGCTGCGCGAGACCGGCGCGGCGATCGGGCTCGACGTCGCGCCCAACAGCGCCCTGGCGGCCGGTGCCGTGATGGGCATCATGATCATCCCCTTCATTTCCTCGCTCTCGGACGATGCGCTCCATGCGGTACCGCAGAGCCTGCGCGACGGTGCAGCGGCACTGGGTGCAACCCAGCGCGAGACGATCCTCCAGGTCATCGTCCCCGCGGCACTGCCGGGCATCGTGGGCGGCGTCCTGCTCGCGGTCAGCCGCGCCATCGGCGAGACCATGATCGTGGTCATGGCCGCCGGCCTGATCGCCAATGCCACGGCCAACCCCTTCGAGGCGGTGACCACGGTGACCGTCCAGATCGTCACCCTGCTGATCGGCGACACGGCATTCGACAGCCCCAAGACGCTGGCCGCATTCGCACTTGGCCTGCTGCTCTTTGTCATCACCCTGGGGCTCAACCTGGTCGCCCTGATCGTGACCAAGAAATACAGGGAACGTTATGAGTGAGATCGAGGCGACCATGCAGCCAGTCCGCAACATCGGCGACGAACTGATGTCGGAGGAGGGTGCGCGCCGTGTGCGCCGCCGCTACCGGGCCGACTTCCGCTTCCGCGCCTATGGCATCATCGCCATCGCCATCGCGGTCGGCGTGCTGGGCATCCTGCTCGCGACCCTGATCATCCGTGGCGCCCCAGCCTTCGTGCAGACCCAGGTGACGATCACCGTAGACCTGCGTGATGCAGGGATCGACCCGGCCGATCCTGCGCGGGCCGACTGGCGCGGCATCGTCGCCGATTCGCTCGAAGCCATGTTCCCGGGTGCTGGAGCTGCGCAGGCGCGAGAGTTGCGCGACATGATCTCGGGCGGCACGCCGTTCATCCTGCGCGACCGGGTGATCGCCGATCCCGCTCTGATCGGCACCGTCTTCGACATTGAAGTCCCGGCTTCCGACCGTATCGACCAGCTCAACAAGGGCGCCATCGACCGCGATGCGCCGGTGGCGCAGCGGACCGTGAACGACCAGCAGATCGCCTGGTTCGACACGCTCGAGGCCCAGGACCGCATCGCTACGCCCTTCAACACGACGCTGTTTGTCGGCGCCGACAGCCGCTACCCGGAACTCGCCGGCCTGTGGGGCGCCATCGTCGGTTCGTTCTACGCGCTCGCCGTCTGCCTGGCGCTTTCCTTCCCCATCGGTATCGCCGCCGCGATCTACCTTGAGGAGTTCGCGCCCAAGAACCGCTGGACGGAGATGATCGAAATCAACATCAACAACCTGGCCGCCGTGCCTTCGGTGGTGTTCGGCCTGCTGGGTCTCGCTCTTTTCCTCAACTTCTTCGGCATGCCGCGCTCGGCCCCGCTCGTGGGCGGCATGACGCTGGCCCTGATGACGCTGCCGACCATCATCATCGCCTCGCGCGCCGCGCTGAAGGCGGTACCGCCCTCGATCCGTGAGGGTGCGCTCGGCGTCGGCGCCTCGCACCAGCAGGCGGTGCTGCACCATGTCCTGCCGCTGGCCATGCCGGGCATGCTGACCGGCACGATTATCGGCCTCGCCCAGGCCCTGGGCGAGACGGCGCCGCTGCTGCTGATCGGCATGAACGCCTTCATCACGGCCGCACCCGACAGCATGATGAGCCCCTCGACCGCCCTGCCGACGCAGATCTACATCTGGGCCGACAGCCCGGAGCGCGGCTTCGTCGCGCGCACCTCGGCGGCAATCCTGGTGCTGCTCGGTTTTCTGGCCTGCATGAACGCCGTCGCTATCTGGCTCCGGAGCCGCCTCGAGCGGCGCTGGTAGACGGACAAGAGCGAACAAAGAACTCCTGGGAACAGAATCGATGAAAGAAGCCACGACCAGTGCCAGCTCAGTGTCCGTGCGGCATGCACACAGCGGTGTCGCCATGCCGACCAAGGTCCATGCCCGCGATGTCACCGTGCACTATGGCGACAAGCAGGCTCTCTTCAACGTGACGATGGACATTCCCGCCAACTCGGTGACCGCCTTCATCGGTCCCTCGGGCTGCGGCAAGTCGACCTTCCTGCGTTGCATCAACCGCATGAACGACACCATCGACATCTGCAGGGTGGGTGGCACGATCACGGTCGACGACCAGGACATCTATGACCCCAAGCTCGATGTCGTGCAGTTGCGCGCCCGCGTCGGCATGGTGTTCCAGAAGCCCAATCCCTTCCCCAAGTCGATCTACGACAACATCGCCTATGGCCCGCGCATCCACGGCCTGGTCCGCAGCAAGTCCGAGCTGGACGGCATCGTCGAATCGAGCCTGAAGCGTGCCGGCCTGTGGAAGGAGGCCTCCGAGCGCCTGAACGAACCCGCCACCGGCATGTCGGGCGGCCAGCAGCAGCGCCTGTGCATCGCGCGCGCCATCGCCGTCAGCCCCGAGATCATCCTGATGGACGAGCCCTGCTCGGCGCTCGACCCGATCTCGACCGCACACATCGAGGAACTGATCGACGAGCTGCGCGAGAACTTCACCATCATCATCGTCACCCACAACCTGCAGCAGGCCGCCCGCGTCTCGCAGATGACCGGCTTCTTCCACCTGGGCAAGCTGATCGAGTTCGCCGATACCGGCGAGCTCTTCCAGAGCCCGCAGAATTCGATGACCGAGGACTACATCACCGGCCGCTTCGGCTGACCGGGCAGAAGGACAGCACCACCATGGCTCCCACCCAGCATATCGTCCGTTCCTACGATACCGAGCTCGAGCAGGTCGACCGCCACATCCTGGCCATGGGCGGCCTGGTCGAGGCGCAGCTGCGCGGCGCCATGGAGGCGCTGGTCGAGGGCGACCGCGAGATCGCCCAGCGCGTCATCGAATCGGATACCCAGATCGACGAGCACGAACACCAGGTCGACGAGCTGGTGACCCGCGTCATCGCCCTGCGCCAGCCCATGGCCGAGGACCTGCGCCGCGTGAAGACCGGCCTGAAGGTCGCCGCCAACCTGGAGCGCATGGGCGACCTGGCCGCCAACATCGCCAAGCGCAGCCTGGTCATCGAGACGCCGCACCAGGTACCCCAGCGCGAGGCGCTGCGCCGCCTGGGCAACGCCGTCTACGGCATGACGACCGACGTGCTCAATGCCTACCGGGACGGCGATGCGGCCCTGGCCCAGCGCGTCTGGCGCCAGGACGAGTCGATCGACGAGATGTACAACGCGATCTTCCTTGCGATCCTGGCCGACATGATCGCCGACCCGCGGGTCATCTCGCCAGGCACCCACATCCATTTCGTCGCCAAGAACATCGAGCGCATCGGCGACCACGCGACCAACATCGCCGAGATGGTGACCTACATGATCCTGGGCTCCCTGCCCGACCGCGAGCGGCCCAAGGGCAGCTCGGTCCAGGGCGCCGAGGAACAGCCGTGAACGGAGGAGCAAAACTGGTGGCCAAGGCAACGGTTCTCATCGTCGACGACGAGGCGCCGATCCTGGCGCTGTTGCGCTACAACCTGGAGAACGCCGGCTACCGCGTGCTCGAGGCGGCCGACGGCCAGGAGGCGCTGATCATCGCCCGCGAGGAAAATCCCGACCTGATGATCCTCGACTGGATGCTGCCCTCGCTTTCGGGCATCGAGGTCTGCCGCCAGATCCGCCGCGACAGCGGCCTAGGCAACACGCCGATCATCATGCTGACCGCACGCGGCGAGGAGCAGGACCGGGTGCGTGGCCTGGAGGTCGGCGCCGACGACTACGTGCCCAAGCCCTTTTCGCCCGCCGAGCTGCTGGCGCGCATCCGTGCGGTGATGCGCCGCATCCGCCCGGCACTGGCCGAGGAGGCGCTCTCCTACAGCGACCTCCACATGGACCTGGCCGCCCACAAGGTGAGCCGGGCCGGCCAGCCGATTCACCTGGGTCCCCGGGAGTTCGCCATCCTGCGCTTCTTCATGGAGAACCCGGGCCGTGTCTTCAGCCGCGAGCAGCTGCTCGACCGCGTCTGGGGCAACGACATCTTCGTCGAGCTGCGCACGGTCGACGTCCACATCGGCCGCCTGCGCAAGGCGATCAACCTGGCCGGTACCGACGACCTGATCCGCACCGTCCGTTCGGCCGGCTACGCGCTGGACGCGACCTGAGAACCACCCTGCGGGGTTGGCCCAACGGTCACTTGTCCTCATACCTGTCATGGTCCGGCTTGACCGGAGGACGGCAGGAAACGTGACGACGTCTGGAGACAACTGTGCTCGGGCCTGAGAGGTGACAGCAACTCTCAACCCCGCCATCCTGCGCGCGTCATCACGAGGAGCGCAGCGATGAGAACCGTGACCCTGCCCGACGGCACCAAGGTGCCCCAGCTCGGCTTCGGCACCTGGCGCATGGGCGAGGACCCGGCCGAAAGCGGCCCCGAGGTCGCCGCCGTGCGCGCCGCGGGCGACCAGGGCATGACTCTCATCGATACCGCCGAGATGTACGGCGAGGGTGGGGCTGAGGAGATCGTCGGACGGGCGCTGAAGGGCCGGCGCGACGATGCCTTTGTGGTCTCCAAGGTCTATCCCCACAACGCCAGCCGCAATGGCGTGGTCGCGGCCTGCGAGCGGAGCCTCGACCGGCTGGCGACCGACCGCATCGACCTCTACCTGCTGCACTGGACCGGCAGCCACCCCATCGCCGAGACCGTCGCCGGCTTCGAGCAGCTGATCGCCGATGGCAAGATCCTGCGCTGGGGCGTCTCCAACTTCGATACCGGCGACATGGCGGCGCTTTGGTCGGCATCGGGCGGGACAGCCTGTGCCACCAACCAGGTGCTCTACAACCTGGCGCGCCGCGGCATCGAGTTCGACCTGCTGCCCTGGCAGCGCCAACGCGGCCTGCCGACCATGGCCTATTCGCCGCTGGAACAGGGCAGGCGGCTTTCGGGCAAGGCGCTGGAGGCCGTCGCGAAACGCCACGGCGCCGGCGCCATGCAGGTCGCACTCGCCTGGGCGATGCGCGACCCCGATGTCATCGCCATCCCCAAGGCGGTCAACCCCGTCCACATCAAGGCCAACCGGGCGGCGGCCGAGTTGCGGCTGACGGATGAGGACCTTGCCGAACTCGACCGCGCCTTCCCCGCACCCGAGCGCAAGGTGCCGCTGGAGGTGCTGTAGGAACTCCGGCGGGGCTTCGACCCGAGGATGACAGTGCGCAGGCGGCGCGCGATAGTGCCGCGGCCCAGCGAACGGACTCCCCCATGGCGATCGACCTCGAGACCTACGACGACGACAACATCTTCGCGAAGATCCTGCGCGGAGAGCTGCCGGCCAGGGTGCTGCACGACAGCGAGCACGTGCTGGCCTTCCCCGACATCGCGCCCCAGGCCCCGGTCCACATCCTCGTCATCCCCAAGGGGCGCTATATTGCCCAGGGCGATTTCCACGCCACGGCGAGCGACGGGGAGATCACGGCGTTCTGGCGCGCCGTCGCTGCGCTGGCAGCCGAGCACTGCGGTGACGGCCACCGCCTGATCGCCAACCAGGGCAGCCACAGCGGCCAGCTCGTTCCCCATTTCCACGTTCATATCCTGGGCGGGCGCAAGCTCGGCGCCCTGGTTCCCGAGGCGTGAACGCCACGACCGCCAGCGAAGCCGAGGCGCGCCGGCGGTCCGAGCTGATCGGCATCGCCTGTGTCCTGCTTTCGGCACTGACGCTCGCGCTCAAGGGTATCTTCGCCAAGTACGTCTTCGCTGAGGGCGTCGATGTCGTGACCGTGCTGGCGCTGCGCAACGCGTTGGCCTTCCCCATGCTGGCGCTGGTCGGGGCCTGGCTGGTGGGCGGCTTTTCCAGGCTTGCGATGCCGCCGCGCGACCTCGGTCTGGCGATGGTGGGCGGCCTGATCGGCTACTGGATCGCCAGCCTGCTCGACTTCACCGCGCTCACGATGATCGACGTCTCGGTCGAACGGGTCCTGCTCTTCAGCTTTCCCGTCTTTGTCCTGATCCTGGAAGCGATCCGCAGCCGCCGCCTGCCGCCGCCACGCCAGGTGATTGCCCTGGTCGGGGCGGAGGCCGGCATCGTCCTGGTCATGGGCGCCACCGATCTCGACCTGTTCCTGGCGAACCTGGAAGGTGGCCTGTGGGCGATCGGCTCGGCCTTCGTCTTTTCCTTCTACTACATGCTGAACCAGCATCTGGGGCCGCGCCTGGGCAGCGCGCGCATGGCGCTGGCCGCCGTCGGCGGTGCGGTCCTGGGGACCTGCGGCCAGTTCCTGGCGACCGAACCGCTCTCGGCGCTCGACATCTCGGGCGCGGCCTGGGGCTGGACGGCGGCCATGGCCTTCTTCTGCTCGGTGTTACCGTTTCTTGCCATCACGGAAGGCATCCGGCGGGTCGGCGCCTCGCGCTCGGCGCTGATCTCCACTGTCGGTCCGGTGGCGACCCTGGTGCTGGCCGCGCTGCTGCTGGACGAGCGCCTGACCCCGACCCAGCTCGGCGGCGCCGCCCTGGTCTTTGTCGCCATCCTTTCCCTGGAGGGCCGCCTGCCACGCTGGCGCGCGTTCAGGCGCCGCGTCCCGCCATCGCGGGAAGCTGGATCTCCTTGATGCAGGTGCGTCGCGAGACCGCCAGAACGGTTTCGAGGATCAGCAGCAGGTCCTCCATGGGGATTGCCTCGTCGGGCGATGTTCCCTCACGCTGGAGTTCCTCAAGCACATGGGGCGTTCCCACGTAGCCCGGATTGATCACCGTGACACCGATGCGGTCAGGGCGCAGCTCTTCGCGCAGGGCATGGACGACGCCCCGCAGACCAAACTTCGAGGCCGAGTTGGCGACTTCGCGAGCCGGGAAGTTGTCGAGGCCCGAGAGGGCGCCCATGAAGATCACCTTCGGGTTGTCAGCGCGACGCAGGGCAGGCAGCAAGGCCTGGGTAAGCCGAATGGGTGCTATGAGGTTGACCGCCATGACACGCGCCAGATCCTCGTCACTGCAGTCCTCGAAGGCGTAGTTGCCGGTGAAGGCGTCCGTCTCCCAGGTGCCGGCCATGTACAACAGGGCGTCGAGCGCTTCGCCCCGCAGTGCGGACACAATCTGGTCGATGCCCTCGCGCGTCGTGACGTCCGCGCGCACGGATTCACCAGCCAGGGCGTCACGACGCCCCACCCCCAGGAGACGCTTGCAGCGCGGCTCCAGGTCACGGGCCACTTCACCACCAATGCCGCTGCTGGCGCCCGCAACGACGAGGGTTCCGTATCGGCCCTGCATCATCGTGTCTCACCGTGGCGAGGGGTGGACGAGGGGAACAGCCCGCCGGCATCGGAATCGAGCACGATGGTCGCCAGGGTCACGTTGCGCGGGCGGGCCGCTGTGAAGGTCAAGCGTTAGTCAGTCGATGACGCCCATGGCGCGCAGGCGCTCGTCGAGCTGGGCCGATTCCACGCCCAGGACATAGGCCTGCATGAAATCGGCCTCGGCTTCCTCGTCGTGGCCGGCCGCGGCATGGGCCTGGCCGCGCACGAAATAGGCCCAGCCGAAGTCCGGCTCCAGGTCGATCGCCGTGTCGAAATCCTGGATGGCGAACTCGAAGAATCCCTGCTTGCCGAACATGTAGCCGCGCGAGAGCAGGGCACTGATCGACTTGGGCCGCAGCGACAGCGCCTTGTTGTAGTCGAGCAGGGCGTTGTCGAAGTCCTCCGCGTCGGTCCGGGCATCGCCGCGGGCGATGAACAGCTCGGGCTCCTCGCCCAGCATGGTGATCGCGGTGCTGTAGTCGACGATGGCACCGGTCAGGTCGCCTGCGGCGTAGAGCACATCGCCGCGGCCGTAGACCAGCATGCCGTCCTCGGGCGCGAGGGCGATGGCGCGGTCGTAGACCGCGATCGCCTCCTCGGGCCGGCCGGCCGCGACGAAACTGGCAGCCAGGCGCTCCAGCGCATCCATCGCGGTCGGCTCGAGCGCCAGCACGGCCTGGAAGTCCGCGATGGCCGCGTCGTAGCGACCGAGGTCGATGTAGGCCAGGCCCCGGTTGTAGAGCGCATCGCTGTACTGGGGCGCCAGGGCGAGTGCGGCATCGAGATCCTCCAGCGCCGCGGCCGGTTCGTTGAGCAGCACCAGCAGCACGCCGCGCGCCTCGAGCATCACCGCCTGGCGGTCCGGCGAGAGCTCGCCCGAATCGACGACCAAGGTGAGCAGGCGGCGGGCCTCGGCAAGATCACCCGCGTCGGCCGCGGCATAGGCCGCATTGATGTCGGCTTCGACATCGGCCATGGCCGGCGCGGCGGCCCAGAGAAAGACGGCGGTGGCGAGAAGGACGATACGGCGCAACATGGGACTCCCGTTTGGCGGGTTGTTCTGCGGCCTCCCGGTCCGCCGCGCAAGGGTGGCGGCCGGTCGGAAGGCTCGCAGACGGCCTTTTTGCGCCCCGACCTTGGCCACAGCATGGCAGGTCGGGCGGCACGGTCCCAATTGGGCTTCTTTGGTCCGAAATTGGGCCTGAAAGGTCCACAACGCCATGGACAGGCCCGCGCCGCTGGTCTACATCCCGCAAAAGGCCGCGCAACCATCCGCTCGGCCCGTGACGACGTATCAAGCGATGCGCTAGGTTGCCCCAGCGCGCGCGCCGGGAGAGCGACGATGCCGTTCGGACTGCTGAAATTCGGCCTTTCCAAGGGCCACCCCGTGCCGCGGGCGCTGCCGGCCGCGAGCGAACTGCGCGATTCCTATGATGTCGTCATCATCGGCGGTGGCGGCCACGGCCTTGCCACGGCCTATTACCTGGCGCGCGACTGGGGCATCACCAATGTCGCGGTGCTGGAGAAGGGTTATGTCGGCGGCGGCAACACGGGGCGCAACACCACCATCATCCGCTCCAACTACCTCACCCCCGAAGGCGTGAAGTTCTACGACGAGTCCGTCACCCTCTATAAGGACCTGGCGAACGACTTCGACATGAACATCATGTATTCGGAGCGCGGCCATTTCACGCTGGCCCACACCGACAGCGCGATCCGCACGATGCGCTGGCGCGCCGAGGTCAACAAGCACATGGGCATCGAGAGCGAGCTCGTGATGCGCGACGAGCTGCAGAGGATGGTGCCCCAGCTCAACTATTCCGAGGACGTGCGTTATCCCATCATGGGCGCGCTCTACCATGCGCCCGGCGCCATCGCGCGCCACGACGCGGTGGCCTGGGGCTATGGCGCCGGTGCGGCCCGGCGCGGCGCGACGATCCACCAGAAGACCGAGGTCACCGGCCTGGAGATCACCAAGGCCAACGGCAGCCCGCGGCGGGTGACGGGCGTGCACACCAACCGCGGCACGATCAGGGCCGGCAAGGTGATCCAGTGCGTCGCCGGCATGTCGGGCGAGGTCGCGCGGATGGCCGGCTTCAAGCTGCCGATCAAGACCATCCCGCTGCAGGCCTGCGTCAGCCAGCCGCTCAAGCCCTTCCTCGACGCCATCGTCGTCTCGGGCAGCCTGCACGTCTATGTCAGCCAGTCCTCGCGCGGCGAACTGGTGATGGGCGGCTCGACCGACCCTTATGGCGTCTACATGACGCGCTCGACCCTCGATTTCAAAGAGGGCCTGATGATGCACATGATGGAACTGCTGCCCTTCATCGGCGAGGTCAAGCTGCTGCGCCAGTGGGCCGGCATGACCGACATGACGCCCGATTTCGCGCCGATCATGGGCGAGACCCCGGTCGACGACTACTACATCGACGCCGGCTGGGGCACCTGGGGTTTCAAGGCCACGCCCGTAGTCGGCAAGCGCAATGCCGAGATGCTGGCCACAGGCAAGGTGCCGGACCTGATCAAGCCCTTCGCGCTGCAGCGTTTCCACGATTTCACGCTGCTCGGCGAAAAGGGTGCGGCCAGCGTCGGCCACTGAGGGGACACGAGAGATGAAGATCATGACATGCCCGCTCAACGGGCCGCGCAACATCTCCGAGTTCGCCTATGGCGGCGAGGTCAAGGAGCTGCCCGCTCCCGGCTGCGACAACGAGACCTGGGTCGACTACGTCTATCTGCAGGAGAACCTGGCCGGCGTCGTCAAGGAGTGGTGGTACCACACCCCGACCGCCTTCTGGTTCATCGCTGAACGCGACACGCGCACCGATACCATCCTGAAGACCTACGCCGCCTCCGAGGTGTTCAAGGAGCGCGTGGACTTTGCAGCCGGCGACAAGGAGTAGCCGTCGATGAACCGCAACCGCCTGGCCGACAAGGGCCATTTCATCGACCGGTCGAAGCCGCTGGACTTCAGCTTCGACGGCAAGCGCTACATGGCCTTCGAGGGTGACACCATCACCTCGGCCCTGATGGCCAACGACGTGAAGATCATTTCCCGCTCGTTCAAGTACCACCGGCCCCGCGCCACGGTCTCGATGGCAGGCCACGACGCCAACCCGCTGGTCCAGATCGGCGACGATCCCAATGTCGTGGCCGACACCCGCATGGTCGAGGCCGGCATGGTGGTCGAGCCGCAGAACGTCTCGGGCAGCCTCGAGAACGACCGCATGCAGTACCTCGACCGCATGGGCAAGTTCCTGCCGGTCGGCTTCTACTACAAGGCCTTCTACAAGCCGCGCGGCGCCTGGAAGCGTTGGGAGCCGATGATCCGGCGCATGGCGGGCCTCGGCAAGGTCGACGTCAACGCCCACCATGGCTACTTCGACAAGCAGTACCTGTGGGCCGATGTCTGCGTCGTCGGCGGCGGACCCGCCGGCCTTGCGGCCGCCCTGGAAGCCGCCGAGGCCAGCCCCGACATCGAGGTCGTGCTGGTCGAGGAAACGCCCCACCTGGGCGGTGCGCTGAGTTATGCCCGATTCGATGCCGCGGGCCAGCGTGCCGATGCGGAACGCGCCAGGCTCGTCGCGGCCGTCGAGGCCCAGGCCAACATCCGCGTCCTGACGGGCGCATACTGCAACGGCTGGTTCACCGACCACTTCCTGCCCGTCATCCAGGGCAACCGCATGTTTAAGCTGCGCGCCAAGGCCGTGGTCGTGGCGACCGGCAGCTACGAACAGCCGCTGGTCTTCCGCAACAACGACCTGCCCGGCGTGATGTATGGCTCGGCCGTGCAGCGCCTGATCAACCGCTACGGCGTCAAGCCCGGCAGCCGCGCCGTCATCGCCACGAGCAATGCCGATGGTTATGCCGCTGCCCTCGACATGATGGACGCCGGCATCGAGGTTGCCGCCATCGCCGATCTCAACAGCGAGCGGCCCCACCACGAACTGGCCGACGCCGTCGCCGACCGCGGCATTCCGGTCAGCCTGGGCGCCACCGTCTACGAGGCGATCGCCAAACCCCACCTCAACGGCGTCGAGGGCGCGCGCATCGCCAAGATCACCGGGCAGGGCCGCGTCGCCGAGCGCCACGACACCTTCGACTGCGATCTCATCGTCAGTTCGATCGGCTGGCAGCCTGCCGCCAACCTGATCTGGCACGCCGGCGGCAAGACCCCCTACAACGACGCCACCGCCATGTTCGAGATCGGCGAGCTTCCCGAGGGCATGCATGCGGCCGGTTCGGTCGCGGCCTGTTTCCTGCTCGATACCGTGATCGAGCAGGGCCGTGCGGCCGGATGGTCTGCGGCAAAGGACGCCGGCTTCACCCGTGGCGCCATGCCGAACGTGCGCAACGACAAGGGCGAGATGGGCCAGAACCATCCTTGGCCGATCTTCGAGCACGTCAAGGGCAAGGACTTCGTGGACTTCGACGAGGACCTCCAGGTCCACGACCTCAACAACGCCGTCGCCGAGGGTTACGCACACATCGAGCTGATGAAGCGGTTCTCGACCTGCGGCATGGGGCCGAGCCAGGGACGCCATAGCTGGCTCAACGCCATCCGCCTCAACGCCAGGGCCAACGGCCTTTCGGTCAACGAAGCCGGCATGACGACGCAACGTCCGCCCTACACGGCCGAGAAGATCGGCGTGCTGGCAGGCCGCAGCTTCGAACCCAAGCGCTTCACCGCCATGCACAACCGCCATGTCGAGGCCGGCGGAAAGATGATGCTGGCCGGCCTGTGGTACCGCCCGGAGTACTACAGCGATGCGAGCCGGCGGGCCGAGAACATTCGCGAGGAAGCCGCGGCGGTGCGCGGCGGGGTCGGTCTGATCGACGTCTCGACCCTGGGCGGCCTGGAGCTGCGCGGGCCCGATGCCGCCGAGATGATGGAGCGCATGTACACCTGGGCCTACAAGAAGCAGGAGGTCGGGCGGGCGCGCTACACGCTGATGACCGACATGACCGGCGTCATCACCGACGACGGCGTGGCCTGCCGCTTCGGCGACAACCACTTCTACGTCACGGCCACCACCTCCGGCGTCGACGGCGTCTACAAGGAGATGCTCTTCTGGAACGCCCAGTGGCGCCTGAAGGTCGACATCACCAACGTCACCGGCGCCTATTGCGGCGTCAACATCGCCGGGCCGAAGTCACGCGCGGTGCTGGAGAAGCTGACCGACGAGGATCTCTCGGCCGCCGCCTTCCCCTACATGGGCGTGCGTCTGGCCACGGTCGCGGGCATCCCCTGCCGCCTGCTGCGCGTCGGCTTCGTCGGCGAGCTGGGCTTCGAGATCCACTGCCCTGCCCATTCGGGCGAGGCCCTGTGGGATGCCATCATTGCGGCCGGCAAGGACCACGGCATCCGCCCGTTCGGTGTCGAATGCCAGCGACTGCTGCGCCTGGAGAAGGGCCACATCATCGTCAGCCAGGACACCGACGGCCTGACCAACCCGCTGGAAGCCGATATGGAATGGGCGCTGGCCAAGAAGCGTCCCTTCTTCATCGGCAAGCGCTCGATCGAGATCCAGCGCGACCACATGCACCGCAAGCTGGTCGGCTTCGAGATCGCAGGCGAGAACCCGGCCATGCCCAAGGAGTGCCATCTGGTGATCCGCGACGGCGAGATCGTCGGCCGCGTCACCTCGTGCTCCTATTCGCCCACGCTGAAGAAGGCGATCGGCCTGGCCTATGTCGCGCCCGACCAGGCCGAACCCGGCACCAGCTTCGAGGTCCGCGTCGACAGCGGCATCATGGCAGGCAAGCGGGTCAAGATCGACACCAGCCACACTGTCACCTGCAAGGTCGTCAAGCTGCCCTTCTACGATCCCGAAGGCGCCAGGCAGGAGCTGTAGGTCTGGGCATGTCAATCCCCTTCTCTGTCATCCCGGACAAGGCGCGCAGCGCTGCAGATCCGGGACCCAGGCCGGAACCTCGCCACCGATGCCGGCGCGACATGATGCGTTCCGGCATGGGTTCCGGCTCTCCGCTCCGCTTCGGCCGGGATGACATCCAATTTTGCGCTGCGAATGGACACCGCCATGGCTGACGCCGCAATGAAGCCCACGGACCTCACCCGCCGCTCGAACCTTTACCGTGTGACGACGCAGCTGGGCGCGCGCTGGGGCGAGGTCAACGGCTTTGCCGCACCCATGAACTACGGCGATGCGGCGGCCGAGACGGCTGCGGCCCGCGAACTGGCCATCGCCGATCTCGCCGCCCTGCCGCGCGCCGGCTACAAGGGCTGGGACATGGCGGGCTGGGCCACGGGCCAGGGTATCGACCTGCCCGAGCCCAACCGCGCCCGAGCCCAGGCCGACGGCACGCTGGCCCTGCGCCTGTCGAACGGTGAACTGGTCCTGCTCTCGGGCGACGATGCCGGCAGCACCACCATCGACCGTCTGGCCGGCGCCTGGACCATGGACGGTGCGGTCTGTTTCCCGGTGCCCCGTTCGGACACCAACACGCGTTTTGCCATCACCGGTGCTCGCACACCTGAAATGATGGCCAAGATGTGCGGCATCGACCTGCGCTCCCACCGCTTCGAGAACCACCAGATTACCCAGACCAGCGTGGCACGCATGAACGCCATCCTGATCCGCAACGACCGCGGCACGTCCTATGCCCTGGACATGGTCCTGGACTCGGCCTCGGCCGTGTACATGTGGGAATGCCTCACCGACGCCATGGCCGAGTTCGGCGGTCGCCCGGTCGGCCTGGAGGCCCTGCGCGCTCTTTCGGCCTGAGAGGGGGAATCTTCCGGCTTCGGCAACCCGGCGAACGTGCCGGACGTTGGGGTTCCAGATGCCTGCCTGCGCCGCATGCGCCGGCCGGTTGCAGGAGCCAGACGATGACCGGAACGACCACTGCCCCCCAGGACCGTGCCAGCGACGAGCATCCCGAACGGCCATGCGGTTCGGCCGAAGCCGCCGTGGTGCGCTGGGCCCTGGCCCATCTCGAGGCCGGGCGCTTCACCCTGCCCGCCGTCCAGCGTGACGACGCAGTGGAGTCCGACGAAACAGGCTGAGGCCTGGAGCGGCTTCACATCTACTCGGCTGCCAGTGCCCCCTGGCCGGCATCGTCCCGCGTCAGTGCCTGTGCAACCCACCATGCGACATGGCGGTTGTGCGCCTCCAGATGGGACAGCGGGGCGCGGTGGGCGTATCCGCTCTCCAGGGCCTGCTGGATCGCCGTATTGACCGGCGTGTCCTCCTCGTTGAAACGCTCGAAGAAGGCAACGAGGCGCGCCAGCCGCTCCGCGTAGTCGGGCAGGTTCCGGGTTGCCGCCGGCACCAGGACATCGGCGGCCATGGCGCAACGCCCCGCTGCCAGGGGCACGACCCGGATCAGCAGGCCGCAATCGGGCTGCAGGTAGATGAAGAAGTTCGGCAGCACGTAGACCAGCAGGAAGTTGCGCCGCTGGAAACCGTCGAGCCCGGCCAGCGGCGGGAAGAAAAGGCCGGGCATGACCTTGCCGTCGGGGCCGTCCTGCAGCAGGGCCTCGCGGGCCGGGGTCCACAACAGGGTCCAGTCGCGCCCGATCTGCGCGCCCGCTTCCTCGCCGGGGAAGGTCTCCTGGAAGGTTTCCGGGTGCAGCCCCGCGTGGTGGTAACACTCCCCGTTGTCCTGCATGACCTTCCAGTCCCAGGGAATCTCTCCGCACTCGATCGTCGCTGCGGTCACCCAATCCTTGAGGCCGTAGGCGGCCAGACGGGGATCGAGATCGGCAAGGCGCGGCGCCAGGGGTGCCGCCTTGCCGTCCAGGTTGACATAGACGAAACCCTGCCAGACCTCGTGGGCGACCTCCTCGAGCCGGATCTCCGCCTTGTCGAGGCAGGGATGGCGATCCATGTCCGGGGCCGAACGCAGGCGACCGTCCATGCCGTAGGCCCAGGCATGGTAGGGACAGGTCATCACCGCCTTGCGTCCGCTGCCCTCCAGCAGGCGCATCCAGCGGTGGCGGCACATGTTGGTGAAAACGCGCAGCATGCCGTCATGGCCGCGCACCATGGCCAGCGGCACACCGAGCACATCGCGCGCGACATAGGCGCCCGTCTGGGCGACCTCGTCGGCCCGCCCCAGGGCGATCCATCCGGAACGGAAGATCCTTTCCTTCTCCAGGGCAAAGATTTCGGGATTGCAGTAGGCGTCGGGCGGCAGGGTAAGCCAGGCGGCATTGCCGTCGCTGGCCACGGCAGCCATCGCCTCCAGGGTCGTATGCGTGCGTTGCGAAAGCGGTTCCTGTGCCATGGTCCATCCCCGTGCCGCGCAAAAGATGGAAGCCGGCAAGGCCCCTGTCAAACCGCCGCGGCGTCGACCGGGTCGAAGGCATAGGCCGCCATCGACAGGCTGCCCATCTCCATGGCGTCGAACAGGAGCCGCGCCGCGCCGCCGCCCGCGCCATGGACGACGTGGAGCGGCAGGAGATGTTCGCTGGTGGGATGGGCGCGGCGGGCGTGGGGCATCGCGGTTTCCCACTCGGCCAGGGCCTTGTCGTCGCCGCCCAGCACGGCTTGTCCCATCGCTCCGGCAAATTCGCTGGCCCAGGCCGCATCGCCGCGGCCGCCCGAGCGCATCCATGCGATCGCCTCGCCCAGGTTGTGGGTGAGATTGCCGCTGCCCACGACCAGAACGTTTTCGCGCGCCAGCGGCCGCAGGGCGCGGCCCAGCGCCATGTGGGCGGAAGCGTTTTTGCCGGCCAGCAGGGAAAGCTGCACGACGGGGACCTTGGCAGCTGGCCAGGCTAGGCCAAGCGGGATCCAGGCGCCGTGGTCGAGCCCGCGGGCGTGGTCGAGATCGGCGGCCAGGCCCTGCCGGGCGAGCAGGTCCGCTACACGGCGCGCCAGGGCGGGGCTGCCCGGCGCGGGATAGGTCGCGCGGTAGAGTTCCGCGGGGAAACCCTCGAAGTCGTGGATCGTGGCCGGAAAGGCCGCCGCGGTGAGGCTGGGACGGGCGGCCTGCCAATGGGCCGAGACCACCAGGATGGCATCGGGCCGTGCAAACCGGCCGGCAAGCGTGGTCAGGAAGGCCCGCGTCGGCGACGGTTCGAACAACGTCATCGGGGAACCGTGGCCAAGGAACAGGCTGGCCGGCTGCATGGGCCTTCTTTCTCGGAGGGAGCCATCTCGTAGCCCGGCGCGGAGGGCAGCGCCACCAATCAGCGGTGGTCTCCGTGCTGCCGCAGAATCGCTGTGATTTCAACGTTCACAGAATGAACTTGACCCTTGCGTTCATGTGATGAACATTGCCCTCGAAGCCGCAAGAGGCCACGATGGCAGCGGCTTCCAGGCTGGTGACAAAGGTTCACCCGGCCTGCGGTAGCATGGACAGGTTGTGGAACGACCCCATCCTGCCCGCCGCCTTCCCACAGCCATACGGACATCACCTTGACCCTGCACCTCCGGCGCTTCGACATGCCGCTTCCCGACCTCGACGGCGCTTCGATCCTGGTCACGGGCGGTACCGGCAGCTTCGGCCGCGCCTTCGTGAAATCCGTACTGGCGCGCTGGAAACCGGCCCGCCTGGTGGTCTTTTCGCGCGACGAGCTGAAGCAGTACGAGATGCAGCAGGACCCGTTGATCGGCGGGCAGGATTGCATGCGCTTCTTCCTCGGCGACGTGCGCGACGTCAACCGCATGGAAACCGCCATGCGCGGCATCGATACCGTGATCCATGCCGCCGCGCTCAAGCAGATCACCGCGGCCGAATACAATCCCTTCGAGTGCATCCACACCAACGTCCTGGGTGCCGAGAACGTGGTGCAGGCCGCGATCCGTGCCGGCGTGCGCCGGGTCGTCGCGCTCTCGACCGACAAGGCGGCCAATCCGATCAACCTCTACGGCGCCTCCAAGCTCGCCTCCGACAAACTGTTCGTGGCCGGCAACAACATGGCGGGGTCCGTGGCAACCCGCTTCGCCGTGGTGCGTTACGGCAATGTGCTGGGTTCGCGCGGCAGCGTCGTGCCACTGTTCCGCCGCCTGCTCGATGAAGGGGCGAAAGAGCTGCCCATCACCGACGAGCGCATGACGCGTTTCTGGATCACGCTGGATCAGGGGGTGAATTTTGTTCTCTCCTCTCTCCAGATGATGCGGGGCGGAGAGATATTCGTGCCGAAGATCCCGTCTTCCACCGTGGTCGATCTTGCCTGCGCCATGGCGCCACAGGCGGCGATCCGCAATGTCGGCATCCGCCCGGGCGAGAAGCTCCACGAACTGATGATCACCGAGGACGACGCGCGCACGACCCTGGAAATGGACGACCGCTACGTCATCGAACCCGCCTTCGGCTGGTGGAAGCGCAAGCCCGGCCAGAGCGAAGTCTCAGTACCCGACCAGTTTGTCTACGCGAGCAACAACAACCCCGAACTTCTCGGTCGCAACCAGCTCGCGCGCCTGATCGAGGCAATCGGCTGAGACCATGAACGGCTTCCTGCCCTACGGACGCCAGACCATCGAGGAAGATGACATCGCCGCCGTGACTGCGGCGTTGACCAGCGACATGCTGACCACCGGGCCGCGCGTGGCAGCCTTCGAGGCGGCCTTCATGGCCGCAACCGGGGCGGATCAGGCGGTCGTCTGCTCCAGCGGCACGGCCGCGCTCCACCTTGCCATGCTGGCGCTGGGCCTCGGTCCGAGCGATACTGCGGTGGTGCCCTCCGTGACCTTCGTAGCGACCGCCAACGCGGCACGCTACGTCGGCGCGCAGGTGATCTTCGCCGATGTCGATCCCGATACCGGGCTCATGGGCCCCGACCATCTTGAGGCCGCTCTGGCACGCGCCGGAGACGCCCAACCCCGCGCCGCCCTGCCAGTGCACCTCAATGGCCAGCCCTGCGACATGGCGGCCATCGCCGCCGTTGCGGCGCGCCACGGCCTTGCCCTGGTCGAGGACGCCTGCCACGCGCTGGGCGGACGGGTCGCCAACCACCCGGTCGGCGACGTCCATTTCTCGGCGCTCACCATGTTCTCGCTGCATCCGGTCAAGGCGATCGCCATGGGCGAGGGCGGCGTGCTTACGACCAACGACCGGGCCCTGGCGGCGACCCTGCGGCGCCAGCGCAACCATGGCCTGGAGCGCTCGCCCGAAGGCTTTGTCAACGTCGAGATGGCGTTCGACGCCGACGGTCGAGCCAACCCTTGGTACTACGAGCTGCCCGCGCCGGGATTCAACTACCGTGCCAGTGATGTGCTGTGCGCGCTGGGCCAGTCCCAGCTCGGCAAGCTCGACCGCTTCCTTTCCCGCCGTCGCGCCATCGCCGCGCTTTACGACGTGCTGCTGGCTCCGCTCGCACCGGTGCTGCGCCCGGTGCCCAGGGTCGCGTGGGGCGAGAGCGGCTGGCACCTTTATCCCGTGCTGATCAACTTTGCCGCCGCCGGCACGACGCGGGGCGCGCTGATGCGCGCGCTGGCGGCCAAGAAGGTGGGCACCCAAGTGCACTACATCCCGGTCCATCGCCAACCCTACTACCGCGCCATGGCGCCAGACCTGGAACTGCCGGGCGCGGAGGCGTACTACGCGCGCTGCCTGTCGTTGCCCTTCTATCCGACCATGACCGACGACGACGTCCGCCGTGTCGTTGCCGCGCTCGCGCGTCACCTGCTGTCCTGACTGGAGCGCCGCGATGATCCGCTACTGCACCCGCTGCCTCTACCCCGACACCAAGCCGGACCTGCGCTTCGACGAGAACGGCGTGTGCAGCGCCTGCACCGCCTTCGCGGCGCGCGCCGAGGTCGACTGGGAGGCACGCAAGCGGGAGTTCCTGGAGATTGTCGCGCGCTACCGCAGCGCCGACGGCAGCAACTACGATTGCCTGGTCCCCGTGTCGGGCGGCAAGGATTCGACCTACCAGGTACTGCGCCTGCTTGAGGCCGGGCTCAACCCCCTCTGCGTCACCGCGATGACCGATTCGCTCTCCGATATCGGCCGACGCAACCTCGACAACATCAAGGCGCTGGGCGTCGACAGCATCGAAGTGACGATGAACCCGGTGATCCGCCGCCGGCTCAACAAGCTGGCGCTGGTCCACGTCGGCGACATTTCCTGGCCCGAGCACGTCACGATCTTCACCGTGCCGGTCAGGATCGCCGTGCAGCTTGGCGTGCCGCTGATCGTGTGGGGCGAGAACCCGCAGAACGAATACGGCGGCCCTGCCGCTGCCAGCAGCGACAACACGCTGACCCGGCGCTGGCTGGAGGAGTTCGGCGGCCTGCTGGGCCTGCGCGTCAGCGACCTGATGGAGATCGAGGGCATCGAACGGCGCCATCTCGTGCAGTACACCTATCCCGATGATACGGCACTGGCGGCCAGCGGCACGAGCGGCATTTTCATCGGCCACTACTACCCCTGGGACGGCTTGACCAACGCGCTGCTCGCCCAGGCCTACGGCTTCGAGAGTGCGCCCAACCTGGTCGAGGGATCGCTGGCCAATTACG
>JAQCLG010000193.1 GCA_027592745.1 Pseudomonadota bacterium | reverse complement strand
CGGAACCGTTCCACGGTTCCGGGTGATCGTGTGAATCCGCTCTACATCAACGAGATGGATGCCCGTGGTCCGATTGCGTGACGAAGCCGGTGAGACCGGCCCGGGTTTGCCTGGAGCGCTGACCGTCTGCGCGCTTCTCGGGTGCTACTCGCGCGCGACGCACAGGTAGGACGCGCTCTTCAGCCCGAACGTGGCGTTCTGGGTCTCCCACATCACCGCGTCCTTGCCGTAGCCGTCGCAATAGGTCTGCGCAACGCCCTGCAGGTGGCCGGGGCTGGTCAGAGCCGGGTCGTAGAGCAGCGTTATCTGGGAAGAGTTCTGGAACTGCACCTTGTAGGACTGTCCCCAGACTGCGGCACAGCCACCCAGCGTCAGGATGAGGACCAGGGCCAAACCCCCGCGAATGACCACCATTGCGCTCACTCCAGCACCATCATGCCAAGCGCCTGCAGCGTACCGCGATCCGTCAAAGGTGGCGAGTGGCCGCGCAGCCGACACGGGTTCCCGTGATCCGCTCTAGGCAAGTCCTGCAGCAAATTCCCGGCCCAGATCGCGGGCCTCGTCGATCATCTCGGCCGGGCGCGGGCCGCCGTTGGTCGAGTGATGCAGGTAGTGGAAGCGGGCATCGGGGATGCCGCAGTAGTTCATGATGCCGACCACCTGCTGGGTCTCGATCGCGGTGTCGTAGCCGCGCTTGGCGTAGGTCGGGGCACCGGAGGCCGAAAGCCCGATCAGCAGCGCGCGCTTCAGCTTGAGCGAACCCGTGCCATAGGCCCAGTCCTTGTTGAACACCCGGTCGATCCAGCCCTTGGCCATGGCCGGGAAGGACCACCACCAGATCGGAAAGACCATGATCAGCGCGTCGTTGCGTTCGATGCGCGCCATCTCGGCCTGGACCGCGGGCGAATAGACCTTGCCGACCGCGCCCCAGTCGGGCTCGTCGGCTTCCGGCAGTGCCGGATCGAACTTCTCGCCCTAGAGATCGGCCAGCTCGGCCTCGTGGCCGGCTTCCTTCAGGCCCGCGATCACCGCATCGGCGATCTGGCCGGTCAGCGAATCGCGGCGCGGGTGGGTCAGTACGACGAGAACCTTCATGGATGCCCCCTCGGCAAGGTCTGCAATGCGTTACTCGGCGGCCCCGCGCATGTCCAGGCTGCGCAGCGTACGGTCGATCCACAGGCGGGTCAGCTTTTCCTGCACGCCGTTCTGGGCCAGGCGGTCGGCCAGGCCGGCGAAGTCGACGCAGTCGAGCTTCTGGTCCTGGTTGAAGCAGGAGAACACCGGCGGGCGCCGCTCGCCCGTCTCGGGGTCGACCTGGGGCTGCAGGCACTGGGCGCAGATCTCCTTCATCATGCATTGCATGGGGGAGTTGATCGAGCCGATGGCGATATGGCCGGGCTTGAGATGGCCTGCCAGCACGCCGAAACGCGCGGCCTTGACCGCCGCCATCATGCGGTCCGAGCCGATCGCGACGATGCGGTCGACCTCGCCAAGGTCGATCGACTTCTCGCCCAGGCGGCCATCCTGGTACGCGACCAGGGCATCGACGATGTTGGCGACCGTGGCGCTGTCCTGGGGCCGGCCGGGCAGGAATCCCGGCGCCTCGTCGCAGGCCCAGACGATGACGTCGGCCGCAGCCTCGATCTCGGCCACCTTGTAGCGGTCCTCGACCCTGCGGTAGCCGGCGACGTAGAGCACGCGGCAGCCCGCCTCGCGCATCGCCTTGCCGATGGAAAACAGCACGGCGTTGCCCAGACCGCCGCCGATCAGCAGCACGGTCTCGCCCTTCTCGATCTCGGTCGGCGTGCCGGTCGGACCCATCAGGATCACCGGTTCGCCGGGTGCCAGTTCGGCCATCAGGTCCGAGGAACCGCCCATCTCCAGCCCGATCACCGAGACCTGCCGGCCGGGCACGGGGATCGAGGCGCCGGTCATGGCCAGCGGCTCCATGGCGAGCAGGGTGCCGTCGGCACCGCGCGCAGCGGCGCGTTCGTAGTTCTGCAGCCGGTAGAACTGGCCGGGCTCGAATCGCGCAGCCGCCGCCGGCGCCTCGACGACGACCTCGACGATGGTCGGCGTCAGCCGCTCGACGCGCACGACGCGGGCGATCAGGCGGTCGTCGAGTTCGGCAAGGAAGGCAGCGTCCTCGCCGCGTGTTGCTTCGCCAAGGCGGGCAAGCAGGCGGGAGATCACGGGATAGGCGCGCTTGGTGCCGCCCATGGCCTTGACGACATTGCCCGCGAACGAGGGATGCAGGTCGCCATGGAAACTCACGCCGCGGCCGTCCGCAGCCAGGTGCATCAGGATATGGGTCTCGGACGGCTTGGCCAGGTGTTCGGGCGCGACCGGCCGGCCGTCCAGATCGAAGGCCTGGAAGTGCTTGCCGTCCAGGCTCAGGTGCGCGCTGTCCTCGCGCGCCAGCACGGTGTTGGGCTGGGTGCCGGCGGCGACCAGCACGGCGCGGGCGGGCAGGGTGAACTCGTGACCCTCGGCGTCGACCATCACGATCGCCTGGGCGCTGCCCCGTGGGTCGGCCTCGATGCGCAGCGGCGAAAGGCCCGGGGCGATGCGGATGCCCTCCTCCAGGGCCAGCGCCACCTCCTCGTGGTTGAGGCGGTAGCTTGGTGCATCCTCCAGGCCACGGCGGTAGGCCATGGTGACGCCGCCCCAGCCGTCGAGCAGGGAAAGCAGGTCGGGCTCGCGCCCCTCCCGTGCCGCAGCCTGCCGTTCGGCACGGATGGCGCGGCCGTGTTCGAGGAAGGTCTCGCCCGCCTCGCGTTCCTCGTCCGTCCAGGACGACCGCACGGCGTCCTCGCCGCGCTCGGCGACCAGCGTCTCGAAGCGCGCGAGGAACTTCTCGACCTGCACGGGGTAGTAGGCGAGCGCCTCGGTCGCGGTGTCGATCGCGGTCAGGCCGCCGCCGATCACCACCACGGGCAGGCGAAGCTGCAGGTTGGCGATGGAGGAATCACGCGCCGCGCCGGTCAGCTGCAGCGCCATCAGGAAGTCGCTGGCCATGCGCACGCCGCGCGCCAGGGCGTTGTCCATGTCGATGTAGATCGGCCGCCCGGCGCCGGCGCAATGGGCGATGTGGTCGAAGCCGGCAGCCAGTGCATCCTCGATCGTCAGCGTGCCGCCGAAGCGGATGCCGCCGTACATGCGGAAGCTCGAACGGCGTTCGAGCTGCAGGCGGATGAGCTTCAGGTTGTTCTTGTTCCAGCGCACCGTGATGCCGTACTCGGCGACGCCCCCGAAACCGGCCATGACGCGATCGTCGAGCGGTTCGGTCAGTTCGGCGATGTCGCGGATCGCCCGGAACGGGTGACGCCTGCCGAAGCGGTCGATGCCGGAGATGCCGTGGTCAAGCGGCTCGATCTTCAGGCCGTCGACGGCAACCACCGTATGGCCGTCGTTGATCAGGTGGTGGGCCAGGTTGAACCCGGCCGGCCCGGTGCCCACGATCAGCACCCTGCGCCCGCTCGCTGGGCGCGGCAGGGGCCGCACCAGGTTGAGCGGGTTCCAGCGGCTCATCAGGCTGTAGATCTCGAAGCCCCAGGGCAGGGAAAGCACGTCCTTCAGGGTGCGCGTCTCGATCTGGGGAATGTCGACCGGTTCCTGCTTCTGGTAGATGCAGGACTTCATGCAGTCGTTGCAGATGCGGTGGCCCGTGGCCGCGCACAGCGGGTTGTCGACCATGGCGACGGCCAGCGCCGCCAGCCCGTGACCCTGCGCCTTCAGCAGGTTCATCTCGGAAATCTTCTCGTCCAGCGGGCAGCCCGCCAGCGTGACGTTCGTGGCACTTGTCTTGAAGCTGTCGTCCTTCTCCTTCAGCCCCTTGCTGCAGCTGTCCTTGCCCTGGTTGTGGCAGAAGATGCAGTAGTTGGCCTGGTCGAGCGCGGCCTCCAGGTCCATGCCGTGGTCGGTCAGCGCGAAACCCTCGCGCCGGCGCAGATGGTGGGCCGGGGCCTTCAGCATGGTCACGCCGTCGATCACCTGCGTGGCGACCTCGACCAGGTGGTCCGGGTCGACCTTGGCCGGCAGGTGGAAGAGCGGGCTCTTGCGGTAGCGCTGCCGGCCTTCCTCCGAGAGGGTCGCCCAGGCGGCAAAACGCGCGGCGGCCTCCAGCCTGTTGGCGTTGGCCGCCTCGTCCTCGAGCCAGGCCATCACGGCGCGGGCAAAGGAGAGTTCGTCGAGCGTCGCGCCGATCAGCGCCTCGACCTCGCGGCGCAGGGCGGCGCCGTCGGCGGCGGCCAGCGCCTCGGGCTTGAACGCCTTGGCGGCACGTCGGCGCACGAACTGCTGCTTGCAGACATAGATCGGGTTGAGACGGTCGCGTTCGGCGCGCCGCAGCGCGACCTCCTCCTCGATGCCGAAGAGCCGGGCGAGGAATTCCTCGACGACCGGCCCGAGGTCGGTCAGCAGGTCGGAATGGACCTTGTCCTCCAGTGCCTCGGGATCGACGCGCCCGGCCATCAGGCGGTTGAACAGCCCGGTGTCGGCCGCCTTGAGATGATCGACGAAGGCGCCGTCGAGACGCACCAGGCCGTCGCGGCGGTACAGGTCCTCGAAGGAGAGTCCGTGGGCCAGGGCAAGTTCGGTCATGGCAATCCAGTAAAGGGCATGCGGCACGGTCGCGACCGGGGCCGCGGCGTTATAGCCGATCAAGGGGAGGTGGCAACCTGGGCCGGCGCGCCCTCCTGACGTTCGGCGGGCTCCTCCAGCGTGTGGATGCCTCACCCCACCTTGCCCGAACCGGCCCAGCGGCCGTCCCGTTCCTCCTCCAGGGGTGCCACCGGGCGGGTGCAGGGGGCGCAGCCGATGGAGAGGTAACCCTGGGCCAGCAGCGGGTGTTTGGGCAGGCCGCGCCGCGCGATGAAGCCGAAGACGTCCTGCTTGGTCCAGGCCGCCAGCGGGTTGACCTTGACCCAGCCGTCGGACGCCTCGATCGGGGCGAGCGCATCGCGCCCGCCGCCCTGGTAGCGTTTGCGCCCCGTGATCCAGGCGCTGTAGGGCGTCACCGCCTGGACCAGCGGCACCACCTTGCGCACGAAGCAGCATGCATCGCTCTGGTGCGACCACAGGTCGCCCGCGGTATCGGTCGCGGCGAGTTCCAGGATATCGGGGCGGGCGATGCGCACGTTGGTCAGGCCCAGGTGCTGCGCCACCGTGTCGCGGTACGCCACGGTCTCGGGAAACAGCTTGCCGGTATCGAGGAAGATCACCGGCAGGTTGCGGTCGATGTCGGCGGCCAGGGCCAGCAGAGCCACGGCCTCGGCCCCGAAGGAGGAGGCAATGGCGATGTCGCCGGGAAACTCCTCGCCGATCATGGCGGCAAGCAGGTCGGCGGCGTCGAGATGGCTGTAGGCGGCCGCCAGTTCGGCGGCCCGTGTCCGGGCGCGCAGGATGCGGCGATGGCGCCAGTCGTTCAGCGGAGCCATTTGCGGTCCTCCACGTAGCGGTCGGTGCGCTGCTTGACGGTCGCCATGTCGGCGCCCTCGCGGCGCCAGCCATCGCGGGCGCCGGCAATCTCCTCGATGCGCCCGCCCCATTCCGGGCCGAACAGGCGCTCCAGGTGCCACCGCAGCAGGCCGGCAAGGCCCGGCGCCCGCCCCCCCCGTGGAGATCGCTAGGGTCAGTTCGCCACGGCGCAGCACGGCGGGGAGGTGCAGATCGCAGAAGGCCGGCCGGTCCTCGACGTTGACCAGCACCTTGAGCGCGCGGCAGCACTCGGCGATGGCCTGCTCCTCTGCGGTCTGCATGCCGGCAACGAACACCAGGTCGGCTTCGGCCAGTTCGGCATTGCCCGGAAGGTGTTCGGTCAGGCGCGCTCCCGCGGCGCTGCGCAGCACCGGGCCGGGCGCGTCGGAAAACACGCCGACATGGCGCGCCCCGGCGGCGTCCGGGGTGGCGACCTTGCGTGCGGCGGCGGCGCCGCGGCC
>JAQCLG010000192.1 GCA_027592745.1 Pseudomonadota bacterium | reverse complement strand
GGTCTTGCCGCCTTCGGCGACAATGCCGGCGCCCCGATCGTGTCCGAGGTCGTGGCGCTTTCGCCTGCGCGCGAGACCGCCGCCTCGCCGGCGGCCCTGCTCTTTGCCATGAACCAGGCGGCCGCGGCCGGCAGCGTCGGCCAGACCGTGCTGCTGGCGCTCGTGGTGCTCGGCCCGCAGGGGCCGGCCGGCGTCGATCCGGTCTCGCTGGAGGCGGTCGTCGATGCCCTGGACCGGGTCGGCCTGGCCGTCGAGGGGCGCCTGATCGCCATGGAGGCCGGCGGCCAGCGGGCCATCGCGAAACCCTGACGCCATGACCCAGCCGGCGCAGGACGACCGCACCGTCGAGGCGTTCCTGGAGATGATGACCGCCGAACGCGGTGCGGCGGTCAACACCGTGGCGGCCTACCGGCGCGACCTGCGCGACTTCGCCTTGTTCCTGATCGCTCGTGACATGACCTGCGAAGCGGCCGGGGCCGATGATGTGCGCGCCTATCTGGCAAGCCTGCACAAGGCCGCCATGTCGCCGCGCACCGCCGCGCGGCGGCTTTCGGCCCTGCGCCAGTTCTATGCCTTCCTGCTCGCCGAGGGCCGGCGCGACGACGATCCCACGACCATCATCGAGGCGCCCCGGGCCGGCCGTTCCCTGCCCAAGGTGCTGGGCGAGGACGAGGTCGAAGCCCTGCTGGCGGCGGCGCGCAAGGGCGAGGGCGTCGAGGGGCTGCGCCGGGCGGCGCTGATCGAACTGCTCTACGCCACCGGCCTGCGCGTTTCCGAACTCGTCGCCCTGCCGCGTGCGGCCTTCCGCGACGACGCGCCCTTCATCATCGTGCGCGGCAAGGGCGGGCGCGAGCGCCTGGTGCCGGTCGGCGAACACGCCGCGCGTGCCGTGCGCATGCTGATCGCGGCCCAGGACGGCACGCCGCGCTGGCTGTTTCCCTCCCATGGGGCTTCGGGCCACCTGACGCGCCAGGGCGTCGGCCTGCTGCTGAAGGAACTGGCGCTGGAGGCCGGCATCGATCCGGCGCGCGTTTCGCCCCATGTCCTGCGCCATGCCTTTGCCAGCCACCTGCTGGCCCATGGCGCCGACCTGCGCGCGGTGCAGCAGATGCTGGGCCATGCCGACATTTCCACCACCCAGATCTACACCCACGTCCTGGAAGAAAGGCTGCGCAGCACGGTGCTGCGCCATCATCCGCTCGCCTGACCCCGTGATGGGGTATGGTTGACAGAATGCGGGGCTGCGGGCATTGAGCGCGCCGCCGCCCGACTGGGACCCACAAGGGACACATGACATGAGCTTCACGATCGTCGAGCCGGCGCACGCGCGCCTCAACCGCAGCGAACTGGCCGTTCCCGGCAGCCGTCCCGAGCTGTTCGAAAAGGCCGCCAAGGGCAGCGCCGACGTCATCTTCCTCGATCTCGAGGACGCCGTGGCGCCGGGCGACAAGGCCCAGGCGCGCAAGAACGTGATCGCGGCGATCAACGACATCGACTGGGGGACCAAGACCCTTTCGGTGCGCATCAACGGCCTGGACACCTCCTACATGTACCGCGACGTCATCGACGTCATCGAGCAGACCGGCGACCGCCTCGACCTCTTCATGATTCCCAAGGTCGGCACGCCGTCCGACGTCTATGCCGTCGACATGCTGACGACCCAGTGCGAGGACGCGCGCGGCCGGACCAAGCGGATCGGCTTCGAGCTGATCATCGAGACGGCGCTGGGCATGTCCAACGTCGAGGCCATCGCGCACGCCAGCAAGCGCAACGAGAGCCTGCACTTCGGCGTCGCCGACTACGCAGCCTCGACCAAGGCGCGCACCACCGTGATCGGCGGCCCGAACCCGCTCTACGGCGTGCTGACCGACATCGACGGCGACAAGCCGCGCGACTACCACTGGGGCGACATGTGGCACTTCGCCGTCTCGCGCATGGTGGTTGCCGCGCGTGCCGCGGGCCTGCGCCCGATCGACGGTCCCTTTGGCGACTTCAAGGACGGCGACGGCTTCCGCGCCCAGGCCAACCGCGCCGCGGCGCTTGGCTGCGAGGGCAAGTGGGCGATCCACCCCAGCCAGATCGACCTAGCCAACGAGGTCAACAGCCCGTCCGAGAAGGAGGTGACCCAGGCCAAGCGTATCCTGGAGGCCATGGAACAGGCCCAGAAGGACGGCCAGGGCGCGGTTTCGCTCGACGGCCGCCTGATCGACATCGCCTCGATCAAGCAGGCCGAGGTCATGGTCAAGAAGGCCGAACAGATCGCGGCGGCCAATTAGGCTAGACTCCTGCGCGAAGGAGGCCGGCCATGCAGCACTATCTGGACTTCGAACGCCCGATCGCCGAGCTCGAGAGCAAGATCAAGGAGCTCCGGCAGCTTTCGGACGGCGACGGCGTCAACATCGTCGAGGAGATCACGCGCCTGCAGGCCAAGCTCGACCGCCTGTTGCAGCAGACCTACGGCAAGCTGACGCCCTGGCAGAAGACCCAGGTCGCCCGCCATGCCCAGCGCCCCCACACCAGCCACTACATCGCCAGCCTGATCGAGGACTTTGTGCCCCTGGCCGGCGACCGTCTCTACGGCGAGGACCAGGCCATCATCGGCGGCCTGGGCAGGTTCCGCGGCCGTTCGGTGGTGGTCATCGGCCACGAGAAGGGTGCCGATACCGAGGAGCGCGTGCGACACAACTTCGGCATGGCGCGTCCGGAAGGGTATCGCAAGGCCGTGCGCCTGATGGAGATGGCCGACCGCTTCGGCCTGCCGGTGATCACCCTGGTCGACACCTCCGGGGCCTATCCCGGGATCGGCGCCGAGGAACGCGGCCAGGCCGAGGCGATTGCGCGTTCGATCGAGACCTGCCTGACCATCGGCGTGCCGGTGATCTGCGTGGTGATCGGCGAGGGCGGTTCGGGCGGCGCCATCGCCATTGCCGTGGGCGATCGCGTGCTGATGCTCGAACACGCGGTCTATTCGGTGATCTCGCCCGAAGGCTGCGCCTCGATCCTGTGGCGTTCGGGCGACCAGGCGCCCGAGGCGGCCGAGGCCCTGAAGCTGACCGCGGGCGATCTCGCCCAGCTTCGTGTCATCGACGAGGTGATCGTCGAGCCGATGGGCGGCGCCCATCGCGATCCCGCCGAGACGATGCGCCGTGTCGGCGATGCCGTGGCCCGCGGGCTCCAGGCGCTGGCCGGCACCGCGCCGGCCGCACTGCGTACCGCACGGCGCGAGAAGTTCATGGAAATGGGCCGCAAGGGCCTGGGCTGACGCTTCTGCAGGCGCAGGGGGCGGGGGCGCCATGGCTGCCGACTTCGTCATCTACCGGGTCATCGGCAACGCACTGCCGCCGCGCCACGATGCCGAGCACACCCTCCGAAACCTGAAGTTCGTCCTGGAGCGCGAGCCCGGACTTCCCGGCTGCGACAAGCGCTGGCTGCTCAACCGCATGGTGGACGGCGACCTGGAGGCCGAGTGCATCGCCATGATCGAGGCGAGCGGCCAGGGCCTGCAGGTCATCCCCTTCGATCCGCGGTCCTATCGGGCGGCGTTCTACGACGCCAGCGGCATGCCCGCCGAATTCAATCCCTTCGGGCGCGATCCCGAGCAGACCTCGCCGTCGCATGTGCCGGTGAAGGCCTACGAGTGGATGATGCGGCACAAGTCGCTCAGGCTGATCGACCTGAACGCCGCGCGCAACCTGGCGGTCGAGCTGGGACGCGCCGAGGCGGACTGGGTCCTGCCGCTCGACGGCTGGTCCTTCTTCACCCTGGAGGCCTGGCGCGACATGGTGGCCGGCATCGCGGCCAGCCCCGATGCGCTTTGTGCCATGCTGCCGTTGAGCCGCCTGGAGGACAACGGCCAGCTCGACGATCCGGGCTGCCTGCCCGCGGCGACCGACGAACCGCAGATCGCCTTCCGTCGCGACGCGCCCGACCGCTTCTACGAGCGCCTGCGCTACGGCAACATGAACAAGGCCGAGTTGCTCCTGCGCCTGGGCCACCCCGGACCGTGGGATCGCTGGCAGGCCGCGCCATGGGAAACCATGCCGCCCCTGGCCGCGCAGGCGCCCGGCAGGTTCGTCGCCTGCGGCCGGGTCTATCGCCTCGCTTCGGGCGCATCCGGCGAGGTCGAGGAAAACAGCGGCAGCCGCCATGTCGCGCGTTACAGAGGTGTGAGCCGCCTGGCACACCGGATCGACCGACTGCTGCTGCGCCACCATCGCGACGGGCAGGGCGGCCGTGACCATGGGGCGCTGCTGCCCCAGGCGACCTGGCCCGCCGCTTCCTCGCTTGCCGACCTGGCCCGAGAGGCCGAGACGATCGGGGACGGCCCGGCCTTGCCCCAGGGCGCGACGGATCTTTCCGAAGGCCGGTCCGCAGCCCGCGTGGCGCTCTGGACCTGTCTGCGCAGCGCTTCGGTGCTGACCGCCTCAGGGGTGCTGGCGGGCCGGCGGGATCATCTCGAGGGCGCAGCAGGCCTGCTGCGCGCCGGCTTCAACGATCCCGCGACGGCGCTGCACCCCGCCGCCTCCGGCGCCAGGCGTCACGGCGGATGGATCGACTTCCGCGACCTCTAAATCCTGCCGGCGCTGTGCCGCTCGCTGCAGGTCGCGGGCGTTCTGCCGCAGGACGATTGCGATGCCATCGCCGACTGGTGCGGCAGGATGCTCGATGCACAGGTCGAATCCGGGCAGCCAAGGTTTGCCCATGGCGCGCGCAACAGCATCGGCACCTGGATACATCTGCTGCGCCTTTGGCTCTCTGTCTTTGCGGGACGCGACACTGAGGCCGCGCAACTGATCATGGGAACGACGTTGCGGCTGGTCGCCCAGTGCGACGGGGACGGCAGGCAACCCTTCGAGGATGTGCAGTCCCGCCCGTTGCACCACGGCCTGTTCAACCTCACCGCCTGGACCCTGCTCGCCGGTCTGTGCCGCAGCCTGGGGACCGACCTCTGGCGCTACCGCGGCATCGAGGGCCAGTCGATCTGCCGCATGCTGTCTCGTGCCGCCGAGGCGGCAAGGCTGGCCCCGACCGGGGAGCGCTCCTACCTGCAGCGCTGGATCGGAGCCCTGCTGATGCTGACACCCGACAACGCCGCGGACCGCGCGCTGCTGCCCAGGCGGCACATCAGGCCGGATCTGTCCTGGCGTGACGATCCCGACCGCGGCCTGCCGCCGCAATGGTGGTTCTACCTGCTGCGACCCTGACCACGCTCCAGGGCCGCGACATGGTCCTCGCACATGCGCACGAAGGCATAGTCGTGGCTGTACCAGTTGCGCAGGTTCGCCAGGGCCCTGGGCGATAGCTCGGGCACGCCTTCGTACCTGTTGCTGTGCGCCCACAGGGGATCGCGCGGCAGCGTGGCCTCGACATCGAGGCCCAGCAGGGCGACGAGCGCCCGGCAATCGTCGTCCAGGCGGGACTGGCGCAGGATGGCGAGCGGCGGGCGGGTCTCAAGGAAGAAGCCGCAGCGTTCGAACCAGGCGATCTGCGGCACGGCGCAATGGCCGATCGAGGTCGGCGCCATGATCGCCCTGTGGCCCCGCTCGCCCTCCTCGAAGAGGGCCTCGGCCAGGTCGTTGGCGTGTTCGAAGGCCGCGAAGGCGGCGGCCTCGTCGACGCTCCAGGGGACGTGGATGCGCGGCCTGCCCTCGCGCTTGCGGCTGTAGAAGCCGGACCTGAACCGCGCCTCGGGCGAGCGGATGGCGAAGATGTAGTCCTGGCCCGCCGGCAGATCGTGAAGCTTCACCCGGTGGTGATGCTTGTGGATGCGCAGGTCCTGTCCGGCGGCGCTGATACGCTGCGCCAGGGCGCCGATCGCGGGCCGCCGTTCTTGCCGATGTGCAGGAAATGGATCGTCCGTTCTTGCGCCATCGCACGCTCCCCCGCCGCAGGCGCCGAAGCTTGCATGGCAGGGACGATTCGCCAAGCGCAGGCGACGCGACCCGGGGTGCCGGATCGCGTCGCTCTGGCGGTTTGGCCCGCTCGTACA
>JAQCLG010000022.1 GCA_027592745.1 Pseudomonadota bacterium | reverse complement strand
ATCCTTCTGCGCAATCGCGAAGCGATTCCGCAGAAGGATGATTTGCTCTAGGCGAAGCTGGGTGAGGGGTGG
The DNA here is from genome assembly GCA_027592745.1 of Pseudomonadota bacterium. Taxonomy (GTDB): domain Bacteria; phylum Pseudomonadota; class Alphaproteobacteria; order SP197; family SP197; genus CALGGB01. Next base: position 33,907 of record JAQCLG010000022.1, on the reverse strand, counting down.
AGTCGTCGACGCTGAACCAGGGATCTCTTGTCCGCGCTACCGCGCGTAAGACCCCTCACCCTCCCCTCTCCCACAAGGGGAGAGGGGAGGGTTCGCTCCTCGGGCTGAAAGGCTCTGACGCCCCCCGCCTCAGGCCGCCGCAGTCGTCCGTGCGGTGTCGATCATGCGGCGCAGGACCTCGGGCGATTGCGCGCCGGAGACCGCATAGCGGCCGTCCAGGATGAAACACGGCACGCCGTTGATGCCGATGCGCTGGGCAAGGTTGTGCTCGGCGAGCACCGCGTCGCAGTCCTCGCCGCCTTCGAGGTAGGCGCGCACCGCCCCGGCCTCCATGCCGCAATCGGCCGCGATGGTGACCAGGGCCTGGGTGTCGCCGATGTCGACGCCCTGGGTGAAGTAGCGGAAGAACATCTCGTCGACGATCTCGGTCTGGTTGGCGCCTTCGCCGGCCAGGCGGATCAGGCGGTGGGCGTTCATCGTCGAGGGCGTGCGCGCGATATCGCCGAAGGCAAACAGGATGCCTTCCTCGAAACCGGCCTGGGCGATCGTGCCGTAGAGTTCCATGGCGCGCTGCGAACTGCCGAACTTGCGCGCCAGGTAGGCGTTGCGCTCCATGCCGTCGCTCGGCATGTCCGGGTTCAGCATGAAGGCGCGCCAGCGCACCTGCGGCCGGTCCTGGAGCGGCAGGTCGTCCAGCGTCCTCTGCAGGCGGCGCTTGCCGATGTAGCACCACGGGCAGATCGGGTCGGAGAAGATGTCCATGATCATGGGCGCCATTCTAGCGCAGAAGCGGCCGGCGAGAACCCGGGGTGCCAGCGCCGCCGTCATCGGCTAGAACGGGGCAGGTTTCGAGGGTAACGCCATGCTCAAGGTCATTCGCCAGATTCTCTCGCCCCAGGACGTCGCCGCGGTGCATCAGGCCGCCCGGTCGGGCACCTTCGCCGATGGCATGAAATCGGCCGGTTTCCTGGTCGCCGACCGCAAGGTCAACGAGGAACTGGCGCTCGGCCAGGACCAGCGCGAGGAGGTCGTGCGCATGGTGCTGGGGCGCCTGTGGCAGAACAAGCAACTCGCCGTCTTCGTGCGCCCGCGCCGCATCATGCCGCCCATCCTCAGCCGCTACAAACCGGGCATGCGCTACGGCGACCACATGGACAACGTCATCATGGGCGGTTCCAACCCGTTCCGCGTGGACTGCTCGATCACGATCTTCCTCAACGATCCCGCCAGCTACGACGGCGGCGAACTGGTCATCGACACGGCGCCGGGCGAACAGCGCATCAAGCTCGATCCCGGCGATGCCGTGGTCTATCCCACCCACTTCCTCCATCGCGTCGAGGAGGTGACCCGCGGCGAGCGCCTGGCCGTGGTCACCTGGATGGAAAGCCTGATCCGCGATCCCGCCCGGCGCGAGGTCCTGCTCGACCTCGCCATCGCCGCCGAACACGTCCACCGTCTGGCGCCGGGCTCGGAGACCTTCATGATCCTGGAGAAGGCGCGCTTCAACCTGCTGCGCATGTGGGCCGATACCTGAGCGGCCTTCAGGGCTGCGGCGCGCGCGCCGTCAGGCCGCCGTCGCAGACGAAGAGCTGGCCGGTGGTGAAGGCCGCCTCGTCGGAAGCCAGCCACAGCGCCATGTTGGCGATGTCGCGGGGTTGTCCCACGCGTCCGATCGGCTGGTTGGCATCGAGCCTGCCCGCGGCGGCCTGCGGATCGGGAACGCTCTGGAGATAGGCATCCATCATCTCCGTCTTGATCCATCCGGGGCAGATCACGTTGCAGCGGATGTTCTGGTGGCCGTGGTCGACCGCGATGGCGCGGCTCAGGGCATGGACCGCCCCCTTGGTCGCGCAGTAGGCGGCAAGGCCGGGGTCGGCGACGAAGCCGTCGTAGGAGCCGATGTTGACGATGGCGCCGCCGCCGGAGGCTTCCAGCGCGGGCAGGGCGGCGCGGCAGAGCAGGAAGACGCCCTTCACGTTGACGTCGAAGATGCGGTCCCATTCCGCGTCGGTGGTGTCGGCGATGGTCTTCTCGATCTGCATGCCGGCGTTGTTGACGACCACGTCCAGCCCGCCGAAGCGTGTCTGGGCCAGCGCGACGAGCGCCCGGGCATGGGTCGGGTCGGCCGTGTCGCCGGCAAGGAAGGCGAGGTTGTCGCCCTGTGCGGGCATCTCGCGGTGCGCCGAGCGGGCCGTTGCGACGACGCGTGCGCCTTCTTCCAGGAAACGCGTGACAATGGCGCGCCCGATCCCCTTGGTGCCGCCGCTGACGATGCAGCGCTTGCCTTCCAGCCGTCCTTTCATCGCCGTGTTCCCTTCTGCGTTTCCATCGCGAAGGCTGTTGGTGCATCGTAGGGCCCACGCGGATGATCAGCATTGAACGTTCGTTCAATTTCCTTTCCGATGCAACAGGGACCGAACACTTGAGGCCAGCCTTTACCCTGACCCGACACTGGCGCGGCCTTGTCCGCGCCCTTCTGCCCCTGGCCTTCGTCCTGGCGGCCTGCGAAACCGACATGACCGAGGCCGCGGTAAAGTCCTCCGGCGTGGCGGAGTTCAACGAGGCCCTGCCCGAGGTCGAGGCGGTCGCCATCGACGAGGCGCCGGCGGCCGGGCTGCGCGCCGCGCTCGACCGCGAGGCCGGCAAGGCCGATGCCTACGAGTTCAACGCCCTGCGCATACCTGCCGGTACCTGGGACGGCTACGCCCAGGCGACCGAAGGCGCTTTCCTGCAATGCCTGGTCGCCTGGGGGCCCAGGGAGGCGCGCCTGGCCTTTTCCGTGGGCTGGCAGGGCAGGCTGTTCCTGCAGTTCTCGGCGCCCGGCTGGGACGCCCAGTCCCTCCAGCCGGGCAGTACCGCTGTCATCCGCGTCGATTCCGCGGCCGAACTCTCGGTCACCCTGGCGCCCAGCGGCAATGTCCTGTGGGCCAATCTGGGCACCGGGCTGGCCCTGGCCGAGATCATTGCCGAGGGCGAGGAACTCAGCATCACCTCGGGCAGCGACATCCTGGTCTATCCGCTCGATGACGCCCGCATCGCCATTCCCGCATTGTACGCATGCCTGGATCGCGAAACCGGCGACGAGGCCGGCGACGGCGCCTTCGCGATCTACGGCCTGGAACTCGACGAGGCGGCGCGCGCCCGGCTCAACGACAACGTCATGAGCCTGGTCCGCGAGCGCGGCTTTGCCGATCTCGTGGTTGCCAGCCCCCAGGCGACGCAGGACCGCTACGGGCGGAACGCGCTGCTGTCGGGCACCGCCTGGCAGGGACGCACGGACGTCTTCGTCACGGTCTTCGGCGCGCGGCCCGGCGCCAGGAAGGGTCTCGCGGAACTCGTCGACGATGCCGCGCACATGTGCCGGGGCGAGGTCGCCGCGCGGCTGATCCGCATCGAACCCCTGAACGGCAACGACGGGACAGGCGATGCCTTCGGGCGTTCCTCGCTGCTCTGCGCCGATGCCGCCGGCGAATACGCCCTGGAGACCTTGGGTGTGTTCTCCCGCGGCGAGGTCGTGGCGCTCCACGCCGTCGTGCGCGACCCCGCCGACCGCACCCGGGTCGAGCAGAGCTTCGACGCCATGAAGGTCCGGCTCGTCTCGGGCAGTTAGATCGGATCGGGCTGATTGCCTTGAAATGACCGCGGATCGGCCCCGCGGGGGCCAAGAGGCGGCTGCAGCCTGCCTGCTCCATCGAGGCGGAGCAGGCAATGAGCGGCAACGATCCACAGGCGCGGGACGACGGGAATGGCCAGACGCCGCCGCCCAGGCGCGGCGGTTGTCTCGAACGCATCGGGCGCGGCGGCTTCGGCACCCGGCTCTGCCTCATCGCGCTGCTCTGCGCGCTGGCACAGATCCCGCTGTGGTCGGTCGGCGGCCTGGTGTAGGAGCGCATGGCCGGGCGGGAACAGGCGACCGCCGATGTCGAACGCGGCTGGGGCGGTGCTCGCACCTTCTATCTGCCCTATCTCGACATTCCCGTGACGGTCTTCGAGACCACGCGCGACGGCAAGCGGCGGGCCAGCCCGCGCCACTTCGGCCTGGTCGCCGAACGCGCCGGGCTCGACCTGCACATGGAACCCGAGCTGCGCCGCCGCGGCCTGTTCGACATCGTGCTCTACCGCAGCGGCTTCGACCTCGACGGCGGCTTTGCCGTGCCCGCCGCCGCTGAGATCGCCCGTGCCTTCGGTGTGCCCGTCGGCGACATCGTCGTCGACTGGGCCGCTGCGCGCCTGGTTCTCGACGTCGCGGCCCCGCAATCCCTGGAAGGCGACGTCATGGTCGCCCAGGGCGAGCACACGCAGGTCATGACGGTCGAGCGCGATCCTTCCGGGCTGAGCGGCCCCGGCGGCACCGTGCGCCTTGTCGCGCCCGTCGCGGTAGAGCCCGGCGCCCTGGCGCGTGTCACCCTCGCCATGGTGGCGCGCGGCAGCCAGGACATCATGATCGTGCCGGGTGCCCGCCAGATCGAGGTGGCGATGTCCTCGCCCTGGGCCTCGCCCTGTTTCCTGGGGGCCCGCCTGCCGGTCCAGCGCGACATCACGCCGGAGGGCTTCGAGGCGCTCTGGAGCCAGGCCGGCAGCAACCTGGCGGTGGCGGCATGGTCGGTGCTGTCCTCGCCCACCGCTACGGCCGCGGCGCGCGACGCCGCCTTCGGCCTGCGCCTGCTCCAGCCGGTCGACACCTACCGCATGGTCGAACGCGCCGTGAAATACGGCATGCTCTTCGTCGTCACGACCTTCTTCGTCTATGTCATGTTCGAGGCGACCGGGGGTGTGGCGGTGCACATCGTCCACTACGGCCTTGTCGCTCTGGCGCTCTGCCTCTTCTACCTGCTGCTGCTCTCGCTGGCCGAGGTCTGGGGGTTCGGCCCGGCCTATCTGGCAAGCTGCATTGCCGTGCTTGCCCAGACCGGGTTGTTCACCCGCGCCATCGCCGGCGGCTGGCGGCGCATGGCGACCTTTGTTGCCGTACTGGGGGCAGCCTACGCCTGGCTCTACGTGCTGCTCGACATGCAGGACTTCGCCCTGCTGGGCGGCTCGCTCGGCCTCTTCGTCCTGCTGTCGGTCGCGATGTACGTCCCGCGCCGGCTCGGAAGCCCCGGTGCCGTGCCGGTCGCCGCTCAGTAGGTGCGGGGATCGGCCCAGCATTCGACGAGGCGTGTGTAACTCTCGGCCAGGGTGGCGACGTCCTCGACGGCCATGCGTTCGTCCGATGCCGCAACCAGCGGATCGATGCCGTGGGCGCCAAGGAAGGCCACGACGATCTCGGCCTTGATCGCGAAGTTGACGTTCTGGGGCACTTCCTCGGCGATCTCCGAGACCAGCTCGGAGGAAACGATGCCGACGACATGGCCGCTGTGGTCGATCAGCGGCCCGCCGCTGTTGCCGGGCTGGATCGGCGCGGAAAACTGCAGTTCGCGGAAGTCGTCGTTGTAGCCGGCCAGCGCGCTCACCGTGCCGACGGTGACATTGCCCTGGCTGGCCAGCGTGCCGTGCAGCGGAAAGCCCATGGCGACGACGGTCTCGCCGCGCGCCAGCTTGGGCTGCGAGCGGAACACCGCGACCGGCAGTTCGGCCCCGCTTTCGGCGTGCAGATAGGCAAGGTCGTTGGCGCTGTTGGCGGCGACCACACTGGCGGTGCCGACATCGCGGATGCGTACCTCGACGCAGCCCTCCACGACATGCTGGTTGGTGACGAAACCGCCGCCCTGGGCGATCTGGAATGCCGTGCCCGTGGCCATCAGTTCCAGGCCGGGATCGGGTGTCGTGCCGCTGCCGATGCCTGCGTCGCGGCCGAGCCGGGCGGCCATGGTCGAGGCGGTGCGCAGGGCGATCAGGAGGGAGTCGTCGACCGTGCCGGTCGCCGCCAGCCCCATGTCGTTCTGGAAGGCAAGGATGGCGCGTTCGGTCTGGGGTCCGAAGAAGCCGTCGACCGAGCCGACCGGATACCCCAGTGCATCGAGCAGTTCCTGGGCTGTGCGCACCATGCTCTGGCTGGCATCGCCGCCGCCGGAATCGCCGCCCGAACCGCCGTAAGTCGTGCCACCGTAAGTCGTGCCGCCGTCATCCTCGACCCAGTCATAGGTGACCGCGCCGGAACCCGCACTGCTGGAAGAGGACCCGGAGCTCCCGACCACTCCGCCGCTTGCGTCGGCGGAAGCCGCAGGAGAATCGCCGGCGGCCACGAAGACGGTCTGGTCCTCGTCTGGCAGGTTCTCGTGCCAAAGGCCGTAGAGACGCGAACCGTCGTCGTCGTAGTAGACGCCGTAACCTTCGGCAAGGTCGTTGGAGACGGCGCCTTCGTAGCGGTCGCCGGCCAGTGCGTTCGCGCCGGCATAGTCGAACACGGCGTACCCATCGTTGAGCCCCGACACGAAGGTTCCCGCGGCCACCGTGCCGTGCCAGTCGTCACCGCCCAGATAGTGGTAGACGCCGTAACCCTGCAGGATCCAGTCGTCGATCTCGCCGGCGTAACGGTCGCCCTGGCCCTCGCCCTGTGCCGTGGAAAGATAGTGATAGATGCCATGGCCCTGGGCCGTGTCGTCGACGAACTGGCCCTCGAAACGGTCGCCGTGCCAGGCGTCCTGGTCGAGAAAATGGACCACGCCGTAGCCGTGGTACCTGCCGTTGTGGAATTCGCCCTCGTAGCGCGTGCCGGTGTGGAAGGTGAAGACGCCCAGGCCGTCGGCATCGCCGCGGCGGACCTCGCCGTAGTAGTCGCCGGTGTCGTAGGCGATGTGCTCGATGCGGTCGCCGGGCAGGTTGCGCGCCTTCTCGGCGGCCGCGATGGCCCGTGCCGCGGTGTTCTCGGCGAGCCGTTCGGCCTCGTAGCCCCGTTCGGCGGCCTCGCGGGCCTGGCTGGCGGCCGCCTCGGCGCGTGCGACCAGCGCTGCGTCGTCGGCGCCCGCGCCCGTCGGCGCGGCCAGCACGGCAAGCAGGAGCAACAGCAAGGGCAGGTGGGGCATGACGAGGGCCGGTCAGGGCAGGGACGGGGTGTCGCAACGATAGCGACGGCCGGTGCCTTCGGCTAGGCTCCGCAACGGCACCGCCCGGCGGCACGACATCCGGGCGCACGACAGCAACGAGGGGCATCGCATGGGCTGGACGGGAAAGATTTTGCGCGTGGACCTGACGGCAGGGACCTGCGTCAGCGAACCGCTCAACCGAGAATGGGCCGAGCAGTACATGGGCCAGCGCGGTCTGGCGACCAAGTACCTGATGGAATCGATGGACCCGGCCGTCGATGCGCTCTATCCCGGCAACGTCCTGATTTTTGCGACCGGCCCGCTCACCGGCACCATGGCGCCCACCGCGGGGCGCTACGCCGTCATCACCAAGGGGGCGCTGACCGGCGCCATCGCCTGCTCCAATTCCGGCGGCAAGGTGGGGGCCGAGATCAAGCTTGCCGGCTGGGACATGGTCGTCATCCATGGCCGCTCGGAACGTCCGGTCTATCTCTGGATCTGCGACGACCGCGCCGAGCTGCGCGACGCCGGCCATCTCTGGGGCCGTTCGGTCTGGGAGGTCGAGCCGGCGATCAAGACGGAACTGGGCGATCCCGCGGTCAAGGTCGCCTCGATCGGGCGGGCGGGCGAACGCCTGGTGCGTTTTGCCTGCGTCGTCAACGAACTCCACCGCGCCGCCGGACGTTCCGGCGTGGGCGCGGTCATGGGTTCCAAGAACCTCAAGGCCGTGGCCGCGCGCGGCACCGGCGGCGTCACCGTGCACGACCCCCGGGCCTTCATGGCCGCGGTCGCCAACGCCAAGGGCACGCTGCAGCCCCATGCCTCGCGCCAGCGCCTGATGAAACTCGGCACCCATGCCATGATGGACGTAACCAACGCCCATGGCAGCCTGCCCACGCGCAACGAGCGCGATGTGCAGTTCGAGGGCACCGACAAGCTCAACGCCGCGGCCTCCCAGAAACCCCACGGCCCCAACGGCGTCACCAACCTTGTCACCAACAAGGCCTGTTTTGCCTGCACCATCGCCTGCGGCCGCATCGCCCAGATCGATCCCGAACATTTCTCGATCAAGGGCAAGCCGCAGTACCACACCGCCTCGGGCGGCCTGGAATACGAGAACGTCTTTGCCCTCGGCGCCATGGTCGGCGTCGACGACATCGACGCCGTGACCTTCGCCAACTTCGTGTGCAACGAGGACGGCATGGACACGATTTCCTACGGCGGCTCCCTGGCCGCCGCCATGGAGCTGTTCGAGGAGGGCGCCATCACCCTGGAGGACACCGGCGGCATCGATCTTTCGTTCGGTTCGGCCGAGGGCCTGGTCGCCATGACCGAACTCACCGCCAGGGGCGAGGGTTTCGGCGCCATGGTCGGCCTCGGGGCAAGGCGTCTGACCGAGAAGTACGGCCGGCCCGAACTCGCCATGGTTTCCAAGGGCCAGGAGTTCGCCGGTTACGACCCCCGCGCGATGCAGGGCATGGCGCTGGCCTATGCCACCTCCAACCGGGGTGCCTGCCACCTGCGCGCCAGCCCTTTTGCCTCGGACTTCCAGACTGCAGAGCTGGAGGGCAAGGCGGAGATCGTGCGCGCGAGCCAGGACGAACGTGCGGCCATGTTCGATTCCGCGGGCATCTGCGCCTTCATCGCCGCGGCGGTGAACATCGACCAGATCGCGGGCATGCTCGACGGTGCGCTCGAAAGCCACTGGGACGCCGACCGCATCCGGCTGACCGGCGAGCGCATCTGGAACCTGGAGAAGCTCTTCAACCTGAAGGCCGGGCTGACCCGCAAGGACGACAGCCTGCCCTCACGCATGCTGCACGAGCCGGTGAAGACCGGTACGGCCAAGGGGCAGGTCGCCCGCCTCGACGAGCTGCTGCCGGAATACTACGCACTGCGCGGCTGGGACGAGGAGGGCGTGCCGCGCGGCCAGACGCTGACGCGCCTCGGCCTGACGTGAGGATCGCCGTCAAGCTGGTGGCCTATCTGGGCGATCCGGTTCCCGGCATCGATGACCAGGGCAACGGCGAGATCGAGGTCTCCGAAGGCACCACCCTTGCGGGCCTGCTCGAACGCCTCGATGTCGCCGGCGCCGAACTCAGCCTGACGCTGGTCGACGATGTCGCCGTGCGCGAACGTGACCAGGCGAGCCGCGTGTTGCAGGATGGCGAACGGGTCACGGTGTTCCCGCCGATCAAGGGCGGCTGAACCCGGGCCGGCCCGTGAAATCGTATGTGATCCCATGGTGAGCGCCTGCGACATCGGCCTGAAGGATCTGACCTCATGCAGCCCGGCGACATCCGGGCGGCAGGTAGCCCATGGGCGGACCTGACGATGTTGCCGGCCGGCCTCGCAGCGATCCGAGCCCTGGAGGAAACCACCTTCGCCTCCTGGCCCGATCTGGCCCACGAACGCCTCGACGGCTGGCTGCTGCGGTTTGCCGCCGGCCACACCAAGCGGGCCAACTCGGTCAACGTGCTGCATGCCGATGATCGGGAACTCGAGCGCCGCATCGGGAAGGCCGAGCAGCGCTATCGCGGTGCAGGCCTGCGCCCGGTCTTCCGCCTGACGCCGCTTGCCGAAGCCGGACTCGACGATGCCCTTGCCGCCCGCGGCTATGCCATCGTCGAACCCTCCCTGGTGAAGACCGCGCCGATGATCGCCGGTCTGGCCGGCGATCCCGCCGTCCACCTTTCGGAACGGCCGGGCGAGGGCTGGCTGCAGGGCTACGTCGCGGCCGCGGCCATGGACGAGGCCGCCTGCGTCACGCTGCAGGCCATGCTGGCGCGCATCGACGGGCGGCCGGTCTATGCCATGCTGCATGGCGAGGAGGGCCCGCTGGGATTCGCGCTGGCCGTCACCCATGGCGGCCGGGTCGGCTTCTTCGACGTCCTCACGCTGCCACATGCCCGCCGCCGGGGCATCGCCCGGCGCATCATGGCGAGCCTCATCGCCTGGTCGCGCGACGAGGCCGGGGCAAGCTCCATGTGGATCCAGGTCGTCGCGGCCAACGACCCGGCGCGTGCGCTCTACCGCGATCTCGGCTTTGCCACGTTCTACGGCTACCACTACCGTGTCGCCCCCTGATCCGGTCTAGAATGGCCGTCGACCGGTTGCCACACCACAAGGGAAAGAACCCGATGTCCGAACCGCGCCTGACCTGTGCCTTGACCTTCGACTTCGATGCCCAGTCCGTCTGGATCGGCTCCTACAAGTCGAAGAACCCGAGCGAGATCAGCCGCGGCGAGTTCGGCGCCGTCACCATCCCGCGCATCCTGGCGCTGCTCGATCGCCACGGCGTGCCCGGCACCTTCTGCATCCCCGGCCACACGGCCCACGGCTATCCCGACCTGGTCAAGGCGATCCACGATGCCGGCCACGAGATCGCCCATCACGGCTGGGTCCACGAGAACCCGGCCGATTTCGACGAGGCGGGCGAACGCGCCAACATGGAGAAGGGCTTCGAGGCCCTGCACAAGGCCTGCGGCGTGCGCCCGGTGGGCTACCGCTCGCCCGCCTGGGACTTCAGCGAACGCACGCCGGAGATTCTCAAGGAATTCGGCTTCTCCTACGATTCCAGCCTCATGGGCGACGACTACACGCCCTACTACATGCGTTCGGGCGACCGCGCGCCGGCCGATGCGCCCTACGTCTTCGGCAAGCACATCGACGTGCTGGAACTGCCCATCACCTGGACGCTGGACGACTTCCCCTATTTCGAGCTCGACAGCACCGGCAGCGGTCTCAAGCCCGCCTCCCTGGTCGAGGAGATCTGGCGCGACGAGTTCACCTTCGCCTACCAGCACGTCCCCGGCGGACTCTTCAACCTGACCATGCACCCCCAGGTGATCGGCCGCGGCCACCGCCTGATGATGCTCGACCGCCTGGTCGCCTTTTTCGCCCAGCACCCCGCCGTCAAGTTCGACACCCTGGGCGGTTACGTCGAGCGCTGGCGCAAGGCCAATCCGCTGGAGACGTGGCTGAAGTCCGGCTCCATCCACGTCCGCGGCTGAGCAGGCCATGGCCCGCATCGCCCGCATCGAAGTCACCCATCATCGCATCGCGCTCGATCCGCCGTTCCACCCGACCTGGGACAGCCGGCCGCGCCCGACCTTCACGGCCTCCCTGGTTGCGGTGACCGATGACGAGGGGCGTACCGGCTACGGCTCGGGCGATGCCATGCCGGGCTTTGCCGGGCACGAGGAGCTCTTTGTCGGCCAGGACCCGCTCGACCTGGCGCGCCATTTCCGCATCATCGAGAACATCAGCTTCCACTACGGCAAGTGCTGGCCGCTCGACCTCGCGCTCTGGGACCTCGCCGGCAGAATCGAGAACCGCCCGGTCTGGCGCATGGTCGGGGGCAGGGGCAGGAGCCTGGCCGCCTATGCCTCCTTCGGCCAGCGGCGCGAGGCCGCCGAGACCGCCGAGCAGGCGGTGCGCGCGCTGGAGGCCGGCTTCCGGGCGATCAAGCTGCGCTTCTTCCGCGAGGACTGGCGCGCCGAGATCGCCATCGTCGAGGCCGTGCGCAAGGCCGTGGGCGACCGCCTGGAGATCATGGTCGACTGCAACCAGGCCTGGCGCATGCAGTGGGACACCGCGCCCGCACGCGACGTCAAGGAAGCCCTGAAGATCATCCGTGCGCTCGAGCCCCTCGATCTCTACTGGATCGAGGAACCACTCTTCCGCGGCGACTGGGACGGCCTGCGCCGGCTGCGCGACGCCACCGGCATCCGCATCGCCGGCGGCGAACTGACGCGCGAGCTGCACGAGGCGCGCCACATGGTCGAGGCCGGCTGTTTCGACGTGCTGCAGACCGACGTCGCGCTGGCCGGCGGCATCTCCGGCCTGCTGCCGCTCGCCCATCTCTGCGCCCAGAGGGGTGTCGTCTTCACACCGCACACCTGGGGCAACGGCATCATGCTGGCCGCGGCCATGCACCTCACCGCCGGCAGCGTCGGGGCGCCCTTCATCGAGTTTCCCTGGGATCCGCCCAGCTGGTCGGTTCGTGATCGCGACTTCATGCTGGTTGCACCGATCGAGGCCGATGCGCAGGGTCTGGTCCATGTCGGCGATGCCCCGGGCCTGGGGCTGGACCTCGACCACGACCGCCTTGCCGCCTCGCGCATCGAGGCCTGAAGTGCCGGGGAGCCGTCACGAGGAGGAACCATGACCGAGGTTACGGAAGTCCTGCTGCATGACGACGGCGACATCCCCAACAACGCGCACCTGCCGCTTCTGGTCTACCAGGGCGCGGCCGCGCCGAAAGGCGGCGACGCCGAGGATGCGCTGGAGGCCGTCTTTGCCGCCAACGGCTGGGGCAACGGCTGGCGCGGCGGCGTCATCTTCGACTACCACCACTACCATTCCACCAGCCACGAGGTCGTCGGCATCGGCCGGGGCCGGGCGCGGGTCCAGTTCGGTGGTCCCGGCGGGCCGGTCCTTGCCGTGGCAGCCGGCGATGCCGTGTTGATTCCCGCGGGCGTCGGCCATTGCTGCATCGAGGCCGACGACGACCTCTCGGTGGTGGCGGCCTATCCGCCAGGTTTCAGCCCCGACATGTGCCGCCAGGGCGAGGCCGATCCCGAGGGGGTGCGCCGGCGCGTCGCCGGTGTGCCGGTGCCCGACGCCGATCCCATCCTGGGCGGCGCCGGTGGTGTCGTCGATCTGTGGCATGCAGGCGGTTGAGGCGCCGCGTTCGGACCGCCGAGGGCCACGACCTCGCGTTGAATCTCACGGAACAGGGCGCCAGGCAGGCAGGAGAACCACCGCGATGACCCGCTTCCTTGCCGCGCTCCTTGCGGCCCTCCTCGCCCTTCCTCCGCTGCAGGCGGCTCGCGCGGCAGATGAGATCACCGTCTTCGGTGCGGCGAGCCTCACCGATGCCCTCAGCGAGATCGCGGCGCAGTACGAGGCGCAGACGGGTGTCGTGGTCCGCCTGTCCTTTGCTTCCTCCTCTACCCTGGCCCGCCAGATCGAATCCGGGGCGCCGGCCCAGGTCTATGCCTCGGCCGACGTGAAGTGGATGGACTACCTGGAGGAGCGTGACCTCATCGCAGCCGCGTCTCGCGTCAATCCGATCGGCAATCGGCTGGTCCTGATCGTTCCGGCGGCCAGTTCCATCGAGACGGTCGCACTTGTCCCGGGCCTCGATCTCATGGCGCTCCTGGGACCGGACGGCCGTATCGCCGTGGGCGATCCGGCCCATGTGCCCGTTGGCATATATGCCCGCCAGGCCTTGGAGTACCTGGGGCTGTGGCCCCAGGCCGAGCCGCGCCTTGCCCGCGCCGAAAACGTGCGCTCGGCACTGGCCCTGGTGCAACTGGGCGAAACCCCGCTCGGCATCGTCTACGGCACCGATGCCGCGGTGGGCCGGGATATCCGTGTCGTCGGCGCCTTTCCCGAAGAAAGCCACGATCCTATCGTCTATCCCTTTGCCATCGTGAAAGGGCAGGGCGAAGCGCTGGCCCGGGCCTTTCTCGACTACGCTACCGGTGCTCCGGGCCTGGAAATCTTCGAACGCCACGGCTTCTCGACCGCGACCGACTGAACCCGTTCCTGCAACGCCCGGCGGACCCACGCCACGAAGCGCCTCAGGAGCCTGCCGCATCCTCGATCAGGTCGAGCAGGCGCTGCCGGAACAGCGGCATCGCGAAGCGCGGGCAGACCGTTTCCCCGGCCCGCACGGCCAGTTGCCGGGCAAACTCGCGGTCGTCGAGCAGCCGGGCGATGTTGGTCGCCAGCGCCTTGACGTCGCCGACCTCGTGCAGCAGGCAGTTCTCGCCGTCGACCCAGCCGCATTCCTCGAGCACTGGCAGGTGGCTGGCCGCGATCGGCGTTCCCGCAAGGGCCGCCTCGATCAGCACATTGGGCTGGCTTTCGTCCGCGGCGGCATGGGCGACGACGTCGGCCTCCGCGATCCAGCCGTAGCAGTCCTCGCGCGGCAGTTCGCCCGTAAGGCGGAAGCGCCGTGGACTGCGCTCGACCATGGCGGGAACGCTGGCATGCACGCTCTGGATCTTGCCGACGGCGACGAGCTGCGTGTCGTCGCGGTCGAGCGCCGCGACGGCATCGAAGACGTCCCTCGGCCGCTTGCGCCGGGTCAGCGTGCCCGCCGACACGACAAGGCTCCGGGAGGAACGCACCGGGCGCGTGAAGCTCTGCGGAACGAGGATGCCCTGGGGAACGATGCGGACGCGGTCCGCCGGAACCTGCCGAAGCTGCCTGGAATAGATCTGGTCGCGGATGTAGCGCGACTGGAAGACGATCCGCCGGGCATGGCCGAAGGCCTCGCCCAGCACCGGTTGCTGCGCGATCAGCGCCGTGCCGATGCGGCACTCGCGGATCCACCAGATGACGGGAACGCGCCGCGCGATCCGCTCGACGAAGGTCCCGGTCATGATCATGTTGCACAGGACCAGGTCGAAGTCGCGCGCCGAAAAGACATCGAGAACCGGGATGCCGCGATCCAGATAGGCCTGCCGCAGGCTGCCCTGAGTGCGTTCCATCGCGGCCACGCTGAGCGTGTGGCCGGCTTCCGCGAGGATGTCGGCAATACGCAGGAGGTTCAGGCTCGCCCCGGCAATGTCGAAGGCGGGGCCAACGAGCATGATGCGCATGATTCTGCCCTGGAGCGAGCGGGGAGCGGGAAGAGCAACGCTAGAGCGGATCACGATTAGCCGGAACCGCCGAGCGGTTCCGGCTAATCGTGTGAATCCGCTCTACCTCAACAAGATAGAGCAAATTCACATCCTTCTGCGCAATCGCGAAGCGATTCCGCAGAAAGATGATTTGCTCTAGAGCGGATCGCCCTCGGATGGAACCACGAACAGCACCATCCGAGGGCGTGAATCCGATCTATCTCAACAAGTTAGAGCACGAAACACCGGCGCCGCCGTAGCGGTGCTGCGGCCCTGCACAATGGCAAGGTTCCGGCCGCAGCGGGCGAACCGCCGCAGCCGGTCCGGGATCAGATGCCCTTGCGGCGCTGCTTCTTGGCGGCCTTGCGCGCCTTGTAGCGGGCGTCGCGGGCTTCCTTCTGCTCCAGCATCAGGGCCGCTTCGCGTTCGGCTTCCTCGACCAGCATGGCAGCCTTGCGCTCGGCCTCGGCGGCCGCTTCGGCCAGGCGCGCCTGCTCGGCCTCCTCGGCCAGGATGCGCTGGCGTTCGGCCTCGGCTTCGGCGGCTGCAGCGCGTTCTGCTTCCAGCCTGGCCTTTTCGGCCTGGCGTTCGGCACGGCGGGCGGCGCTTGCCTGGCTGACGGCTGCGTTGCGCTCGCGGATCCGGGCGACTTCGGGATCCTCGACGGTAGCGCGATACTTCCCCAACATGGCCTTCTTGGCTTCGGCCGCGCCATGCTGGCGCTGTTGAAAACTGGGGGCCTCGTAGTTACTCATGCATTCTCCAGGATGTGTTGCACCCGCAGGATCGCGTTTGGCGTACCCCGTCGGGCAATAGGCGCTGCCGCATCGCGGCGATTCGAACAAGCGCACCCGAACCTACAGGGTCACGGGCCGCCGGTCATGCCGGTTTGCGCCGGAAACTGACATGTGTCGTACGTTTATTTAACTCTTCAGAGTACGCTCTCGATGTCGGTTTGCGAAAAGTCGTCGCCGACAAAGAGCAGACGGCAGGAATGTTCCCTGGCCACGTCATAGGCAAAGCAGTCTCCGAAGTTCAGCGCCGCGGCGTGGACGCCTTTCCCCCATTGTTCGTAGGCCTGGGCGATGCGCCGCGCCGAAGCCGGTGTCACGTTCACGATTTCAAAGCCCAGACCGTCGATCAGGCGTGCCATCTCTTCGCCGACATTGCGCCGTGCGGCGACGATGCATGCTTCCGCAACCGTGGCTGCGGAGATCAGCAGGTCGCCCTCGGCCTCCAGCGCTGCGATGCAGGCATCCGCCTCCGGCTCGTTCAGCACGACCGCCATGAGGGCCGAGGTATCGACAGCCATCATTCGGGCAGACCGTCGTCGCCATAGAGGAAATCCTGGCTGCGCGCCGCGCTCGGCCCGCTCGCGGCCTTTGCCGAGGCGGACGCTCGCACGGCTTCGAGCAGGGCGCGTCTGGACTTCCTGTCCTGTGCCGTCTTGATTGGCACGAGACGCACGGCGGCATGGCCGTGCCGGGTCAGGATGATCTCATCGCCTGCCTCGGCACGCCGGACCAGTTCCGTCAGTTGTCCCTTCGCCTCGGTCACGGACACGTGCATGGTCATTGCCTCGTTGCGGACCACCCGCTGGTCCAGTAGTTTCGGATATTTGGACCATTTCATGGTCCAGATCAAGGGGGCGCGGTGCCGTGTGCGCTCGTCCTGCTCTCCGGGATGGGCGTCGCAGGTCACAGGGAATGGCGGACGGGGTGGGATTCGAACCCACGAGACGCTTGCACGTCCTCTGGTTTTCAAGACCAGCGCCATCAACCGCTCGGCCACCCGTCCCAGTTCCGGCGGCCACGGTTCCCCGTCGAGGCAAGTGCTTGCAGGCCTCACGCGGCGCCGGTGACCAACGATTGCCATCCCTGCCATGCGGCGATGTGTTCTGCAATCATCGCGTAGCCGTCATCGGCCGGATGGACCCTGTCGTAGGCGGCAAGGGCGCCGGCATAACGCGGTCTGCGCGAGAACGGCGTGAAGAGGTCGAGGTAGGGGACGGCGATCTCCCCGGCGAGCACGGCGAAGGCCGCGCTGTAGCGGGCGATGTCGGCGTTGCGCATGTCCCAGGTGACCTCGCCCGACACCATGGGATTGACGCTTTCGTCGAGCGGCGTCGGGCCGATCCACAGGGTCGGGCCCAGCGCGGCGGCCTTCGTCAGCATGGTGCGCGACAACGCCAGCGCCTCCGCCAGCTCGACCTGCAGGCCGCCGCCGTTGGCGCTGCAGGCATCGTTGAAGCCATAGGCAAAGACCAGTGCCATGGTGCCGCCGCCGTTGCCCCGCAGCCGCCGCACCGCGACCTCGCCCTGCCAGCGCGCGGCGATGTCGCGCGAGGTATCGCCATTGATGCCCAGGTTGTAGGCCGTCACGGCGTTGCCCGCGATCTCAAGCCCGCGGCACAGCCTGCCCGGCCAGCCGCAGCGTTCGCCGTCGTTGTCGGCCAGCGTGATGCTGTCGCCGAAGAAGAAGATCTGTTTCGGGGGCATGGCGGTTCCGTCTGGCGCAGGGTAGGGAGCCTAGCCGCTATGGCGCTCCCGGCGCTATGATGGTTCCAGCATGGAAGGTCGCCGCCGCATGATCCTCTTTCGCCAGCTCTTCGATCCCCAGTCGTCGACCTACACCTATCTGTTAGCCGATCCTGGCAGCCGCGAGGCGGTCCTGATCGACCCCGTGTTCGAGCAGGCCCGGCGCGACGGCGCGCTGCTGGGCGAACTGGGCCTGACCCTGCGCGCCACCCTGGAGACCCATGTCCATGCCGACCACGTGACCGGCGCCTGGCTGCACAGGCAGGAACGCGGCAGCCTCATCATGCTGGCCGCCGCAAGCGGGGCCGAGGGCGCCGACCGCTACCTCGAACCCGACGACCACGTCCGCTTCGGCGCGCGTCATCTGGCGGTGCGCGCGACGCCGGGGCACACCGCGGGCTGCCTCACCTTCGTGCTCGACGACCGTTCGATGGCCTTCACCGGCGACTGCCTGCTGATCCGCGGCTGCGGCCGCACCGACTTCCAGGGTGGCGATGCCGCCATGCTCTACCGTTCGGTCCACGACCAGGTGTTTTCCCTGCCCGACGACTGCCTGCTCTACCCGGCACACGACTACCGCGGCCTGACGGCAAGCAGCGTGGCTGAGGAGCGCCGCTGCAACCCGCGCCTGGGCGGCGAACTCAGCCAGTCGGATTTCGCCGGCTACATGGCCAACCTCGGATTGCCCCATCCCAAGCAGATCGACATCGCCGTCCCGGCCAACCTGAAATGCGGCCGTCCGGAATTCTGCGCCATCTCCAGTGCGGCGCCGGACTGGGGGCCGCTGCAGCTCAGCTTTGCCGGCATCTGGGAGGTGCCGCCGCAATGGGTCGAGGAACACCAGGGCGAGGTCACGGTGCTTGACGTGCGCGAGCCCGCGGAGTTCGAGGGGCCGCTGGGCCATATCCCCGGCGCGCTCCTGGTCCCGCTCGGTACGCTCGTCGAGCGCATCGGCGAGGTCCCCCGGGACAAGCCGGTGGTCGCCGTCTGCCGGGCCGGCGGGCGTTCGGCGCAGGCGACCGTGCTGCTGGCCAAGGCCGGTTTCGAGCGTGTCGCCAACCTTCCCGGCGGCATGCTGCGCTGGCGCGCCCTCAATCTGGAGACCAACTGCGCGCAGGACGATGCGCCGCGGTCGATCTGATCTCCCTTCGGCGATGACGGAGCGCCCGCATGGCTGACCTCGTGTTCGATGTCCTGCGCTGCATCCTCGTTGCCCTCCCGGCGGCCTGGCTCAGCCTGGGCGTGCTCGACAACATCCTCCATCCCTCGATCAACCGCGACGAGGTCGCCCGCGTCCTCGCCATGGCCTCGCTGGCCGACTATCCGGAGGTCGAGGCCTGCGTCGGGCACCGGCGCATCGAAAACGCGGCGGTGACCCTGTGGCTCTTCCGCCTGATCGTCGCCGGCGAGCTTGCCGCCACCTTCCTGCTCTGGCTGGCAGCCGCGGCCCTGGCCGGCGCCGCCTGGGGCGTCGTCGACGACAACCTCGCCCGGACCCTGGGCCTGATCGGGCTGCTCGCCTTCACCGGCGTCTGGTCGGCCTTCCTGATCGGCGGCCAGTGGTTCTACTACTGGTACGGCGCCCATGGCCAGCAGACCCATCTGCTCGCAACGCTCTGGGGCATCGCCAGCATGGCGGTGCTGGCGGCCTGATCGCTCGTCAGGGTTCGAAGCGCCGGCCGGCGAGCTGGGCGCCGCCGTCGAGCGGGAAGAAGCTTCCGGTGATCCAGTCGCCGGCCGGTCCGAGCAGGTAGGCGACCAGCCAGGCGACCTCTTCGGGGCGTCCCCAGCGTCCCACCGGCATGCGCTCGATCAGGCGGCTGCCGCTCATCTCCTCGTCGTACTGGTCGACCCCTTCGGTGGTCACCGGGCCGGGTCCCACCGCGTTGACGAGGATGCCGTGTTCGCTCCACTCCAGCGCCAGGGTGCGAGTCAGGTTGACGACTGCCGCACGGGCTGCCGCAGCATGGGCAAAGAACACCATGGCGTCGGTGTGGGCAAAGACGATGTTGACGATCCGGCCCGGCGTCCCGGCCGCACGGTGGCGCTGCGCAAAGGCGTGGCTCATCTGCCAGTTGCCCTGGACATTGAGGTCCATGACGGCGCGAAAGCCGTTGGCCGAGATGTCGTCGGCCTTTGCACCGAACTGGCCGCCGGCGTTGTTGACCAGGAAATCGGGCAGGCCGCGTTCGGCGGCGATGCTCTCGTAGGCCGCGAGCACCGCATCGTTGTCGCGGATGTTGAGCCCGCGCCAGGCCGCATCGATGCCTTCGCCCTTCAGCGCCGCACAGGCCTCGGCGAGGATGTTCTCGCGGCGGGCCGCAAGGGTGACGCGGGCGCCGAGCCGGCCGCACTCCCTTGCAATGGCAAGCCCGATGCCCGTGCCGCCGCCGGTGACCAGCACATGACGCCCGTCGAGCAGGCCGTCGGCGAAGATGGCGGAGGCGGTCATAGTGTGGGTGTGCCCAGGCGGATCAGCGCATCGACCGCCACCGCGCCCTTGCCCTCCTCGCGCACCAGCACGGGATTGACGTCGAGTTCCATCAGCGTCCCGGCATGGGCCTGGGCATAGGCCGCGATGGCGCTCGCGGTGGCGACCAGCGCGTCGATGTCGCCGGCGGGACGGCCGCGGAAGCCGGCAAGCAGGGCATGGCCGCGCAGGCGTCCGATCGCCCGGCGGACGTCGGCTTCGCTCGCCGGCAGGATCAGGTTGACGCTGTCGGCCAGCAGTTCGGTCAGGATGCCGCCCGAGCCGATCACCAGGGCCAGGCCCAGGGCCGGATCGCGCTTGATGCCCACGATCATCTCGGCCACGGCATCGCCCACCATGGCCTCCACCAGCAGGCCCTCGACGCCGGGGATCGCGGCCATCGTCGTGGCTGCGGCCCGCACGGCGGCCGCGTCGCGCAGGTTGACCGCGACCGCGCCAAGTTCCGACTTGTGCGCCAGCGTGCTGCCATGGCCCTTGACCACGACCGGGTAACCCAGGGTATCGGCGGCCGACACGGCTGCCTCGGCGCCCTGCACCAGTCGTGCCGCGGGCACGGCGACGCCGAAGGCGGCGAGGGCGGCCTTGCTCGCCGACTCGTCGAGCAGGGTGCCACCCTGCAGTTCGCCGGCCCCGACGATGCGCTGTTCCGGCCCACCGGCGGCTTCCAGTTCGCGCCGCCGGGCGACGTAACGCGCCGCGCGGCCAAGGCAGGAGAAGGCATCTTCCATGCCCTGCAGCGGCACGATGCCGTGGGCCAGCAGCAGCTCGCGCATGGGACGCGGGGCGCCCTCGGGCAGGTTGGTGATGACGTAGCAGGGCAGGCCCGTGGCCTGGCGCACGTCGAGCATCGCCTCGATCGCCGGATCGTAGGTCTCGCCGCCGCCGTTGGCCGGATAGTTGATGACCAGCGCGGCGGCATCGGCGGGCTGTTGCAGCAGCGTGATCAGCGAGGTCGCCTGCGCCTCCCGGTCGGCCCATTGTGCCATGGTGACGTCGAGAGGGTTCATCGCAGTGGCGATTGCCGGCAGCACCTTGCGCAGTTCCGCCTTCACCGCCTCGTCGGGCTGGGGCAGGGCAACCCCGAAACGGTCCGCCAGGTCGGCGCAATAACCCGAATCGGTGCCCGAGCAGGTCTCGATCATCACCCGGTTGCCCTGCGGGATCTCGCCCACCGAGAGCAGCTTGGCCATCTCGAGAAGCTCGGGGAAGGTCGCCACGCTGATGATGCCCAGGCGCTCGAACAGCGCCTCGTAGAGTTCCGGCGTGCCGGCCAGGGAGCCGGTGTGGGACAGGGCGATCTGGCGTCCGGCCTCCGAGACGCCGGCCTTGAGCACGATGATCGGCTTGCCTGCGGCAAAGGCACGGGCGCTGGCCCGCGCGAAGGCTTCGGCATCCTTCAGGCCCTCGATGTAGAGCATGATGGCGGTGACGCGGGGATCGTCGGTCACCGCATCGATGCCGTCGGCGATGTCGAGCACCGACTGGTTGCCCATGGAGAGCATGTGGCTGACCGGCAGCGAGCGTTCGCTCATCACCATGTTGCCGACGATCGTGCCGCTCTGGGCGATGCAGGCGATGCCGCGCTCGGGGCGCAGCACGCCATGGTCGCCCACCGTGACGGCGATGCCGTCGAGGAAGTTGATCATGCCCATGCAGTTGGGCCCGAGCAGGGCCATGTCGCCGGCCGCCGCGATCAGCTCGCGCTCCAGGCCGCCGTCGCCCATCTCCGAGAAGCCGGCCGCATAACACACCGCCGAGGGCGCCCCGATCGCGGCGAGTTCGCGCACGATGTCGACGCTGCGTTCGGTCGATACCGCGATCCAGGCCGTGTCGGGCACGCCCGGCAGGTCGGCGACCGTGGGCACGCAGCGCACGCCGCCGATCTCCTCGTAGCTCGGGTGCACCGTCCACATCTCGCCGGTGAACCCCAGTTCGCGGGCATAGTCCATGGCGTCGGCCAGGCCCCTGCCGCCGATGTAGGCGATGGAACGGGGACGCAGCATGTGCTGGAAGTTGCGGCGCTGGCGGATGCGGCGGTCGGTGGCGGAAGTTTCAGGCAAGTCGTTCACGATTGACGCCCCGTTGGATGCGCAGCTTGGTGCCTTCGTAGTTCTGCTCGTAGAACGTCCCGTCGCGCTGGACCTGGGCAGCCTCGAGCCGGACGTTGCGGAAATCGGGCACCGGATAGCCGGAATCGGCGGTCGCCGCCAGACGTGCGTTGAGCCCCTGTTTCTTCACCGCCTGGTGCGGCTGGACCCGGTACATGGTTGCCATGTCGTCGGGTTCAACCGCCAACACGCCCGCGGCAATCGCCTCGGCCATCAGGGCATCGCCCCGCGGCGTGCGGCTGATGAACATGTTCTCGCCGCCCCATTCCTCCTCTGTCGGACCGCCGCCCTCCCAGGCATCGGCGACGGAAAGGTCGGTCGCCTCGCCCGTGGGATCGGCGCAGAGCTTGCAGCGGAACTGGTGCGGCCAGCCCGCCGGGCCGTTGCAGAACTCCTGGTAGCTCTCATCGTAGATCCTGCCTTCCTTGTCGATCGCCCGGGTCGGGCCGGGACAGCCGTAGCTGCGGTAGCGGAAGAGCGAGAGATTGTCCTCGCCCTGCGCTCCGCCGGGGAACCCCTGGCGTTCGAGCAGGGCGCGCGAGGTGTCGAGCGGGGCGAAGGTGCCGCAGGAAAACGCCAGGGTGTAGCGCACCAGGGCATCGACCCGTGGGTCGAGCCTGCGCATGTTGTGCACGCCCGAGATGTCGCAGGGTTTGCCGATCACGGCAAAGGGGCGGCCCCGGTCGAGCATTTCCCGGAAGCGGTCGAGCGGTGCCGCCGGGCCGTAGCGCGAACCCGCCGCGTTGAGCACGTCGTCGCGGCTTGTAGAGACGTGGCTGCGGGTGCGCATGGGTTGTTTCTCGTCGGCGCTGACATGGCAGATGAAATCGACCTTGCCGCTTTCGAGCAGGTAGATGCCGAGCGCCGTCAGCGCGCCGCCCGAGGAGGGCATGTGGTTGATCTCCGGATCGGCGGCATGACCCTTCCAGGCGCGAATCCAGGGCCCGAACGTTGCGTCCTCGCGCGCATCGGGGCCGTGGCGTTCCGCCGTCATCGGCTCGTCCAGGCGTACGCCGGGGCAGCTCGCCAGGATCGTATCCTCGGTGACGCGGTCGAGCGGGGTGAGGATGCGCGGGCGCAGCATGCCGGGCGGATCGACCCAGGCCATCACGACCCGGTCGGGGCCGGCGACCGACTGGCACAGGCCGCAGCCCAGGCACAGGCCGTTCTCGACGATCTCCTGCAGGGATCGGGGATGTCTCATGAGTCTCTCGAACAGGATGGGGGCGGATGATCAGTCCCAGCCGGTGTACATGTCGAGGCCGCGTTTGCGGATCTGGCCGCCGATCACCATTTTCTGGATCTCCGAGGTGCCTTCCCAGATGCGTTCCAGGCGGATGTCGCGGGTCAGGCGTTCGACCGGGTTCTCGCACATCGTGCCGCGTCCGCCGAAGATCTGCACCGCCTTGTCGACCACCCGGAACCCGGCTTCCGAGCAGAACAGCTTGATCGCGCTGGCCTTGGCGTGGGCGACCTTGCGGTCCAGCCCATGGTCGATCTCGCTGGCGACGCGGTAGAGCATCGACTTGCCGGCCATGATGTCGGTCGCCATCTCGGCCAGCATGAACTCCACGGCCTGGAAGCCGATGATCGCCTGGCCGAACTGCACCCGCTCGCGCGACCAGGCCAGCGCCAGCTCGCTTGCCCGCACGGCCATGCCGATGCTGCGTGCGGCGATCGCCAGGCGCGCCTCGACGAACCAGTCCTTGGTCAGTTCGTAGCCCATGCCGACGCCGCCCAGCATCTGGGTCGCGGGCACCTTCATGTCGACGATGTCGAGTTCGGGATGACCATGGCCGGAACGCTGGGCGAATCGGGGCAGGCGGCGCACGTTGAAACCGGGCGTGCCCTTGTCGATCAGGAACAGGGTCGGCCTGCCCTCGACCACGGTGGTCAGCAGGTTGACGTCGGCGCGTTCCGCGTTGCTGGCAAAACACTTCTCGCCGTTGATGACATACTGGTTGCCCTGGGCCACCGCGGCGGTCTTGACGCCGCCGGCGTCTGAGCCCGCCGTCGGTTCGGAGGTGCAGAACGAGGTCGTGATGTCGCCGCGGCAGGCTGGGATCAGATACTTCTCGATCTGCTCGGGCGTGCCGTCCTTCAGGCAGATCGGCGGCTGCCAGACGCGGCCCCACAGGGCGTTGGTCGCGCTGCCGACCTCCTCGTTGACGATGCATTGCTGCAGGATCGTCATCTCCTGGCCGCCGAACGTGCGGGCATGGTTGATCGCGTTCAGGCCGTAGTCGCGCACCGCCTGGCAGATCGCCGCTTCCGTTTCGGGATTGACCGCTTCGGCCTCGTCGAGTTCCTCCTCGTAGGGGTAGAGGAAGCGGGCGGTGAACTCCCGGGCTCGCGCACGCACGTCGAGATCGTCCTTGCTCCATCCTGCGTCCACGGCCTGTCTCCCCTGCTTGCCCCAGCCCCGGGGGGCGTTTAACGTAATCGCTATTATGTAACCGTCGATTTCGGATTTTTGTCAATGCCACGCATCGTCGATCACGACAGCCGCAGGAGCGCCATCGCGGCGGCCGCCTGCCGGGTCATCGCGCAACGCGGCATCGACGGCCTGAAGCTGACCGATGTCGGCACGGCCGCCGGCTGCACCACCGGCGCGATCACCCATTACTTCGCCGACAAGAACGCCGTGCTGGTTGCCGCGCTCGATCACGCCATCGGCGCGATGAATCTCCGCATCGAACGCCGCCTGGCCCGTGCCCCGGGCGATGTCCTGGGGTTCCTCAGCGAAACCCTGCCGATCGGGAGCAGGGGGCGCGCCGAGATCGTCGTCTGGTACAGCTTCTGGGCCAGGGCGCTCAGCGATCCCGCCCTGGTGCGGCGCCAGCGCGGCATGCACAAGCGCTGGCGCGCCCAGGTCGGACGCTGCCTGGCCGGCATGGCCGAACGCGGCGAGATCGCGCCCGCCGACGATCCCGTGGAGCAGGCCGAAGGCCTCTGCGCCGTGATCAACGGCATCGGTCTGCGCGCCTCGCTCGATCCCGGCGAGTGGCCCGCCCGCCGCCAGGTCGGCCAGTTGCGGCGTTACCTCGATCTGCTGCGCGCCGGTTCAGGCGACGGCGTGTAGCCCCAGGAAGCCGAGTGTGGCCCGGGCGATGGCGCGCGGGCGCTCCAGCGGCAGCATGTGGGTGGCATCGGCCAGCTCCAGCAGGTCGAAGCCGCCCAGGCGGGCAAGGTGGAGCGCGATGCAGGCGGGGGTGCTGTCGATCGCTAGGTCCTCGCGCCCGACCAGCATCAGCACCGGACAGCCGATGTCCTTCAGGCGCCGACGCAGGCCGTCGTCGAGATTGCGGGCGAAACAGGCAGCCTCGACCTCCGGCGGGCAGGCGAGTTTCCAGCCCTCGCCATCGGGCACCAGCATGGCGGCGGCGAGTTCCTCGGCAGCACCCGGCTCGAAGAAACGAAACGGACCGCGCGCGGTGAACTTGCCCGCCAGCTCGGCCACGGCGCCGAAGCGCGCCTGGCGCCGTGCCGAGCGACTCGCCAGCGCCATGCGCCCTTCCTCGAAGGCATCGAACCGGGGATCGCCGGCCGGTGGCGTGGCCGGCGGTTCGATCAGTACCAGGCCGGCGAAGCTGCCCGGCGAGACGCTCTCCAGGCGCAGGGCCATGAGCGCGGAGATCGAGTGGAACAGGCCGAAACACGGCCGCGCCCCGAAATGTTCGTGGCAGGCGGTGACGATCTCGGCCATGTCGCGCATCAGGCGCTCGGCGTCGACCGATTGCGGCGCCACGGCGCCGTTGCGCCCATGGCCGCGCAGGTCGAAGAGCACCAGGTCGCAGGTTGCCGCCAGCGGCTGCCACATGCGGGCAAAGCCATCGACGGCGAAACCGGTGCCGTGGCTCACCAGCAGCCGCGGACCCTCGGGGTTGCCGGTACGGCGCAGCAGGATATCGGCACCGTCCGACAGGCGCAGGCGGTGTTCAGCCACGCGGCGCGGCCGCGAGGCTGTCGAGCGTCGCCCGGTCGAAACCCGCGACCTGCTTGTAGCGCGCCGCGATGCCCTCGAGTTCCTCGTTCGTCACGACATCCTCCAGCCGCTCGAAGCCGCCCGGCGCGCGTTCCTCGACCAGTTGCATGACCTGCTCGGGCCCCTGGTTGCGGTTGGCGCGCACGATCGCCGCGGTCGGGCCGAGCCGGGCCTCCTGGTAGGCCTCCAGGGCACCGCCGATGGTATCGTGGCCGGTCAGCGCCAGGGCCAGGGCTTCGGCATCGAGGATCGCCTGGGAAGCCCCGTTCGAGCCGATCGGATACATCGGGTGGGCGGCATCGCCCATCAGCGTCACGGCACCGAAGCTCCAGCGCGCCACGGGATCGCGGTCGACCATGGGGTATTCGAAGACCTCGTCGGCGCCTTCGATGACGGCGGGAATGTCGAGCCAGTCGAAGCGCCAGTCGGCAAAGGCGGGCAGGAAGGTCGCGCGGTCGACATTCCGGTTCCAGTCCTCGCGGGCGAAGGGTCGGTCCGGGTCGAAGCGCAGTTCGGCGACCCAGTTGATCAGGGAGCGGCCCGCGTCGTGATGGGCTTTCGAGATCGGGTAGCAGACGAACTTCTGGCTGGCATGGCCCGCCATGAACATCGAACGCCCGCCAAGGAACGGCATGCCTTCCGTCGTGGCGCGCCACAGGATCGCGCCGTTCCACACCGGCGCGCCCTCGTCGGGATAGAAGTGCCGCCGCACCATGGAATGGATGCCGTCGGCACCGATCGCCAGGTCGCAGGCAACCGAGGCGCGATGGGCACCGCTCGTCCTGTCGGTGAAGTGGAGGAGGGGGCGCACGCCCTCCTCGATGCCTGCTAGATGATGGCCGGTCAGGATGCGCCCTGCGCCAAGGCGGCGGCGTGTCTCGGCCAGCAGCAGGCCGTGCAGCCTGCCGCGATGGATCGAGATCTGGGGCCAGGCATAGCCCGCCTCGATGCCGCGCGGCTCGCGCCAGATGCGCTGTCCGAACTTGTTGAAGTAGAGCAGTTCGGCGGTGGCGATGCCGCTCTCGAGAAGCTGGGCGCGCAGCCCCAGGTCGTCGAGCACGCGCACGGCATGGGGCAGCAGGTTGATGCCGACGCCGAGCTGGCGCATCTCGGCGGCACTTTCGTAGACCGTGGGTACCAGGCCGCGGGCATGCAGGGCCAGGGCCGCAACGAGGCCGCCGATGCCGCCGCCGACAATCGCGATATCCATGGTCAGCCCGCTCCGTCGCGTAGGTGGTCGAGGTCGAAGGCTGCCGCATCGGCGATCAGGTCCGCCAGCCGTCCGGCATGGTGGTCGAGCAGGGCCTGCCCCACGGCCGCGCTGGCACCGGCGGCATTGCCCACGACACCGGCCGGATTGAGGTCCTGGGCCTGCCAGGCAAACCCAAGGCGTCCGCCGTGGCCGAAACGCCGGTGCCGGGCCGCCAGCTCGCGCGCCGAGGAGGCAAAGTCGCGTGCCTGGTCCAGACGCACGCGTTCGGGGTACAGGGCCAGCATGATCGAGGTCTCGACCATGCCGCCGTGGTGGCCGTGCGCCTGCTCGTCGGCATCGACCAGCCCCTCGGGCAGGGGCCAGGTCATGTAGTTGGCGCGCACCACCAGCATGCCGAGGCGTGTGCGCAGGCGCTGGGCGACCAGGTCGACGACCTGGGGCTGGCCGCCGTGGGCGTTGAAGATCACCAGTTTGCGGATGCCGCTGCGATGCAGGCCGGCGCCCAGTTCCGTCCAGGCGGCGAGCAGGGTCTCGGCCTCGTGGCTCAGGGTGCCGTGGAAACTGCCGTGTTCCGGGCTGTGGCCGATCGCCTGGGTCGGCAGCAGCAGCACGGGGACATCGTCGGCAACACGGGCCAGCGCCAGGGCGACGATGCCCTCGGCGATGTAGGTGTCGGTGCCCAGGGGCAGGTGGGGGCCGTGCTGTTCGACGGCGCCGACCGGGAGCACGGCGACGCACCGCCCGGTGTCGAGGGCGGCGATGTCGTCGACTGTCAGGTCCATCCAGGTTCGTGCATCGGCCATTGCCAATGCTTAGAACATTTCACGGGCAAGAGAAACGCAACACCGCGCACCCCGTGGGGTGCGCGGTGCGCCTGGCGAGCCGGAAGGCTCCCGTTCTAGTTGCTCGACGAGCTGCTGCTGGATTCGCTGTCGTGGCTGCTGGACTCGCGCTCGATCTCGCTGCCGCCGCTGCCGCTGCCGCCCGGGGAACTTGCCGCCTCGGTAACGCCGCCCAGGGCGCCGCTGGAGCCGGGCATGGTGCCGCCTGCCGCGGCCGAGAGGCCGTCCGAGACGCCCACATCGCGATCGCCCGGGCTGGCCGAGAGGGTGTTGCCCGCGGTCGCCACGACAGTATCGCCCCCGCCCACAGGCGTTCCCGTTCCCACGCCGTCGCGCACGCCAACTTCGGTGTTGCCCTCGGCATCGACCGAGATCGCCAGGTCGGTACCGCGCACGCCGATCACCATGGCGGGCGTGGTGATGGTGACCGCCTCCTTGGCGATGTCGCCGGTCACGAAGTGAAAGAAGCCGCTGGTCAACTCCAGCGACAGGGTGTCGCCCTGGGTGCCGTTGTAGACCAGTTCGTCGAGCACCACGGTGCTTTCGCTGCCCAGGCCCAGAGTGGTGCCGTCGGCAAAGACGATGCGCAGTTCGCCGGTCCTGACCGTCTCGACCACCTCGTCTGTCTCGACCGTCATGGTGCGCCGCAGGTCCTCGCGTTGGCCGCCCGGGGCCGTGCCGTAGGCTCAGACCCGCACCAGATCGACCTCGCCGATGGTCTCTGCGGTGGCGGGCAGCGAGGAGGTCAGGAGGGCCGTCAACGCGGCCGCAACCGCCGCAATCTCCATGCGTGAGCGCGACATCGTCTGGACCCTTTTCTTGTTGTTGAGAAGAATACCATGTTGCAGCGATTGGGCCTCCTGACCCTGTGATGGCAGTCACTTCCCGGGGGGCGAACCTTGGTGCCGATTCAGGAGGCCAGGCGCCGGGCGATGGCCTCGTGCTGTTCGGGCGACATCTGCAGGCCGCACTTCGTGCGACGCCAGAGCACGTCCTCGGCGGTCCGTGCCCATTCCTTCTCGATCAGCCAGGCGACCTCCCGTTCGGTCAGGCCCGCGCCGTAGTGTTCGCCGAGGTCCTCGGGTACGCGTGCCTCGCCCAGGATTTCCCGGCTGTCGCTGCCGTGGCGCAGGGCGAGGCGTTCGATCCAGCGGGCCGAAATGCCCGCATGGCGTTCCTGCAGCTCGCCGACCAGTCCCTCCAGGCTCTCGAAGGTGCCGCCGGGCAGGGACGAGGTGGCGGTCCACGGGCCGCCCATGGCCGCCAGCGGCGCCAGCCGGGTCATGGCCGCTTCGGCGAGCTTGCGCGCCGTGGTGATCTTGCCGCCCACGATGTTGAGCATCGCCGCACCGTCGCGGATCGCCAGGTCCAGCGCATAGTCGCGCGAGGCGGCCGAGGGGTTGTCCTCGCCCTCGTCCTTGAGCGGGCGGGTGCCGGCAAAGGACCAGACGACGTCGTCGGGCCCCAGGGGCTGCTTGAGATAGGGCCGCACGGCGCTGAGCAGATAGTCGATCTCGCTGTCGTCGACCTCGTGTTCGCGTGCGGGATCGTCGATCGGCGTTTCGGTCGTGCCGATCAGGCTGAACTTCTCCTCGAAGGGCAGGACGAAGACGATCCGTTCGTCGCGGTTCTGCAGGATCAGCGCGTGTTCGCCGGCGTGGACCCGGGGCACCACGATATGGCTGCCCTTGACCAGGCGCACGCGGGGCGGCCGGTTGATCCCGGCGGCCGCGGCGACCTCGCCGACTCGGATGCCGCAGGCGTTCACCACCAGGCGGCAGGTCAGGGTCCGGCTGCCGTCCTGGCCGCGCAGGGCGGCCTTCCAGCCGCCGCCCTCGGGTTCGAGATGGTCGACCGTCGTGCGGGTCAGGATGGTGGCGCCATGGGCCGCGGCATCGCGTGCCATCGCCACGACGAAACGGGCATCGTCGACCCAGCAGTCCGAATAGGTGAAGCCGAAGGTCAGGTCGTTCTGCAGGCCGCGCCCCAGGTTGGAGCGGCGCAGGCGGATGCGCTTGCTGCGGGGCAGGGAGGAGCGCCCGCCCAGGCGGTCGTAGAGCGCCATGCCCAGGCGCAGCATCCAGATCGGGCGCAACCCCTCGCTCCAGGGCAGCAGGAAGGTCAGCGGGCGCACCAGGTGGGGCGCAGTGCGCAGCAGCACCTCGCGTTCGGCCAGGGATTCCTGCACCAGGCGGAAGTAGTAGTGCTCGAGATAACGCAGGCCGCCATGGATCAGCTTGCTGCTCGCCTGGGAGGTGCCGCAGGCAAGGTCGCCGCGTTCGGCCAGCACCACCTTCAGGCCGCGTCCGGCGGCATCGCGCGCGATCGCCGCGCCGTTGATGCCGCCGCCGATGACGAGGAGATCGCAGCTTGCCGGAAGGGTCATGTTCAGGCCGCCTGGCGGCGGACCGCCGAGGACAGGCCGCGCGGCAGGAAGGCGCCGCGTCCGGGCCGGGCGCGCACCTCGCCCTCGTGCCAGAGGATCTCGCCGCGCGAGACCGTTGTCACCGGCCAGCCGCGGAACGTGTGGCCCTCGTAGGGCGTGTAGTCGCAGCGGTCGTGCAGCATGGCGTGGGTGAGGGTCACGGTCTTCTCGGGGTCCCACAGCACCAGGTCGGCGTCCGAGCCGACCGCGATCGTGCCCTTGCGCGGGTGCAGGCCGTAGAGCTTGGCCGCGTTGGTCGCGGTCATGGCAACGAAGGTCTGCAGGTCGATGCGCCCCGTCATCACGCCTTCGGAAAACAGCAGCGGCAGACGGTTCTCGATGCCCGGCAGGCCGGGGCTGACCTTGTGGAAGTGCAGCTCGCCGGCGGCCTCCTTGCGCCCGCCCGGTCCCTCCATGCGATAGGCGCAGTGGTCGGAGGAGACCATCTGGAAGACGCCGTTCTGGATGCCGCGCCACAGGTGGTCGGCATTGCCGGGATCGCGCGGCGGCGGCGAGCAGATGTACTTGGCGCCCTCCCAGCCCGGCCGCGCGAAATCCTCCGAGGAGAGGAACAGGTACTGCGGACAGGTCTCGCCGTAGATCGGCAGGCCGCGGCTCCTGGCCCAGGCGATCTGGTCCATCGCCTGGTGCGAGGAGACATGGACGATGAAGACCGGGGTTTGGGCCACCTCCGAGAGCGAGATCGCCCGGTGCGTGGCTTCGCGCTCGGCGACCTCGCCATGGGCGATGCCGAAGCGCGCCGGGCTGGTGTCGCCGGCCCGCTCCAGGCGCTCGGCCAGCCAGGTGATGCAATGATCGTTCTCGCAGTGGATCATGACGAAGCCGCCGTGTTCCTGGGCGGTCTCCACCACGTCGAGGATCTGCATGTCCTCGAGTTTCATGCCCTCGTAGGTCATGAAGACCTTGAAGCTGGTGTAGCCGTCCTCGATCAGGGCGGGCAGTTCCTGGCCCAGCACCTGGGGCGTGGGATCGGCGATCATCAGGTGGAAGCCGTAGTCCAGCACCGACTTGCCGCGCGCCCGCTCGTGGCACCAGTCGACCGCCTCGCGCAGGGTCTTGCCTTCCTGCTGGCCGGCGAAGGGGATGATCGTCGTCGTGCCGCCGCAGGCCGCCACGATCGAGGCGGACTCGAAGTCGTCGGCCAGCTCGGCGCCGCCGAAGGGCGGCTCGCCGATGTGGCAATGACCCTCGATGCCGCCCGGCAGCACCAGCTTGCCCGTCGCGTCCAGCACCTCCCTGGCCGCGCCGGCCGGCACGTCGTCGAGCAGCGCGACGATGCGGCCGTCGCGGATCGCGATGTCGGCGTGGAAGGTATCGTCCGCCGTCGCCACCGTTCCGTTCTTGACGACCAGATCGTACTCGGCCATGCGCACTCCCGTTGAAGTCTTGCCTTCCTCTATGGAATAGAGCAGATCGGGCCGGACGCAAATGTCTGGCGTTTGCCGCCTGCACGACGGGGAGTTCGAGAGCATGACCGAGGCATTCCGGCTGCGGCCCTTCGAGGACGGCGATTTCCTGCGCGTGGAGGGCGACCGGCTGCTGCTCGACGGCGTCGATCTCACCGCTCTTGCCGGCAGCCACGGTACGCCGCTTTTCGTCTATTCCGCCCGCCGCCTGCGCGAGAACGCGCGCGGCCTGCAGGAGGCCTTCCGCCGCCATCACCCGAAATCCTCGGTGTGTTTTGCCAGCAAGGCCTGCGCCAACCTTTCGGTGCTGCGCCTGGTCGGGGAGGAGGGCGTCGACCTGGAGGTCAACTCCGGTGGCGAGCTGCAGAAGGCACGCCGTGCGGGCTTCGATCCCTCGCGTCTGGTCTTCAACGGCGTCGCCAAGAGCGAGGCCGAGATCGCACTTGCCCTCGATCCGCCGATCAAGGCGATCAACGTCGATTCGCCCTTCGAGCTTGCGCGCATCGCCGATGTCGCATCCGCCCGCGGCGTGCGCGCCAGGGTCGCCCTGCGCGGCGTGCCCGGCGTCGAGGGCGGCAGCACCGCCGGCATCGAGACCGGTTCGACGCGCTCCAAGTTCGGCATGACGGCTGGCGAGATCGAGGTCTGCCTCGACATGGCGGCGGCCCGCCCCGACGCCATTGCCGTGGTCGGCCTGCACGTCCACATCGGCTCGCAGATGACCGACCTTGGCCTTTATGCGCAGGCCGCGCGTTATGTCGCGCAGCGTGCCGCGACGATCCGCGACCGTTTCCCCGCCGACTTCGCCCACGTCAACATCGGTGGCGGCTTCCCGATCAACTACGTCAAGTACGACGACCAGTCGGCCGCGATCGGCTACTTCCACAGCCATGTCGATGCCGGCGACATCGCCGCCACCGCCGCGCCGATCCTGACCGCAGCGCTGGGCGCCGGCATCGAGATCCTGACCGAGCCGGGCAGGGCGATGACCTCCAACGCAGCGGTCTGCCTTGCCCGCGTCGAGGGCATCAAGGAGCGCGACGGTATCCGATGGCTCTACCTCGACACCGGCTACAGCGTGCTCCCGGAATCGGGCTTCGGCTGGTACTTCCACATGGTCACGGCCAACCGTGCCGCCGAGAGCGAGACCGCCGCGATGCGCGTCGTCGGCCCGCTCTGCGATTCCATCGATGTCTACTTCGACATGGAGGGCGAGTCCAAACTCGCCGCCCTGCTGGCGGCCGAGCCGGCGCTTGGTGCGCACGAGGCCCTGCTGCGGCGCAAGCTGGTCCAAACGCCGCCGTTCCGCGAACTGCCGGCAGGCACGGGTCCGGGCGATGTCATCGCCATCCTCGATACCGGCGCCTACCAGGTCGAGATGGCCAACCACTACTGCGGCCGCCTGCGCCCCGCCGCCGTCATGGTCGGGCAGGACGGGGCCGTCACCACCATCCGCCGCCGCGACACGCTCGACGACCTGATCGCGGCGGAAGAGGTCTGACCCCTTCGCCCGGCCTTCAGCCGGAGCGGCGCACGGCGCGGAGTTTGCCGCTGTCGCCGCCGCCGCAGAAGAAGCGGTCCGCGCCGTCCGATTCCAGGCCTGAGACCGTGATGCCCTCCGGCATGGCGATCGTCTCGCGGACTTCGCCGCTGGCGGCGTCGACCTTGCGCAGTTCGCTGCGCTCGTCCTCCCACGTGCCGTGTTACAGCTCGCCCTCGACCCAGGTGACGCCGGTGACATGGCGGTCGGAGGCGAGGGTGCGCAGCACCGCGCCGCTTTCGGGATCGACCTCGTGAATCCGCCGGCCGCGGTAGCAGGCGACCCACAGGGTGCCTTCGGCCCAGGCCATGCCCGAACAGCCGCCCTCGCCGGGCACCGGGATGGTGCCGAGCACGCTGCCGCTTGCCGGATCGATCTTCTGGATGCGGTCGCCGGCGATCTGGAACAGGTGGCGGCCGTCGAAGGCGGTGCCGGCATCGGCCGCGACCGCGATCGCGCGGGTCGCTGCGCCGCTTTCGGGGTCGATCGCGGTCAGGCTGTCGCCGCCGGCGATCCAGACATGGCTGCCGTCGAAGCTGACGCCGGCCACCGACTCGATGCCCTCGAAGGGGTCGTATTCGCGAAGGATCTGCGCGGGTCTATGTTTCATCGCTGCAACCTAGCCGCCCAGGGGCGACACGGGGAGTAACAAGGTTGTCGTGATCCCGGCGGGCGGCGCCGCCGTCCAGCGGCGCGCGCGGCCCCGGCCCAGGGGCTGCGCCAAGCCCTGGGCGGCA
>JAQCLG010000191.1 GCA_027592745.1 Pseudomonadota bacterium | reverse complement strand
CGCTGCTGCTGTTTCGCATGGCGGGCAGCGGGCTGATCGCGCTGCTGGCGCGTCTGCGCCACGCCCGCTCGCCCATCCTGCGCCTGGCGCTGGGCGGCCTGGTGCGCCCGGGTGCGGCCACCGGCGGAGTGGTCGTGGCCTTCGGCATCGGCCTGACGGTGCTCACCGCCGTCGCCGGCGTCCAGGCCAACCTGCGCCAGGAGATCGGCCAGACCCTGCCCGAGAACGCGCCCGCCTTCTTCTTCATCGACATCCAGCCCGACCAGATCGGCCCGTTCACGGCGCTGGCCGAGGGCATGCCGGGGGTCCATGCCGTCGCCTCGGTGCCCAGCCTGCGCGGGCGCATCATGGCGATAGACGGCGTGCCGGTCGCCGATGCCGTGATCGATCCTTCCGTGCGCTGGGCCGCCGACGGTGACCGCGGCGTCACCTATGCCGCCACCCCGCCCGACAACGCCGAGGTCGTCGAAGGCACATGGTGGCCCGCCGACTACGCCGGTCCGCCGCTGCTCTCCTTCGACGCCGAGATCGCCGAGGGTTTCGGCATCGGCATCGGCGACACGCTGACGGTCAACGTCATGGGCCGCGACATCACGGGCACCATCGCCAACCTGCGCGAGATCGACTGGGGCACGATGGGCATCAACTTCACCCTGGTCTTTGCCCCGGGCATGCTCGAGGCCGCGCCCCACACCCATATCGCCACGGTCCATGCCGACCGGGAGGCCGAAAGCGGGCTGCGCAGCGCCGTGGCGCAGGCTTTTCCCAACGTCTCGGCGATCGGGGTGCGCGACGTGCTGGGAGACGTGCTGGCGATCCTTTCGCGCATCGACGCGGCGATCGGCGGCATCGCCGGCCTTGCCCTGCTGGCCGGCATCGTCGTGCTGGCCGAGGCCGTGGCCGCCCAGCAGCGCCGCCGCGTCTACGATGCCGCGGTGATGAAGGTGCTGGGCGCGACCCGGCGCCAGCTTGCCGCGGCCTTCACCATCGAACACCTGATCCTGGGCGGGGCGACCGCGGTCCTGGGCCTGGGCCTGGGGGGCCTGGCGGCCTGGGGCGTCGTGCGCTTTGTCCTGGGCACTAGCTGGACCCTGCCCTGGGTCCCGCTGCTGGGCGTCGCGGTGCTGGCCTGCGCGGTCTCCCTGGTCGCCGGACTGGTCGCAAGCTGGCGGGCACTGTCGCGCCCGGCAGCGCCGATCCTGCGCGGGCAGTAGGTCGGAAAAATCGGACTCAAGCCCCTGGTCCGGCGTCGCTTTCGATCTTGAAGCCGACCGGTTGTGCTTCCACATATCGGTATAGAATGGTACGGTTTCGGCCGCACCTCCACGCTTCAATGCAAGGGAACCACGCACATGGCGTTTGGCAATGTTGACCCCCGCACCGCGACGAGTCGCGCCCAGTCCGGCGCGCTGTTCGACGCCGGCCTGCGCGCCTACATGCTCAAGGTCTACAACTACATGGGCCTGGGCCTGCTGATCACGGGCGTCGTCGCCTTCGTGGTTGCGCAGCTTTCGATCGTCACCAACGAGGCCGGCGATATCGTCGCCCTGACGCCGCTGGGCCAGACCCTGTTCGTCAGCCCGCTGCACTGGGTGGTGATGCTCGCCCCGCTGGGCCTGGTGTTCTTCTTCTCGGCCCGCCTGCACAAGATGTCGGTGGCCGGCGCCCAGGCGCTGTTCTGGACCTTTGCCGCGACGATGGGTCTGTCGCTGACGACCATCTTCATGGCCTATACGAACTCCAGCATCGCGACGGTCTTCTTCATCACCGCCACCACCTTCGGCGCGATGAGCCTCTACGGCTACACGACCAAGAAGTCCCTGGCCGGCTGGGGTTCCTTCCTGTTCATGGGCCTGATCGGCGTCATCATCGCGATGGTGGTGAACATCTTCATGCAGAGCAGCGCCCTGCAGTTCGCGATCTCGGTGATCGGCGTCCTGGTCTTCGTCGGCCTGACCGCCTACGACACCCAGCGCATCAAGGAGAGCTACAGCGTCCACATGAATGGCGAGATGGCCGCCAAGGGCGCGATCCACGGCGCCCTGCGGCTCTACCTCGACTTCATCAACCTGTTCATCATGCTGCTGAGCCTGTTCGGCAACAACCGCTGAACCTGACGGCAGGACGTCCCACGGGCCCGGCGGCAACGCCGGGCCCGTTTCGTTTGGCCCTCAGGGCGCCTGCAGCGTCAGCACGTCGCCGGAGACGCTGTAGCCGCCGATGCGCGAGAGGAAGGTCATGCCGAGCAGGGAGCCCTCCATGGGCGCGCTGTTGACCGAGGCGCGGACGTTCTCGACGACGATGGGGCCGACCGCCACCTTCTGGAGCACCACCGGGGCGCCCTGCACGGTGCCGTTGGCGGTCTGGTAGGTGCGCGAGAAGGTCATGCGGTCGGGATCGAAGCCCAGGCGGCGGGCATCCTCCAGGGTGAGGATGACCTCGCTCGCCCCGGTGTCGACCAGGAAGGCCAGCGGCACGCCATCGACCACGGCCTCGACCGTGTAGTGGCCGCCCGGACCGGCGCGGAAGCTGATCTCGCTTTCGGTCGCGCCGTAGCCCCGCTCGGGTGAAAGGTCGCCCTGGACGCGGTCGACGACGTAGCGTGCCTCGTCGCGGAAGCTGTAGCCGACGAAGAGCACCGCCCCCAGCAGCAGCCAGATGCCGGCATGGCGCAGGCTGCGAGAGACCGGCGCGCCGCGCAGGCGCCAGACCAGGCCGACGCACAGGAACACCAGCAGCGCCGTGAGGTAGACGAAGCGCAGTTCGGCCCCCTCGGGCAGCCTGAACCAGAGCCAGGCTGCCGTGCCGGCTGCCACGAGCAGGACCAGCGTCACGATCCAGCTGCCCCGCTTGCGCCGATTCCCGCCATTTGTCCTCGCTCTCTTTTGCCTGACAGAACTGTCATGGTCCGTTAAAACGGTCGATCATCCTACCCCGCCTCCGGAGTTCCCTTGACAGAATCGACCCCATCGCTGGCAGCGATGCCGTGGCGCATCGCCGCGGCGACGTTCGGCAGCTACGGTCAGATCGCCAACGGGTTGTTCGCCTTCCAGCGTTCCCTGCTCTACCAGGTCGGCAGCGACGTGCCCGATCTGGCGCGCGCCGCCATCGACGGGTTCAAGGCGGTCGCGGTGAAGACACCCGACAAGCTGACGCTGACCTGCTGGCACCGCCCCGCCGCACCCGGCATGGCTACCCTGATGGTGACCCATGGCAATGCCGGGCACATCGGCCACCGGGTCGGCAAGCTGGCCGCCTTCGCCCTGGCCGGCTACGGCCTGTTCCTGGTGGGTTACCGCGGCTTCGGCGGCAATCCGGGCACGCCTTCCGAAGACGGCCTCTACATCGACGCCCGTGCGGCCCTGGCCTGGCTTGCCCGCCACGATGTGGCGGCCGAAGAGGGCGTCGCCTATGGCGAATCCCTGGGGGCGGGAGTCGCGATCGAGGTCGCCAGCGCCGCGCCGGTCGCGGCCGTGGTGCTGGAATCGCCCTATACCTCGCTCGCCGACGTCGCCTCCTGCCACTACTGGTACCTGCCCTTCGCCTCCAGCCTGGTGACCGACCGCTTCGAGGCACGCAAGGCGATCGGCAGGGTCGAGGCCCCGGTGCTGCTGCTGCACGGCAAGCGCGACAGCATCATCCCGGTGCGACAGGCCGAGGAACTGTTCGCCGCGGCCAACGAACCGCGCGAACTGCAGATCATCCCCCAGGCCGGCCACATGGATCTCTACGAACATGGCGCGGCGGGCATTGTGCTGGCCTTCCTGGCGGACCATCTCAAGGGCACCTGAGCTCTGGGGAACCTGCGATCGTGACGTCAACCGTGCCGCCGCCATGGCGCGCCCGCCTGCTGCAGGTGGTCGAGAACCGCCTCTTCACCCGCACCATCACCGGACTGATCGTGATCAACGCCGTCCTGCTGGGGCTGGAGACCGTGCCCTCGGTGATGGCCGGCTGGGGTCCGCTGATCGTGGCGGCGGACGCCGTCATCCTGGGCGTCTTCGTGGTCGAGATCGCCCTGCGCATCAGCGCCCACGGGCGTGCCTTCTGGCGCGATCCCTGGAGCCTGTTCGATGTCGCCGTGGTCGGCATCGCCTTGGTGCCCCAGACCGGTTCGCTCTCGGTGCTGCGCGCCCTGCGCATCCTGCGGGTGCTGCGCCTGGTCTCGGTCGTGCCGCGCCTGCGCCGCGTCGTCGAGACGCTGCTGCGCTCGCTGCCGGGCATGGGCTCGATCGCCCTGCTGCTGGTCATGCTGTTCTACGTCTTCGCGGTGATGGCGACCAAGCTGTTCGCCGGGCAGTTCCCCGAATGGTTCGGCAGCATCGGCGGCTCGATGTATTCGCTGTTCCAGATCATGACCCTGGAAAGCTGGTCCATGGGCATCGTCCGCCCGGTGATGGAGGTGCATCCCTGGGCCTGGGCCTTCTTCGTGCCCTTCATCCTGATCGTGAGTTTCGCGGTGCTGAACCTGTTCATCGCCGTGGTCGTCGATTCCATGCAGCAGGTTCACCAGGAGGAACACGACCTGCTGATGAAGGACGCCGACGAGCTGGCCAAACGCGAGGCCAGGGCGCTGCACGACGACATCCGCGCCCTGCGCCAGGAGGTCGCCGCCCTGCGGCGCGACATCAGGCCGGACCCATCCGAACGCTCGTGAATCCTCAGCCCAGCGGAGCTGCGTGGGCGGCGCGGGCGGCCTCCTCCAGCGCGGCCATGGCACGCCGCCAGGGACCGGGGCCGTGGCTGATGCGCGCCACGCCCAGTTCGGCCAGGCGCGGCGCGGGCGGCGTCGCCGGAAAGACCAGGACGTTGACCGGCAGGGTCGCCTTCTCGCACAGGCGCCCGATCAGGCTCTCGTCGACCAGGCCCGGGGCAAAGAAGCCATCGGCGCCGGCGCCGGCATAGGCGACGGCACGTTCCAGCACTTCCCCGAGCATGGTTTCGTCGTGCACCTCGGGCTTCGATTTCAGGAAGAGGTCGCAGCGCGCGTTGACGAAAAACGCGGGCTGGCCGGCGCCATCCGCCGTGGCGCGGCAGGCGCCGACGCGCGAGGCCTGCTCCTTGGCGCTGTAGAACCCTTCGCCGCCGATCATTTGGTCCTCGATATTGATGCCGATCGCCCCGGCCTCGATGACACGGGCAAGGTTGGCGCCGACATCCTGGGGCGCACGGGCGTAACCGCCCTCGAAGTCGAGGCTGACCGGCAGGTCGACCGCGGCGACGATACGCGCGACGGTCTCGACCGCCAGGTCGAGCGGCAGCTTCTCGCCGTCGCCATAGCCGTTGGCGCCGGCCACCGACCAGCTTCCCGTGGCGATCGCCGACGCACCGCCGCGCGCCACGGCCTAGGCCGATCCGGCATCCCAGGCGTTGAACAGGACCAGCGGCTGGCCCTTCACGTGCAGGCGTCGGAAGGCCTCCGCCCGGTCGTTCTGCTTTGCCATGATGTCCTCGTTGCAACCGGACCCATGGGAACCCGTCCGGAGGCGCAGGGCAAGGACCACCCGTGAAGGCGGCGGGGTGCCACCGGGCTCAGGCCCACCGGTCTCAGGCGCGGATGCGGCGGTTCTCCGGGTCGTAGAGCGCCTCCATGTGGAGCGTCGCCGGGACGCGCCGCGTCGCGACCTCGAGCTCGTAGCTGCCCTCGCGCAGGAAGGTTTCGTCGACGCCGCTGCTGCGGCGCACGTAGCCGTAGCCGATCGGCTTGCCGATGGTGTGGCCGAAGCCGCCCGAGGTCAGCCAGCCGACCTGCTCGCCGTTGCGGAAGATCGTCTCGCGCCCCAGGATCGGCACCTGCGGGTCCTCCACCGTGAAGCAGGCCAGGCGCTTGGCGACACCCTCGCGCTGCTGCGCCTCGATGGCGGCACGGCCGATGAAGTCGATGTTGGACTTCGTCTTCACGGCCCAGGCGAGACCCGCCTCGACCGGGGTGTGGTCCGGCCCGATGTCGCTGCCCCAGGCGCGATAGCCCTTTTCCAGGCGCAGGCTCTCGATGGCACGGTAGCCGGCCAGCACCAGGCCATGGGGCCGGCCGGCCGCGACAAGCGCGTCGAACACCGCGCCGGCGCTGTCGGCGGGCAGG
Source organism: Pseudomonadota bacterium (assembly GCA_027592745.1). Taxonomy (GTDB): domain Bacteria; phylum Pseudomonadota; class Alphaproteobacteria; order SP197; family SP197; genus CALGGB01. Next base: position 19 of record JAQCLG010000191.1, on the reverse strand, counting down.
TGCAGCTCGAAGCCCAGTT
>JAQCLG010000190.1 GCA_027592745.1 Pseudomonadota bacterium | reverse complement strand
AAATTCAGTGGGGGAGGATCACTGGTCGATGGCACCCCGAAGCTCGGCGATGCGACGGAAGGCGGCGCGGTGGGTCGCGAGCGCCACCAGGGCCTCGTCGATCTGCTTCTGCAGGGCGCCATCGGTGAAACGGATGCTGGTCGCGTCCTCGACCACCGCCTGGCGGATGCCGCCGGTGGTGGCAAGCGTGACGCGGTGGCGCACGCTGCTGCCGCCTTCGCCCAGGACCGTCTCCTCGGTGACCGACAGGATCCGCCCGGTGATGTCGCTGTGGCCCTCGATCGCGACTTCCTCGCCGGTCAGGGCACGCAGCAGCGCAACCGTCGAGGACAGCGCCGCGACATCGAAGGGCAGGTTGCGGAAGCTTTCGTCGAGCGGCTGACGTCCCGGCAGGGTGACCGTGCCGACTCCGCCTTCATCGTCGAGCACGATGAAGCTTTTCAGGACGTCGTCGACCTGGTCGAGCGCGACATCGAAGGAGGGCCGGGCGTCGCCATCGACCCTGGCCTCGTACTCCATGTAGGCGACGCCGCCGGTCGAAAGCACGACCCGCTTGAGTTCCAGGCCTTCGTCGGCCTCGCCAGCGACCGCGGGGGCTGCCGCAAGGACCGCAGCGATCGCGGCGCGGCGCAGGGCGGGAACGAGATGGGAGGTCATGCAGGGGCTCTCCTTGAATGGGCACTCAAGGTTCCAATAGGCCCGGGCGATGGCGGCATTGTGACACCGCCCTCCGGAATTCAGGTGGCGCCGGCCAGAAGCGAGGGCGCGGGCAGGATGCGCCGTCCCGGTTCGATTTCCTGGCGACCCGGCCGGCCCCAGCAGATCGCATCGAAGGCGCCGCACTGGTCGCACACCGCCTGCCAGAGCGGGCTGACATGGAGGCATTCGCCGCAGTGCCAGACCGGGTCGCCTTCGGCCTCGGCGGCACGGGAAAGCCAGGTCCGGGCCTTGTCGCCATGGCCGTCGGCCTCTTCCAGGTCGGCCCAGAGCCGGGCCGTGCGGTGGTCGAGGGGCGCGGCGGCCACGGCTTCGAGGTGGCGCCGGGCTTCGCCGGTGAGCCCGGCATCGAGTGCCGCGCGGGCGGCAGCCAGGTGCGATTCGGGCACGTCCGGGGCGAGTTCGACGAGCTTGCCCATCCTCCGGTAGCGCGCGACATCGTCCTCGCGCGCGCTGCGGCGATAGAGTTCGGCGAGTTCGGGGTGGGGCGTGGCGGCCCAGCTCTTCTCGATCGCCTTGGCGGCCTGCTTGAGCTTCTCCTGCTCGATCAGCAGGCGGGCGAGAAGTGCGGTTGCCGCGACCAGTGCCGGGGCATCGCCATGGGCCTCGCGGACGAGTTGCAGGGCGCTGTCACGATCGAGATTTACCAGCGCCTGGCGGGCCCGTTCGGTCAGCACCACGGCACGGCGGCGGCGGCTGCCGGCGGCATCGATGGCGCGCCGGTCCCTGGCCTGCTCCAGCGTCTTCTGGGAGGCCAGCCAGTCGCCGGTCCGGCCCTGCAGGGCAAACAGCGCATCGGCGGCCCAGACGGCATCGGGGCGCAGGGCATGAGCGCGTTCGGCGAAACCCCGGGCCGCCGTCTCGTCGCCCCGGCGCAGCGCCTCGACCATCAGGCCGCGCAGGCCCAGGAACTCGGTCTCGGGATGATCGAGCATCTCCGTGAACTGCTTTCGGGCGGCCTCGCGGTCGCCATCGAGCTGGGCCGCCTGGGCGACCAGCAGCATGGTGAGCGGGGGATGGCCCAGGAGCTGGTCGGCCTTGCGCGCCTTGCGCCGGGCTTCCTGGGCATCGCCGGCCGCGACTGCGACCAGGCCGCGGGTGAGTTCTTTGTAGCCCCTTTCCTGGCGCTTCTCTCGCATCCGGCTCTTCAGCCGGGAGGGGCCACGCAGGATGAGGTTGGCGAGGCCCACCACGATCATCAGGAGCAGGAAGGCTGCGGCGGCGAGCAGGGCCAGGCGCGCAACCGTGGTGCGCATCTCGTAGGGGCCCCAGTCGATCCGGACCGTGCCGCCGTTGCTCGCGATCCATGTGCCGGCGAGCACCAGCGCGATCAGCACGAAGAGGAAGGCAAAGGCCGAGAAGAGGGTGCGCATGGCCTAACCCGCCGCGCCGCCGACCAGCGCGATGGCCCGCGCAGAAAGGCTGTCGATCGCCTGTTCGGCCGCCTCCCTGGCCCGCGCCATCTCCAGCCAGCCCGCCGCGGCATCCCCGGCCGCGCCGGTGAGCGAAGCCATCTCGGCGATGGCGCCGGAAAGGTCGTTCTGGCGCAGGCGTGCCTCGGCGCGCGCGGTGATGTCGTCGGCCGAACCGCCGCCGGCCTCGCCATCGGTCCGGCGGATGCTGACGATGGAGGCCAGCTCCGCCACGGTCTGGTCAAACCAGCCCTGCGCGGCATCGCGGCGCGACTCGTCGACCGCTGCGAAGGCCGCCGCCCCGAGCGCATCGGCCAGGCGCGCACGGGTCGCCACACCCTCGCCCTGCCAGGCCTGCAACGTGGCCAGCGCCGACTTTGCGGCAGCATCGTCGGGTGCGAGCGAATCGGCCGTCGCCAGGGCATCGGCATAGGCATCGCCAGAGAGCACGTCCTCGCGGAGCTGGCCCACGGCCAGGGCGAAGGCCGCGCGCGGATCGGTCGCACGTTCGCTCAGCGTGGCAACATCGCTGCGCAGGGTATCGAGATCGGCGGTGGCCGAGGTCAGGGCAGAAAGCTGCGTGCCGAGTTCGCCGACCTGGCTCCTGAGGTCGGCGACTGCCGTGGTCTCCCCCGAGAGCGCCTCGATCTTCTCCGAGAGTGCAGCCAGGCTGCTGCGCAGTTCCTGGATCTGGTCCGCCACGGCTGCGCCAGCCTCGCCCGCGCCTCCGGACGTGGTGGCATCGCCGGTGGCACCATCATCACCGCCGGCAGCGCCCGAGACGGAACGTTCCAGCGTCGCGATGCGGGTGTCGATGGTGTCGATCTTCTGGTCGAGCGCGCCATCGACGCGTGCGGCCAGCGCGCCCACGCCATGCTCCAGGGCACCGATGCGCTGGGTGATGGCGGAGAGATCGACCGTGGCGATGTCGCCGGTCGTGGTCGCCACCGGGGCGTTTTCCAGCGCAGTCAGTCGCTGCTCCAGCGCGTCGGACTCCGCATCAAGGGCAGAAAGCCTGTCGGTGACGCCGGAGAGATCGGGAACCCCTGCTTCCAGTACCGCGACGCGATCCTCGACTGCGGCCAGCCCCGGCACCTCGTCCTTGCCGCCATGGACCAGCGGACCCAGCACCGCACCGGCTCCGGCAGCAACCAGGGTCAGGACGACGATCAGGAGGGCGCCCAGCGCCCGCGACATGCCGCCTTCGCCGCCCGCACGTTTCTCGTCGTGATGGCGCAGGCCGGCTTCCTCGAGCGAGATTGCCGCGACGCCGGCATCGGCATCGCCGCCCATGACGGTATCCTCGGATGCGGTCGGCGCCGGGCTGTCGCCACGAATCGAATCGCCACCGGCGGTGGCATTGCCGACCGTGCTGTCGGCGACCGTGCGCGGGCTCACCGTGCGATCCTTGTCGTCGTCGTTCTTTCCGTTCGTCATGGCCGCTCCGCATCCGCGCAGATCAATCGGGCAAGTGCCTCGCCGTCGGGGCTGGACGCCACGCGGAGTACTCCCCACACCGGCCAGGTGAGTTCCCGCGCCACCGCCTCGCTCAGACAATAACCCGCAAGACGCTCCAATGTCCCGCCAAGCCCGGCTTCCCGTGTCAGGCGGACGAAGGTCGCGGCACTGCGGGGCGAGAAGAAGGCCGCGCCATCGGCCGTTCCCGCGCGCAGCACCGCCGCCAGATCGTCGGGCAGGACGCGCGCCGTGCGCGCCTGATAGGCGGTGAACCGGCGCACGGTGTAGCCCGCTCCGCCGAGGGCCGCGGCGAGATCTCCGGCCACGACGCTGCCGCAGACATGAAGCAGTGTCCCGTCATCGGGCTTCAGGGTGTCGCACACCGTACGGGCGAGTGCGACGACATCGCCCCCGGCCACGGCCATGACGGCAAAGCCGGCCTGCCGGGCCGCCTGCGCCGTGGCGGGGCCGACGGCGATGACCGGGAGATCGCGGCCGGAACCTGCCGCGGCCAGCGCGCGGGCGCCGTTGGCGCTGGTCAGCAGGACCGCGCGAATGCCGTCGAGATCGGCGCCCGCGGCGGGCTCGAACACGATCTCCATCAGGGGTACGACCAGGCTCTCGACACCGCAGTCGGCAAGCCGGGCGGCGAAGGCCACCGCATCCTCCTGCGGACGCGTGATGAGAATCCTCAAGCCGGGCGGCTCCCGAACAGGTCCGGGCCGGCGATGCCGGCAAGTTCCACACCGGCGTCATCGCCCATCGCCACGCCGTCGCCGGACGGCCCCTCTCGGGTGGTGCGCGCCTGGCGGGTGCCGTCTGCCGAAAGCACCAGGGCTTCCAGCACCATGCGGTCGCCATCAAGTGTCGCATGGGCCGCGATCGGGGTCCTACAGGATCCGTCCAGACGGGCCAGGACCGCCCGCTCGGCAGCGACCGCGACCATGGTCGGCGCGTGGTTGATCGCGGCCAGCAGGGCGGCGGCTTCGCCGTCGTCGGCGCGGCAGGTGATGCCGACCGCCCCCTGCCCGGCCGGCGGCAGCATCTCGGTGGTCTCGAGAACCCGCGTCACTTCGCCGTCGCGCCCGAGGCGGGCAAGACCGGCCAGCGCCAGCAGGGTCGCCGCGACCTCCCCTGCCTGCAGTTTGGCCAGACGCGTGTCGACATTGCCGCGGAACAGCACGACCTCCAGGTCAGGCCGGGCTGCCAGGAGCTGTGCGCGCCGCCGGATCGAGGAGGAGCCAACCACCGCGCCACGGGGCAGGTCGCCGGGGCAGGCGGCGACCGGCGAGAGGAAGGCCTCGCGCGGATCGGCACGCTCCAGCATGGCGATCAGGGCGGTGCCCTGCGTCAGCACGGTCTCGACGTCCTTCATCGAGTGGACCGCGGCATCGGCCTCGCCCGAGAGCAGGGCGCCGTCGATCTCGCGTGTGAAGACGCCCTTGCCGCCGACATCGGCGAGCGGCCTGTCGCGCACGATGTCACCTGTCGTGGTGATGACGACGATCTCGGGCTCGGGCAGGCCGGGATGGGCCGCGATCAGCGCAGCCTTGACGGCCTCTGCCTGCCAGAGGGCGAGTTTGCTGCCACGGGATGCCAGTCTGAGACGACGCATCCGGGGCGTTTACGGCAGATCGCCGTCCGTGAAAAGCGCCGCGCCGTCTTCTGGCGCTTACCGGGCGCAACAAACCGTTCTAGTGTTGGCCCATGATCGTGCTCGGCATCGAAACCAGTTGCGACGAGACCGCGGCTGCCCTGGTCGACGGGGAGCGGCGCATCCTCGCACAGGCGCTGGCCTCGCAGTTCGAGGAGCACCGGGCCTTCGGTGGCGTAGTGCCCGAGATTGCCGCACGCAGCCATGTCGAACGGCTCGACGGCCTGATCCTGCAGGCCATGGCGGAGGCCGGCCTGGGCTGGGACCGAATCGACGCGGTGGCCGCCACCGCCGGGCCGGGACTGATCGGCGGTGTCATGGTCGGCCTTGTCGAGGCCAAGGCGATCGCCGCGGTCGCGGGCGTGCCCTTCCTCGCGGTCAACCACCTGGAGGGCCATGCCCTGACCGTGCGCCTGGTCGAGGAGGTCGCCTTTCCCTATCTGCTGCTGCTGATCTCGGGCGGCCATTGCCAACTTCTCGTCGTCGAGGGCGTGGGACGTTACAGCCGCCTGGGCGGCACCATCGACGATGCCGCGGGCGAAGCCTTCGACAAGACCGCCAAGCTGCTCGATCTGGGTCAACCCGGCGGCCCTGCGGTCGAACGTGCCGCCGCCAGTGGCGATCCCCGGCGCTTCCGCCTGCCACGCCCCATGGTCGGACGCGAGGGCTGCGACTTTTCCTTCTCTGGCCTCAAGACCGCGGTGCGCCAGACCCTGGAGGGGCTGGGAGCCCCCGATGCGGCAACCATCGCCGACCTCGCGGCCGGATTCCAGGCGGCCGTCGCCGATGTCCTGGCCGACCGGGTGGCGGCAGCCGCGGCCCTGTTCCGCAGCCGCTGGCCCGGGGGCGACACGCTGGTCGTGGCCGGTGGCGTGGCGGCGAACCGCCTGCTGCGCGCGCACCTGACGCTGGCGGCCGAATCCAGCGGCCTGCGCA
>JAQCLG010000189.1 GCA_027592745.1 Pseudomonadota bacterium | reverse complement strand
TTCGAGATAGGCGGCACAGGCCGTGTCGTCCGGGAAAATACGCTGGAACTCCGGCAGAGACTGCGGGAACGGCAAATCTTCACGAGCCAGGACATCCATGCCCAACACTAGATCTAGTGGGTGTGGGAGTCAACCGGATAGGCACGGATTATCCTTTGCCGTCTTTCCAGCGGTAATAGCCGATCAGCGCGCGGCTGAGCGGCGCCACGATATCGTGCATCGGGAGCGTCCGGATCGGGGAGGGCGGGGGCGCGACCGCGCTTGCAGGCGCGCCCATGACCCGTTCCGCCAGAGACGCGCCCATCGCCGTCGCCATGGCGATGCCGCGGCCGGAATACCCAAGGCCCGCGAAGACGCCGCCCGCCAGTTCGTGCAGGCGCGGCAGAAGTTCCGGCGTCATGGCGATCCAGCCTTCCCAGACATGGGCGATGTCGATCTCGCCGATCTGGGGAAAAGCTTCCTCGAGCCTGGCTTTCGTCGTCCGCGCGATCTTCGCCGACGCCCCGAAGGGCGAAATCGGCGCTGCGGTCGTGATCAGCCGGTTGCCCTGATCCTTGCGGAACGCCCAGAGCTCCTGTCGCGTATCCGAAAGGCCGTGATTCCCCGGCAGGACGCTGCCGGCGATATTGTCGCTCATCGGCGCGGTCGCGGCATGGAAGGTGCGGAACGGGACGATCGATTGCCGAAGCCGCGGCCAGAGGCTGCCGGTATAGCCATTGGTCGCGAGCACGACCGTATCGGCGCTGACGGAGCCGCGGGGCGTCTGGACGCGCCATTTGCCCTCGGCCCGGTCAAGCGAGGTCGCGGGCGACTTGCCGTGGATCGCGGCCCCTGCCGCCAGCGCCGCGCGGGCGAGGCCGCGGCTGTAGCCAAGCGGATGAATATGCCCGCCCTCTTCGTGGATCCAGCCGCCATGGCGGTAGTAGGGCGAACCCGTCATCGCTTCGGTCTCGGCGCCGTCGAGCAGTCGGGCCGGTTTGCCGCGCTTCGCCCACTGGGATTGCTTGGCGCGGACGCCGACCATGCGGCTCGCCCGGTGCGCCGGTTGCAGCCAGCCGTTCTGCGCGGCCTCGCAGCGGATGCCGTGCTTGCGGATCAGATCGAAGACCAGGGATGCGGAATCGCCGACCCAGGCGTTCATCTGCTCGCCGCGCTCCTCGCCGAACAGCGCCACGATGTCGTCCGGGTTGTGGCGGGAAAATGCCGGGATGACCTGCCCGTTATTGCGGCCCGAGGCGCCGAAGCCCGGCGCTTCGGCTTCGAGCACAATGACGGCGGCGCCTTTTTCCGCCAGATGCAGCGCCGTCGAAAGCCCGGTGAAGCCGCCGCCGACGATCACGCAATCGGCGCTCGCATTGCCGACGAGCTGCGGCGTTTCCGGCGGCGGTTCGGCGGTATGGGTCCAGAGATTGCGGGAAAAATCCGCGGTCGGGGCCTGGCTCATGCGCGGACGCCTCCGCCGCCGACGATTTCCGATCCGGTCACGGGAATATCTTTTGAGCCTTGCGTCATAAGCTGTCCTATCCTCTATTCAGCGCAGCTTGCCGAATTCCGCCGCCGTTGTGGAGTCGGCGGATTGCGCGATTGACGACGGCCCTTGAGGTTTCCAAGCTCGGGCAGGAATTTTTGGAGGCGCGCGGTCAGATGGCGGTTGTTCGACGCATTCTGTTGGTGGACGACGAAGCGGACCTGCGCAGCACGCTCGCGGCGCAACTCAAGCTGCACGATTCCTTCGAGACCGACGAAGCCGGCACGGGCGAAGCTGGCCTGGCGATGGCGAAGACCGGCCGCTATGACGCCATTCTGCTGGACGTAGGCCTGCCGGACATGGACGGGCGCGAAGTCTGCAAGGCGCTGCGCCGCGCCGGGGTCGCCTGCCCGGTCATCATGCTAACGGCGATGGACGGCGACGCGGATACGATCCTCGGCCTCGATTCCGGCGCGAACGACTATATTCCGAAGCCGTTCCGCATGCCGGTGCTGCTGGCCCGGCTGCGCGCGCATCTCCGCCAGCATGAGGCGAGCGAGGATGCGGTTTTCACCATCAACCGCTTCGTCTTCCGGCCCGGCGGCAAGCTGCTGGTGGATGAGGCGGCCAAGAAAAAGGTGCATTTGACCGACAAGGAGACCTCGATCCTCCGCTATCTCTATCGGTCCGGCCTGAAGCCGGTATCCCGGGAAACCTTGCTGAATGAAGTCTGGGGCTACAATCCTGGCGTCACGACCCATACCCTAGAAACTCACATCTATCGCCTGCGTCAGAAAATCGAAGCCGAGCCAGTACACGAGAGGCCGGATCGTCCTGCGATCCGGCCTCTCTGCTTTCCGGGGCCCCCGATTGTCGACCGCGCCCGCCCGGTGTAGGAACGGCAGGAACCGAACGGCAGCGCGACATGCTTGAGCCCCAACCCATCGCCGGCGGCCCCAGGGGGCGCACCCACTGGGCCACCCAGATCTTCACCCTGGCCAACCCGGACCATCACGCCATCAAGGCGGGCCTGGTCGAACACTGCTACGCCCTGGAGCAGAGCGGTACCGAGGCCAGCACCGTGGCGCCCGGCGCCAAGGGCAACATGTTCGAAAGCCGCTTCAACTTCCTGCAGCACCCGCGGGAGGAAGTGCGCCGCCTGCGCGACTTCTGCCTGGCCGCGGTCCACAAGGTCGGCGCGACCGTCAACGCCGGCCTCTGGGAGCCCGATGCACGCGTCCAGGTCCAGGCCGTGGAATCCTGGTGTCACATCACCCGCAGCGGCGGCTACCACGACAGCCACGCCCATCCGATGTGCTCCTGGTGCGGCATCTACTACGTCGACCCGGGCGAGGCCGATGCCGCCACACGCAACGGCGTCAACCGCTTCTACGAGCCCCGCGGCAACATCAATGCCTACAGCGACTACGCGACCCGCTATCTCAACGCCGAGGGTTCGGTCGACATGGCCTCGATCGAGGGCAGCCTGGTGATCTTCCCCTCCTTCTTGCGCCATGCCGCCCTGCCCTATGTTGGGCAGCGCGACCGCATCGTCGTTGCCTTCAACACACGCACCATCCGGGCGGACTGACATGAGTGGGCATCGCCACAACGCGCCGGAATCCGACATCGCCCTGAGGGTCAAGGCGATCGAGCAATTGCTCACCGAGAAGGGCATCGTCGATCCCGCCGCCATCGACCTCGTGGTCGACTACTACGAGACCCGCGTCGGGCCGCGCAACGGCGCCCGTGTCGTCGCCCGTGCCTGGAGCGATCCGGACTACAAGGCGCGGCTGCTTGCCGAAGCCACCCCGGCGATCGCTGAACTGGGCTTCAGCGGCCTGCAGGGCGAGGACATGGTCGCGCTCGAGAACACGCCCGAGGTCCACAACGTCGTCGTCTGCACCCTGTGCTCCTGCTACCCCTGGCCGGTGCTGGGCCTGCCGCCGGTCTGGTACAAGAGCCCGCCCTATCGCGCCCGCATCGTGCGCGAACCGCGCGCCGTGCTCGCCGAATTCGGCACCCGCGTTGCCGACGACGTCGAGGTCCGCGTCTGGGATTCCAGCGCCGAGCTGCGCTACATGGTCCTGCCGATGCGGCCCGCCGGCACCGAGGGGCTGGACGAGGAGGCGCTCGCCGCGCTCGTCACCCGCGACGGCATGATCGGCGTGACGGCGCTCTAGGGAAAACGCGATGGACGGCATCCACGATCTCGGCGGCATGCACGGCTTCGGACCGGTCGAACGGGAGGAGGACGAACCCGTCTTTCACCACGACTGGGAGAAACGCGCCTTCGGCATCGAGTTCTTCACCGGCTCGCGCATCGGCACGACCGGGGACAAAGGACGCCATGCGATCGAACGCCTTGCGCCCGCAACCTACCTGACCGCCAGCTACTACGAGAAATGGATGCTGGCGCTGGAACTCCTGCTCGAGGAACACGGCGTCCTGACGCGCCAGGAGATCGCCCGGCGCATGGCCGAACTGGTGGAGAACCACGATGGGTGAACTGACCGCGCAGAAGCTCGCCGAGATCATTGCACGCGGCAGCACCAAGCGTCGCCCGGATGACGGCGCGCCGCCGCGCTTTGCCGTCGGCGACCGGGTGCGCACGCGCAACGACCATCCGCCCCATCACACCCGTCTGCCACGCTACGCCATGGGCCGCACCGGGGAGATCGTGCTGCTCCACGGCACCTTCCTGCTGCCCGACAGCAACGCGCGACACCTGGGCGAACAACCCCAGCACTGCTACGGCGTGCGCTTCACAGGCAAGGAACTCTGGGGCGCACAGGGTCACCCGGCCGACCGTGTCGTGCTCGATCTCTTCGACGCCTATCTGGAGCCGGCATGAACACCCCGCATCCGCGCCTGCCGGCCGACCTTCCCAGCGACGGGGCCGGCGGTTCGCCCAGCTTCGGCGAACCCTGGCAGGCCCGCATCTTCGCCCTGGTCGCCCGGATGTGCGAGGACGGCCGCTACGACTGGGAAAGCTTCAAGGTGCTGCTGATCGACGAGATCGAGCGCCATGGCCGCACCGACAGCAGCGACTACTACGAACGCTGGCTGGCGGCCTGCGAGCGCCTCGTCACCGGCCAGGGCTTCGTGAGTGCCGCCGACCTTGCCGAACGCAAGGCCGAACTGGCCGCCCATCCCCCGCACCCGACCAGCGCGGCGCCGGGTCCGATCGCCATCGATCCGCCGCGGCGAACGTGACCGGCCAGCGCAGCCTCGGCACACCCCAGGCCCTCGAGGAACTGGTCCAGGCGCACCGCAGCGGCGACGCCAGGGCGGTGCAAGCCCTGCAGAGTGCCCTGTTGCGCGACAACGACGATGTCGGCGGCCACCGGCGCATCGCGGTCTTGCTGATGCACGGCGGCCTGATCCGGCCGGCGATCGCCGCGCAGGTCGCCTGCGTCAACGCCGGCATGCGCCTGAAACGCCGCCTGGCCGACGACGAGAACCTGCTGGTCGCCATGATGCTGATGCTGGGCGATGCCCGCAGTGCGGCGGCCTTGAGCAAGCGCATCACGCGGGAATGGCCCGACTACATTGCCGGATGGGAAAACCATGCCTTCGCCTTGACCCAGGTCGGCGATGTCCGGGGTGCCGCCGATGCCTACCGCCGCGTGCTGGAAGCCCGGCCCGGCAAGCTCAACGCGATGGATGGGCTGGCACGCTGCCTGGCCGGCACAGAGGAGCGCGAGGACGCCATCGCTCTGGGCCGGCGCTCCCTGGAGGCCAAGGCGGCGGCAGCCCTCGCCCTGCCCCGGCACTGGACCATGCCCGAGGCTCCGCCGCCGCCCTTCGATGCCTCCCGGCCCGAGCGCAACGTCATCGCCTACAGCCTGTGGGGTGCCAACCCGCGCTATCTGGTGACCGCCGAGCGCAATGCGCGCATCGCCGGCGACATCTACCCCGGCTGGACCTGCGGCTTCTACCACGACGACACGGTGCCGGAGGCGACCCTGGCCAACCTGCGCGCTACCGGGGCGACCTGCGTCGCCATGGCCCGTCATGTCGCCATGGAAGGCCTGATGTGGCGTTTCCTGGCGGCCGGCGATGCCGCGGTCGACCGCTTCCTGGTGCGCGATGCCGATTCCCTGCTGACGGTGCAGGAGCGGGTCGCGGTCGATGAATGGCTTGCCTCGGGCAAACGCTTCCACCTGATGCGGGACTGGTACAGCCACACCGACCTGATCCTGGCCGGCCTGTGGGGCGGTACCGGCGGCATCCTCACCGGCATCGAGGAACGGATGGCCGGGTACACCGGCACCACCGACAGGATCGACCGCAAGCTCGACCAGCGCTTTCTGGCCGATGTCGTCTGGCCCTCGATCCACGAGGACTGCCTCAGCCACGACAGCTACTTTGGCTGTTTCGACGCGCGGCCCTTCCCGCCCTGGGGGCGCCTGCCGCCCGGCCACCATGTCGGCCAGAACGCCTCCATGCACGGACGCTAGGGATCATGAACGGCGCCGAGATCGCTCCCCTGCTCGCCGCCGCCGCGCGCGAGGACGAGGCCGGGTTCCTGGGCCAGGGCGCCAGACTCGCCTCGGCCGGGGGCGATGCGGTGTCAGGCTGGCGCGGCATCGCCCTGGCGCTCAACGCCGCAGGCCAGCCGGCCTGGGCGGCACGGGCGCAGCGCCAGACCGTGCGTGCGGGGCGTGACACGCCGGGCCTGCGCCTCGACGACGAGGCCTTCCTCGGCGATCTCCTGCTGCGCGCGGGCGACCTCAACGGG
>JAQCLG010000021.1 GCA_027592745.1 Pseudomonadota bacterium | reverse complement strand
TACATACTTGTTGAGATGGATCGGATTCACCTCCTCGGGTGGGACCGCGAGCGGTTCCTCCCGAGGACGATCCGATCTAGAAGCCGGCCTTCACTTCCTCGAAGGCGTCGATGTAGCGCTGGCGCACATCGGGATCGATCTCGGCAAAGAAGATGCCGTCGGCGAACAGGGCCGAGGGTGAACTGATGCCCAGCTCGACCAGACGCTCGGGCGCGACCAGTTCGGCCGACTTGCTGTTGGCGTGGCCGTAGCCGTAATTGTCGATCAGCCAGGCGCCGACTTCCGGCTCCAGCATGGCGTTGATCAGGTCGTAGGCGGCTTCCTTGTCGCCTGGGCCGTCCTTGATCATGACCATGCCGCAGAACCAGGTGAAGATGCCTTCCTTGGGGTTCATGTACTCGACCGGCAGGCCCTGGTTCTTGAGGTTCACCACGGCATCGTTCCAGGCGTAGGCGGCCACGAGCTCGCCCGAGGCCAGCGCCTGTTCCACCGCCGACTGGTCGGTCCAGTAGAAGAGCAGCAGGTCGCGCTGCTTGGTCAGCAGTTCCTTGGCGCGCGCCAGTTCCTCGTCGGTCATGTGGAAGATGTCCTGGGCGCCCGCGACCAGGCCCGCAACCAGGACCGCGCCATCGACCGAATCGAAGGTCGCCAGCTTGCCGGCATAACGCTCGTCCCAGAGGATTTCCCAGGTCGGGTTCTCCTGATAGGCCGGATCGACCAGATCGGTGCGGTAGAGCACGGAGGCGTTGCCCCAGTCGAAGGGCACCTGCCAGATGCCTTCATCGGTCTCCACGCCGTCGGAGTTCTTCAGCTCCGGCCAGACATCGGGCCAGGCGGCGATGCGGCTGGGGTCCATCGGCTCGATCAGGCCCGCGTCGCGGAAGCGGCCCAGGGTGACCTTGCAGGGATGGGCGACATCGGGGCGATAACCCGCGCGCACCTTGGAGAAGGCTTCCTCATCCTCGCCGAACAGCGAATAGGCGGGCGGGCCGCCGTACTTCTGGATGTAGCCGGGAACGAACTCGGGAATGTCTTAGCCGGCCCAGGTGAAATAGGTCACCTCGCCCTCGGCGCGCGCGTAACTCGCCGTGCCGGGGAAAGTTGCGATGCCCAGCCCGGCGCCGGCCATGGCGGCGTGTATTTCCCGGCGCGTGGCGCCCCGGGCCTGGATCTTCTCGATCAGCTTGTGAAGTTTCATGAGGCTCTCCTTGTTCGTGATCGTCGGGCTGCGGGCCGCAGGTATCCAACGACAGCGCATCGGCTGGCGCTGCAATTCAAATGGCATCGGTGGCTGCGAGTAGAACCCCGCCAGACGATTCCATCAAGCTGTCAGACAAATCTAAGGTGCAGGGTTGGGTGCTTCAACCGGGCGTCGTTCGGAACAGATGGCGCACGGTCCGTGGAGAGGTCTTCTGGCCGTGCCGATTGAGCATGTGCTGATGCGGCGCGGCGTAGATTTCCGTGACATCGCCGGGAACGTCCTGGAAATGCTCACGATGCCGTTGCTCCACGAAAAAGGTGTTCGTGCCGGTATGAGCGTTGCAGCAGACGAGCATGTAGCCGAAGCGTGCAAACAGATCGGTGAAGCTGCAGAGCGAGGCGCCGTAGTAATCGTCGCCCTGCCACCGGTGTTCGGCGTCATAGGCGATGGCGAAACGTACCGGCGGGGGAAACTTCGCATTGTACTCGACGATGAAAAGACTGGGCTTGAGCCCGCTCTCCAGCAGCGCTTCGACAAAAAGAAGGTCGTTGCCGTCGAGATCGCAGGAAATGACATCAGCGTTTTCGGCGTGCAGGGCCGCCAGACCGCTGCGGGCCAGCCCGACGATGTTGTCGCGCGTGATACGCACCTGCTGAAAGTTCAACCGCTGCGATGGAATCCCCGAGAGATCGAAGGCAAGGGCCTCGTCACCCACCCACACACCGTTCCAGCCCAGTGCGGCAAGGATCAGGGTGTTGTTCTGAAGACCATTGCCGACACCGAACTCGGCAAAGATTCCGGGACGGCGCAGGATTTCGAGCGTGATACCGTCCTCGTCCGATTGCGAGAAGCACTGGCAGCCATACCGCGTGAGTGGATTGGGATGGGCAGCCGTACGGGAATTCACGGCGCCGGAAAGCAGGAAATCATGCAGATCAAGCAGCACGCTGCGCAGCGTGCTGATACCGACAAGCCCCCGGCCATCGTGCCCTTCGATGGCCTTGAGAAGTTCCAGCACCCGGTCTTGGAAGTCGTCGGTGCGTCCCGGCTCGGTCATTGCTGCAACTCTCGTGGCACCGCCATGACGGATGAGCGGCAGTGGCCCCCTCAGGAAACCCGCTCGACGGTGGCGTCCTGCTCCAGCCTGCCGTGGCAGTGCTTGTACTTCTTGCCCGAGCCGCAGGGACAGGGCTCGTTGCGCCCGACGCGGCCCCAAGTGGCGGGATCGCCGGACTTGCGCTGGCCCGGATCGGCGCGGCGTACCACCGGGCCGCCGTCCCAGTCGCCGATGCCGCCCTGGGCCGCCGCCGCGGGCTGCTGTGCGGCCAGCGCGGGATCGACGCGGCTTTCCTGCAGTCTGGCCTGCTGCTGCTCCTGGCGCCGGGCGAGCACGTCGGCGGCATCGACCCGGATCTCCACATGCATCAGCATCTGCGTCACGCTTTCGCGCAGGCCCGCCAGCAGGTGGTCGAACAGGTCGAAGGCCTCGCGCTGGTACTCGCGCAGCGGGTCCTTCTGGGCGTAGGCACGCAGGCCAACGGCCTGGCGCAGGTGGTCGAGCGAGTGCAGGTGGTCGCGCCACTTGTTGTCGAGGATCTGCAGCAGCAGGCTCTTCTCGGCCACGCGCATGACCGGAGGCGTGTAGAGCTGTTCCTTCTCGGCGGCCTTCTCGTCGGCGGCCTTCTGGATGCGCTCGCGCACCTCCTCGTCGGCGATGCCCTCCTCGGCGGCCCATTCGGCGACCGGCAGGTTGAGGCCCAGGATGCGGTTGACCTCCTCGGCCAGCGAGTGGGTTTCCCACTGTTCAGGATAGACGCCGGGCGGGATGCAGCGGGTGACGAGGTCCTCGATCACTTCCTGGCGCATGTGGGCGATCGTCTCGGAGACGTCGCTGGTGCGCATCAGGTCGCGGCGCTGCTCGTAGATCACCTTGCGCTGGTCGTTCATCACGTTGTCGAAGCGCAGCAGGTTCTTGCGGATGTCGAAGTTGCGCGCCTCGACCTTGCCCTGGGCGCGCTCGATCGCCTTGTTGACCCAGGTGTGGGTGATCGCCTCGCCTTCCTCCAGGCCCAGCTTCTTCAGCATGCCGTCGAGACGGTCGCTGCCGAAGATGCGCATCAGGTCGTCTTCCAGCGAAAGCAGGAAGAAGGAGGCGCCGGGATCGCCCTGGCGGCCCGAACGGCCGCGCAGCTGGTTGTCGATGCGGCGGCTCTCGTGGCGTTCGGTGCCGATGATGCACAGGCCGCCGGCGGCAAGGACCTTCTCGCGCGCAGCCGCGACCTCCTCGCGGATGCGGGCTTCCTCGCCGGCGCGCCGGCCTTCGTCCTCGATGGCGGCGAGTTCTGCGGCGATGCGCATGTCGGCATTGCCGCCAAGCTGGATATCGGTGCCGCGGCCGGCCATGTTGGTCGCGATCGTGACCGCGCCCGGCCGTCCGGCCTGGGCCACGATATGGGCTTCCTGCTCGTGGTAGCGCGCGTTGAGCACGTTGTGGGGGATCTTGCGCTTCTTGAGCATCGATCCCAGCATCTCGGACTTCTCGATCGAGACGGTGCCGACCAGGACGGGCTGGCCCTTGGCGTGGCTCTCGGCGACCAGGTCGATGATCGCCTCGTATTTCTCGGCTGCCGTGCGGTAGACCGCATCGTCGTGGTCGATGCGCTGCATCGGGCGATGGGTCGGCATCTCGACCACCTCCAGGCCGTAGATCTCGGCGAACTCGCCGGCCTCGGTCATGGCCGTGCCGGTCATGCCGGCAAGCTTGGGGTAGAGGCGGAAGTAGTTCTGGAAGGTGATCGAGGCCAGCGTCTGGTTCTCGGTCTGGACCTTGACGTTTTCCTTGGCTTCCAGGGCCTGGTGCAGGCCCTCGCTGTAGCGCCGGCCTTCCATCATGCGGCCGGTGAATTCGTCGATGATGATGACCTTGTCGTCCTTGACGATGTAGTCGACATCGCGCGTGAACAGCTTGTGGGCGCGCAGGGCCTGGTTGACGTGGTGGACCAGGCTGACGTTCTGAACGTCGTAGAGGCCGCCCTCGCTGAGCAGGCCGGCGTCGGTGAGCAGCGCCTCGATCCGCTCGGTGCCCTGCTCGGTGAGCGAGACCGCACGCTGCTTCTCGTCCTTGTCGTAGTCGTCCTCGACCAGCCTGGGGATCAGCTTGTCGACGTTGCGATAGGCCTCCGAGCTATCCTCGGTCGGGCCGGAGATCACCAGCGGCGTGCGCGCCTCGTCGATCAGGATGCTGTCGACCTCGTCGACGATGGCGAAGTTGAAGTCGCGCTGGACCATGCTGTCGAGCGAGAACTTCATGTTGTCGCGCAGGTAGTCGAAGCCCAGCTCGTTGTTGGTCGCATAGGTGATGTCGCAGGCATACTGGGCGCGCCGGGCGACATCGTCGAGGCCGGGCACGATGACGCCCACAGTGAGGCCCAGGAAACGGTAGATCCGCCCCATCCACTCGGCATCGCGCCGGGCGAGATAGTCGTTGACCGTGACGATGTGGACGCCCTTGCCCTCGATGGCATTGAGATAGGCCGGCAGGGTGGAGACCAGGGTCTTGCCCTCGCCGGTCTTCATCTCCGAAATCCTGCCCTGGTGCAGGACCATGCCGCCCAGCAGCTGGACGTCGAAATGGCGCTGGCCGAGCACACGCCGGGCCGCCTCGCGCACGGTGGCATAGGCCTCAGGCAGGAGTGCGTCGAGCGTTTCCCCGCCGGCCAGGCGCTGGCGGAACTCGTCGGTCCTGGCGGTCAGCGCCGCATCGTCGAGAGCCTGGAGCTTGGGCTCCAGGGCATTGATGCGCTCGACGGTCTTGCCCAGTTTCTTAAGCTGGCGTTGGTTGGCCGACCCGAACAGCCGGCTGGCAATGGCGCCAAGCATCTGTGAATCCAATGTTTTGGGCCCGCGGAAAGCAGGCTGTGTGACCCGGCACAGATAGGGAGCGCCACCGCCTGTGTCAACGCGGCGTGATCGGGGTGGCCCTTGTGTCCCGGCGACCAATATGGTCTGAAACGCCAACTTTCCCCCTGGAGGATGTCTGATGAGGATGTTGCGGGCCGCCGTAGGCGCCCTTTGTCTTGCCGTTTTTGCCCTTCCCGCCCTTGCCCAGGAGGGCGACGAGGTCGTCGCACGGGTCGATGGCGCAGAGATCACGCGCGACGATGTGGTCGCCGCCATCCAGGGGCTGCCTGCCGAATACCAGCAGATTCCGATCGAGACGCTCTGGGAGCCCATGCTCAACCAGGTCATCGACCGCAAGCTGGTGGTCGCGGCCGCCCAGGCGCAGGGCCTGGAGGAGAGCGAGGCCTACCGCGACCAGATGGTCATGATCGGCGAGCAGGTCCTCCAGCAGCTCTACATGCAGGACGTCATGTCGGCCGAGATCAGCGACGAGGAGCTTCAGGCCGCCTATGAGACCTGGGCTGCCGAGTATGCCGCGTTCGGCCAGGGCGAGCAGATCCACGCCCGCCACATCCTGGTCGAGAGCGAGGAGGAGGCCCAGGCCCTGGTCGAGCGTCTGGAAGCCGGCGAGGATTTCGCCACCCTGGCCCAGGAGGCCTCGACCGGCCCCAGCGGGCCCGACGGCGGCGACCTGGGCTGGTTCGGCCACGAGGAGATGGTGCCCGAGTTCGCCGATGCCGCCTTTGCCCTGCAGGCCGGCGAGATTTCCGGCCCCGTGCAGTCGCCCTTCGGCTGGCATGTCATCAAGGTCGAGGAGCGCCGCTCCGCGCCGGTTCCCGGCTTCGAGGAGATGGCCGCGACCCTGCGGGGCCAGATCGCCGAACAGGCGATCTACGACCGCATCGATGCATTGCGCGCCGACGCCGACATCGAGATTGTGGGCGCCACGGAAGAACCCGCATCGGACTGACGCCATGGCCGCTTCGCCCACCACCGCCGTATCGCCGCTCGCACCGGAGCGTTTCCCCGACATGCTCCCGGTCGCCGGCGTTGCGCTGGCGACCGGGCGCTGCGGCATCAAGGCCAGTTCGACCAAGCTCGACCTGATGCTTGCGGTGTTCGAGCGTCCGGCAAGCGTCGCCGGCGTGTTCACGAAATCGAGCACGGCGGGCGCTCCGGTGCGCTGGTGCCGCAAGCACCTGGCCAGGGGCAAGGCTCGCGCGCTGATCGTCAATTCGGGAAATGCCAACGTCTACACCGGCAAGGCCGGCGACGATGCCGTGGCGTCTGCCGCGCGCGCCGTCGCCGATCTCGTCGGCGGCAAGCCGGGCGAGGTGTTCGTCGCCTCGACCGGCGTCATCGGCCAGCCGCTGCCGATCGAGAAGATCGTGCGGGAACTGCCCAACGTCCACAAACGACTGAAAGCCGGCGCCTTCGAGGACGCCGCGGTCGCCATCATGACGACCGACACCTACCCCAAGGGCGCCTCGGTGATGACCGAGATCGCCGGCACGCCGGTGACGATCACCGGCATGGCCAAGGGCTCGGGCATGATCGCGCCGGACATGGCGACGATGCTGGCCTACGTCTTCACCGATGCGGCGATCCCCCCGGCCGTGCTCCAGGCGATGCTCGCCTCGGCGGCCGACCGTTCGTTCAACGCCATCACGGTCGACAGCGACACCTCGACCAGCGACACCCTGCAGCTCTTTGCCACCGGTGCGGCAGGGCACCGGAAGGTGAGCGCGCTTTCCGATCCCCACCTGCGCGCCTTCCGCAAGGCACTCGACGGCGTCTGCCTCGACCTTGCCCACCAGGTCGTGCGCGACGGCGAGGGCGCCCAGAAGTTCGTCGAGATCACGGTGAGCGGTGCGAAGTCCTCGCGCGCGGCGCGCACCATCGGGCTTGCCATCGCCAACTCCCCGCTCGTCAAGACCGCGATCGCCGGGGGCGATGCCAACTGGGGCCGCATCGTCATGGCGGTGGGCAAGTCGGGCCAGCAGATCGCCGAGACCAGCCTCGACATCCTGGTCGGTGGCCATGCCGTCGCGGTCAACGGCGCCCCGCCGGAGGGCTACGACGAGGCTCCCGTCGCGCGCCACATGGCAGGCCGTGACATCGTCATCGCGGTCGACGTCGGCATCGGGCGCGGCAAGGCGACCGTGTGGACCTGCGACCTGACGCGCGGCTACATCGACATCAACGCCGACTACCGTTCCTGAGTGTCCCCGGGCGGGCCGACCCGCGCGGCCAGGACGCAGAAGCGGCGCAGGAAAAGCATGGCGGTGATGCCTGCGCCCGCCGCCATGCCCCACCACAGGCCGGCGACCCCCATGTCCAGGGCATGGGCAAGCAGCGCGCCGCCCGCCAGGCCGATCAGCCAGAGGCCGGCCAGCGACTGCCACATCGGCACCAGCGTGTCGCGCAGGCCGCGCAGGGCATGTTCGGTGATGGTCTGCAGGCCCTGCAGCACGAGATAGAGCGCTCCGATGCCGAAGAGCAGGCGGGCCTGCCGGGCGACCTCTAGGTCCTGGCCGTCGAGCTGCCCCAGGAACACCGCCGCCACGCCATGGGGGAAGGCGAGCGGCACTAGGGCGAGCAGGACGAGGATCGCCGTGCCGACGATGCAGGCAAGCAGCCCGGCGCGCGAGACGCCCGTGCGGTCGCCGCGCCCGGCCGCCAGGGCGACGCGGATCGCTGCCGCATCGGCCGCTGCGAAGGCAAAGGCGCCGGCGACCTGGACATACCCGAAGACCATCTTGCTGGCCGCCAGGGCGATCGCGCCAAAACCGCCGATCAGGACCATGACGACCGTGAACATGCCGCTTTCGGCCAGCGTCATGCCGGCCACCGGCAGGCCGACCTTGACGATGTCGCGGCCCGCCGCACGGTCGCCGCGCAGCAGGGCGCCAAGCGGCAGCCAGCGGCGCAGTTGCCTGCCGCCGAAACAGGCGGCGGCCAGGGCGGTCACCATGGCGGCGTTGACCAGGCTGGTGGCGTAACCGGCGCCGGCGACACCCAGCCCGTTCCACCCCCCGACGCCGAAGACGAGATACCAGCTCAGCACGGCATTCACCGCCACGGCGGTGGTCGAGACCAGGAACACCGTGCGGGGCCGGTGCAGGGCCGTGGCGACATCGACCAGCACGGCATAGGCCATGAAAAACGGGAAGGACCACACCACCGCGTTGAGATAGACCGCGCCCAGGGCGACCACCGCCGGATCCTGGCCGGTCCATGCCAGGATCCCGGGCAGGATGAGGCAGAGCGCCATGAGCGGCAGGGACAGCAGCAGTCCGATGCGCAGGCCCTGGCCTGCGATGGCGCCGACCCGTTCGCGCTCGCCACGCCCATAGGCCTCGGCGACCAGCACGCCAACGACGGTGAGCACGCCCGAGAGGATCGCTTCGGCACTGAAGATGACGCCGCCGGCCAGGCCGACGGCGGCGAATTCTACCGCGCCCAGGCGGCCCACGATCGCCATGTCGGTCAGCGCCATGCTCAGCTCGGCGAGGTTGGCGCCGGCCAGCGGCACGCCCAGGCGTGCCAGGGCCATCAGCTCGGCGCGCCGGCCGGGCGCACCTGTTGCATCGCTGCCGCGCGATCCTGCGTTCGTGTCCAGGGAACTCTCCGGTGTTTGCGCCCGAGTCGGCGCGGTCTTAGCATGCCGCCCGAGCGGCTGCACAACGGGGGTTCTTCATGCCGAGTTTCGCCATTGCCGGCGCCGACAGGCGGTCGTGCAACGACGAAGGGCGTGCCCGCAGCAGCCTTGCGCCGGCAGCGCGGGGCCGCCCGTGAAGCTCGAAGGCCCCCGGCCGGTTGCGACCGAACGCCTGCGTCTTGAGCCCCTGGTGCTCGAACACGCCCGCGGTCTCGATCGTTTCGCGCGGCTCTGGGAGGTCTCGCGTTACACCGCCAACATTCCCCACCCCTATCCGCCGCGCTGCGCCGAGGATTTCGCGCGGCGCTCGACCCAGGAGCGGCGCGACGGCGGCGGCTGGGTCTTTGCCGTGATCGGCGGGGGCGAGGAGGGCATGGTCGGCGTCATCGACATCACCCTTGCCGACGACCGCCGCACCGGCGAACTGGGCTACGCCTTCGCCCCCTGGGCCTGGGGCAAGGGTTACGCCACCGAGGCGGCGCGTGCCATGATCCGCCTAGGGTTCGGCTACATGCGGCTGGACCTGATCGAGGCCTACGCCAATGTCGAGAACCCCGCTTCCTGCCGCGTGTTGGCCAAGGCCGGGCTGCGCCGCATCGGCGAGCAGAGGATGCCCGCCCCGGCGCGCGACACCGACATGTTGTGCGAGGCCTACCGTGCCTACTGGTCGCAGCTGCGCTGAGGCCGTGGACGGCGCGTGCGGCGGGGGCTAGAACGCGCGCGCCATGACGATCCCGACCCTCATCACCAGGCGCCTGCGGCTGGAGCCCCTGGAACCCCGCCACGGCCGCGACGTCGAGGCCTACGCCCGCCTGTGGGAGGTCGCGCGCTACACCGCGGAAGTGCCCCATCCCTACCCGACTGGCGGCGGCATCGCCTTCGCCGAGGCCGTGGTCGCCGAACGCCGCCACGGCGGCGGCCATGTCTGGGTCGTGCTCGAGAAGACGGGCAGCGAGGCGATCGGCTCCATCGGCCTCGATCTCTTCGAGGACCGCCGTGCCGCCGAACTGGGCTACATCTTTGCGCTCTGGCTCTGGGGCCGGGGTTACGCCACCGAGGCCGCCCGGGCCGTGGTCGACTTCGCTTTCGTCGACCTCGGCCTCGATGCCCTCCATTCGCATGCCGCGGTCGTCAACCGGGCCTCCTGCCGGGTGCTCGCCAAGGCCGGGCTGCGGCGCATCGGCAATGTCGCCTTCGACGTCCTGCCCGAGCGCGGCGGCAGCATGATCGGCGAATGCTACCGGCTGACACGGCAGGAGTGGCGCTCGTGAAGTCCGTGCTGGTCGTTGCCTGCGCCCTGGTCGACATCGACGACCGGGTGCTGCTTGCCCGCCGCCCGCAAGGCAAGCCGATGGCGGGCCTCTGGGAGTTTCCCGGCGGCAAGGTGCAGCAGGGCGAGACGCCGGAGGTGGCGCTGATCCGCGAGCTGCGCGAGGAACTGGGCATCGACGTGACGCAGGCCTGCCTGGCGCCCTTCACCTTCGCCAGCCACGCCTACGACGATTTCCACCTGCTGATGCCGCTCTACGTCTGCCGCCGCTGGAAGGGCACGGTGAGCGCGCTGGAACACGCCGAACTCGCCTGGGTGCGGCCCAACCGGATGTCGGCCTACCCCATGCCCGCCGCCGACGTGCCCCTGGTCGCGATGCTCTGCGACCTGCTTTGAGCCCCCAGGCCCTTCATGCCTCGCTACAAATCTCTCCTCACGCCCGCGGAAGCGGGCGCCCAGGGTATCGGGCTGTGGCAGTGGTGAGCGCCTGCCACCCTGGATTCCCGCGTTCGCGGGAATGAGGAGGAAAAGGCACGGCCGGCGACCTACGAGACGTCGTCCTCCCCCAGCACCTGCGTCAGGCTGATCTGGCCGCTGCCGGGACGCAGGGGTTTCTGCTGGCTGGCGTCGGGCGCCCAGCCGGAGAGATAGACGATGTCGAAGGTGGCAGGGATGCGGCCCTCGGCATCGCCGTGGCGTTCGGCGTAGAGGGCGGCGGCGGCCAGCATGACGTCGCGTCGGGCGAGGGTGCGCGGCCGTTCGGCCAGGGCATTGGCCTCGCCCATGGCGCGCAGGTCGCGCATCAGGGCGAGCGCGTCGGGGTAGCTGACGTCGATGCGGTCGATGTCGACCACGGGCAGGGCAAAGCCGGCGCGCTGCAGCAGGGCGCCGGCATCGCGCACGTCGACCAGCGGCGAGAGGCGCGGGCTCATCCCGCCGGTCACGCCGGCTTCGGCCTCCGCCAAAACGCCGCGCAATTCGATCAGGCTGTCGCCGCCGATCATGGCGGCCAGCAGCAGTCCGTCGGGGCGCAGGGCGCGGCGGATCTGCGCCAGGGCGCCGGGCAGGTCGTTGGTCCAGTGCAGCGCCAGGTTGGAAAGGACGAGGTCGAGGCTGGCGTTGCCGAAGGGCAGCGCCTCCTCGTCCATCGCCAGGCGCGGCCCCGTCCCGGCCGCGGCCATGGCCGGGGAGGGATCGGCCTGGATCAGCGTGACGATGCCGTTGCGCCCGGACAGTGCGGTACGCAGGGCGCCGCGACGGGCGCCGATCTCCAGGGCCACGGGAAAGCTGCGGCGGATGTCGTCGAGCCGGTCGATCAGGCGTTCGCCGACCTCGGCGAAGAGGAACTCGGCATCTGCGTTATCGATCCGCGCCGCCCGTGCGCGGTGGCGGCGCAGGGCGTTGCGGTCGAAGGGGGCGATCGGGTCGTTCATCGCAGCCGTTCTGCCCGCTGCCGGCCGCTGCCGCAAGACCGGCCTTGACGGCGCCTGCCCGCTGCGCGGGAATCGGTTCATGGAGATGCCCGCCCTGTTTGCCGCTGCCGGCCGAACGATGCTCGATGCCGTGCTGCCGCCGCGCTGTATCGCCTGCGGCGGCATCGTCGGAGCGGGCACGGCGCTGTGCGCGAACTGCTGGCCGGGTCTCGATCTCATCACCGCGCCGCAGTGTGCCCGCTGCGGCCTGCCCTTCGACTTCGACCTGGGCGAGGGCGCCCTGTGCGGCGGTTGCGCCGCATCGCCGCCGGCCTTCGAGCGGGCGCGTGCGGCGCTGCGTTACAACGATCTCTCGGCCCGCCTGATCGTGGGTTTCAAGCGCGCCGACCGCACCCACCTGGTGCCGGCCTTTGCCCGCTGGCTGCAGCGTGCCGCCGGTCCCCTGCTGGAGGAGGCCGACCTGGTCGCCTGCGTGCCGCTCCACCGCCGCCGCCTGCTGGCGCGCCGCTACAACCAGTCGGCCATGCTCGCCCTGGCGCTGTCCCGCCTGGCCGGCCGGCCCGTGGCGATCGACCTGCTGGCGCGCACGCGGGCGACACCCTCCCAGGGCGGGCTCTACCGCAACCAGCGCTTCGACAACGTGCGCGGCGCCATCGCGGTGCGCCCGCACCGGGCCGCCCTGGTGCCGGGCCGGCGCATCCTGCTGGTCGACGACGTCTTCACCACGGGCGCGACGGTCGAGGCCTGCGCACGGACACTTTACCGGGCCGGCGCGGCGGGCGTGGACGTCGTCACCCTTGCGCGTGTGGTGCGCGCCACCACCTAGGATGTTATCCTCAGCCCGTCCCGAGCCGGAGCGCCCCATGGCCGAAGTCGTCGTCTACAGCACCATGTTCTGCCCCTACTGCCATCGCGCCAAGGCGCTGCTGAAGTCCAAGGGCGTGGAGTTCACCGAGATCGACGTGATGATGGACCCGGCCAGGCGCGAGGAGATGACCCGCCTGTCGAACGGGGGCCGCACCGTGCCGCAGATCTTCATCGACGGCGTGCCCGTGGGCGGCAGCGACGAACTCCATGCGCTCGAGCGCCAGGGCAAGCTCGACGGGCTGCTGGGGATCGCGGCATGAACAAGGTCAAGATCGCCTGCGTCCAGGTCAACGCCGACGAGAACCTGCCGCGCAACGTCGAGACCGCCTGCGACCTGGTGCGCCGGGCGGCCGAGGCCGGCGCCGAGCTGATCGGCCTGCCCGAGAACGTCGCCCTGATGGCCGCCAGCGAGGAACAGCGTCTGGAAAACGCCAGGCGCCCCGCCGAACATCCCGCGCTGAAGGCCTTTGCCGCCGTGGCGAAGGAAACCGGCACCTGGCTGCAGGCCGGTTCCGTGGCCGCGCTGCGCGCCGACGGCACGCTCGCCAACCATGCCTTCCTGTTCGATCCCGACGGCAACACGGTCGCCGACTACGAGAAGATCCACATGTTCGATGTCGATCTGCCCGATGGTTCGCGCTACCGGGAATCCAGCATGTTCCATCCCGGCGACAAGGCGGTGCTGGCGCAGACCCCGTGGGGACCGCTGGGCATGACGATCTGCTATGACCTGCGCTTCCCCCACCTCTACCGCGACCTCGCCCAGGCCGGCGCCACCATGCTGACCTGCCCGGCGGCCTTCACCAGGGTGACGGGCGATGCCCACTGGGAGGTCCTGCTGCGGGCGCGTGCCATCGAATGCGGCGCCTTCGTCTTTGCCCCCTGCCAGACCGGCAGCCATCCCGGCGCCCGGCGCACCTGCGGCCATTCGCTCATCATCGATCCCTGGGGCACGGTGCTGGCCGACGGCGGCACCGAGGTCGGCTTCATCATGGCCGAATGCGACATGGCCGAGGTCGCGCGCGTCCGCGGCATCCTGCCCGCCCTCCGGCACGACCGCCGCTACAGTGCGCCTGAGGCGGCCGCGAAGGCCGCGGCGGAGTAGGGCCCGCGCCCTCCTGACCCCAACGCTGTGGTTGGTCGTTCACCCCTCCCGGCGGGCGCAGATGCGCTGCACGGCGGCGGGTCTGGGTTCATCGACGATGAGGTCCTCGTAGGCCAGCACGCGCAGGCGGCCGGCCACAGCCTCCAGCAGTTCGCCGGGCCTGAGCAGGAAGGCAAGGTTGCTCGGCCGCCCGAACTGCTCGTTGCCCTCCGCGAAGGTCTCGTAGAGCAGCAGGCCGCCGGGGCCGATGCAGGAGACCAGGTTGGGCAGCAGGGGACGGTAGAGGTAGTTGGTCACCACCACGGCGGCGAAGCGGTGGCTGCCGTAGGGCCATGGTTCGCCGGTTTCCAGGTCGGCCTCGACGATCTCCGCGCCGGGATGGCCGGCAAGGTCGGCCAGGCCAGAGACATCGACGTCGATCGCGCTCACCCTGTGGCCGCGCTCCAGCAGGTAACGGGTGTGGCGCCCGCCGCCGGCGGCGACGTCGAGCACACGCCCGCCTTGCGGGATCAGCGGCGCAAAACGTGCGATCCAGGGGGAAGCCGGGAGATCGGCGCCATGGCTATGTCGCGTGCCTGTCATCTTGTTACCGGGGGCAAAGGGCACATATAGTCATGATCCACGAGGGTCTAAGGCCCTGATTTCACGAGGCGTTCCCGCACATGATCGTCTTCGACCTCAAATGCCGCAAGGACCATGTCTTCGAGGGCTGGTTCGCCGACAGCAGCGCGTTCCAGGCCCAGGCCGACGCGGGCGAGGTCGCATGCCCGGTCTGCGGCGACAAGAAGATCGCCAAGGCGCTGATGGCGCCCAATGTCGCGACCCGCTCCTCGGCGGCCAAATCGGCCGAGCTGGCCGCCCCGGCGCCCGAAAAGACCCTGAGCCTGGCCCAGCAGAAGGAACAGGCCGGCCAGGTGCTGGCGATGATGCGCGCGGTCAAGGAACACGTGGAGAAGAACTTCGAGCACGTCGGCCCGCGTTTTGCCGACGAGGCGCGCAAGATCCACTACGGCGAAACCGACAAGCGCAGCATCTACGGCCAGGCGACCCGCGAACAGGCCGCCGAACTGGCCGACGAAGGCATCGAATTCGGCGAATTCCCGGACCTGCCCAACCTGGACGGGTGAGCCGCCGCCTTCGGCCCTGAGAATTTCCTCCCCCTCTCCCCTTGTGGGAGAGGGCAGGGTGAGGGGTCTTGCGCGCGGTAGCGCGGACATGATCCGAAGTGCCCGGCCTGCCGCGCGCAAGACCCCTTGTATCTGGATTTTGGCATCGCGTTGTGATGGAAGCGATGTCGCACGGGGACCGGTGGCCACCGGTCCCCGTGCGCGGTCCAGGTCGCCCGTACCCCCTCCGGCAACAACCGTGGGTGAGCCCTGGGATCCTGGCCGCTGTCACGTACGACCGAACAGTCGCTTGATCGCCAATCGCACGCACAAGGCAGGTTACCGTGACCAAGATCATCTGTGGAGTGGATGTCTCGAAGGACCATCTCGATGCCAGCATCGGCCTGGCCGGTGCCCAGGTTCGCGTGGCCAACGCCGCCGAGGGTATTGCTGAGCTGATCGTGTTCTGTCGGCACCATGATGCCGAGCTGGTGGTGCTGGAAGCCACCGGCGGATACGAGAGGCTGACCTTCAGCCTGTTGTGGGAGGCCGGCATGGCCTGCGCCGTGGTCAACCCGCGCCAGGTACGCCGGCTGGCCGAGGCGATGGGCTTCCTGGAAAAGACAGACCGGATCGATGCTGCCGTCATCGCCCGGTATGGCGAGGTCTGCCAGCCTGAACCCCGGACGCCGGCCGATGCCAACCAGGATCGCCTGCGCGCCCTGGTCACCCGCTTGCGCCAGATCACCGTCATCAAGACCACGCAGACCAACCAGCGCCGACTGGTGCGCGATCCTTCCGCGCTCGCCTCGATCGACGAGATCCTGTCCGTGATCAAACGCCAGGTCCGGACACTCTCGGCCGAGATCGCAGCCCTCATCGGAGACGATCCCCTGTGGCAGGCCCTCGACCAGGCCTTCCGCGAGATCAAGGGCGTGGCCGATCACACCGTCGCCACCCTGATGGCCGAGTTCGCCGAGATCGGGACTATCTCCAACAAGGCCGCCGGCAAACTCGCCGGTCTGGCCCCCATGGCCAAGGACAGCCGAAAACACAGCGGAAAACGACGCGTCCACGGAGGACGAAGGAGCCTCAGGGCCATCCTCTTCGTCGTCGCTGACGTCGTCCGGCGCCACAATCCCGACTTCGCAGACTTCCATCGAAGGTTGAGCCAGGCCGGCAAGTCCAAAAAGGAAATCCGTGTCGCTCTTGCTCGAAAGCTCCTCGTTCGACTCAACGCGAAAGCACGTGACGTCCGCGCAACTATCACCATGACAGCTTGACAATGCAGACAGTCGCTCACCCTGCCCTCTCCCACAAGGGGGAGAGGGGGAGCGGTTCACAAGGCTTGCGCTATGTAGGCAAGCCGCAGGGTGTGCCATGTGGAAGGATTACCCCCGCGCCAGCGCCGCCTCCGCCAGCCTGGCCCAGTAGCTGGCGCCCAGGGGCAGGACGGCGTCGTTGAAGTCGTAGTGGGGGTTGTGCAGCAGGCAGCCGCCTTCCTCGGGGCCGTTGCCGATCAGGATGTAGCAGCCGGGTTTCTGCTCCAGCATGAAGGCGAAATCCTCCGAGCCCATGTCGGGCTCGAAGTTGCGGTCGACGTGTTCGGGGCCGACCAAGGCCTCGGCGACGCCGGCGGCAAAGGCGGTTTCGGCGGGGGCGTTGACGGTGGCGGGGTAACGCCGCTCGTAGCGCAGGCTGGCGCTGCAGCGGTGCGCGGCGGCGATGCCGTCGGCGATCTGGCGCATCGCGGGTTCGAGCAGGTCTCGCACGGTCCTGTCGAACCAGCGGCAGGTGCCGCGCAGCACGACCTGATCGGGGATGACGTTCCAGGTGTCGCCGCCGTGGATCTGCGTCACCGAGACCACGGCCGAGGAAAGCGGCGAGACCCGGCGCGAGGGGATCGTCTGCAGGGCGGTGACGATCTGTGCTGCCGGGATCATCGGGTCGATGCCGCGGTCGGGCATCGCGGCGTGGGTGCCCACGCCCGTGACGGTGATCTCGAAGATGTCGAAGGCGGCCAGGAACGGTCCCTCGCGCACCGCGAACCTGCCGACCTCGATGCCCGGCGCGTTGTGCATGCCGTAGACGGCGTCGCAGGGGAACTGCTCGAAGAGGCCCTCCTCGACCATCACCCGGCCGCCGCCCTCGTTCTCCTCGGCCGGCTGGAAGATGAAGTGGATGGTGCCGTCGAAGTTGCGCGTCTCGGCAAGGTAACGGGCCGCGCCCAGCAGCATGGTGGTGTGCCCGTCATGGCCGCAGGCGTGCATCTTGCCGTCGTTGACCGAGCGGTGGTCAAAACTGTTCTTCTCGTGGAGGTGGAGCGCGTCCATGTCGGCGCGCAGGCCGATGCTGCGGCTGCCGCTGCCGGCCTTCAGCGTGCCCACCACCCCGGTCGTGGCCAGGCCCCGGTGGACCTCCATGCCGAAACCCTCGAGCAGGGCGGCCACGGTATCGGCGGTGCGGATCTCCTCGAAGGCGGTCTCGGGATGGGCGTGGATGTCGCGGCGCCAGGCCGTCATGTCGTCGTGGAATTCGGCGATGCGGTTGATCACGGCCATGGGGCGGCTCCTCAGATGCGGGCGCGGTTCAGGACGGCGCGGATGCGGGAACTGGTGAAAATATAGACCAGCAGGCCGGCCATCAGAACGCCGTTCATGACGTAGGGGCCGTGATGGTTGAACTGGTAGAGCGGCATGATGATGAAGGGCGAAAGCACGTGGCCGACCGGCCCGGTCGCCGTGATCAGGCCTGCCGCACCGCCCTGCTCGTGCGGTCCCACGGCGAGGGAGGCCGCGGCACCCAAGCCAGGCCGCAGCATGCCCTGGCCGATGCCGTGCAGCATCAGGGCGATGACCAGGGGCACGTAGCTGCCGCTGAAGATGAAGACGATGAAGCCGATCAGCGAGATCGCCGCCCCCCAGCGCAGCAGCACCCGCGGCGTCAGGTCGAACTTGCGGATGGCAAAGACCTGCACCAGCAGGGCCGCGGCGGCCGAGGCCGTGAGCGCGATGCCGGCCTTCTGCGCGGTCTGCTCGGGCGTCAGTTCCAGCACGTCCATGACGAAGAAGGCCGCGGTCTGCATGGTCGCGGCCTGGCAGATGCTCATCACCACGCTGGCGCCGGCCAGCGGCATGATGCGCCGGTCGAAGGGGCTCATCTTCACCGTCGTCGTGCGCGCCGACATCGGCGCACGTTTCTCGGGCAGGAAGATCGCGATGGCGAGCGCGCTGAGGAAGGCGATGGCGGCCACGGCGTAGAGCGGCGCCAGCAGGTCGATGCCTGAGAGCATTGCGCCCAGGCCGGGGCCGAAGATGACGCCGACGCCGAAGGAGGCATTGATCAGCGCGACGTTGCTGGTGCGCTCGGCCCGTGTCGTGCGGTCGGCGACATAGGCCTGCGCGGCGGGGAAACTGCCCGATCCGACCAGGCCGAAGATGCCGCGGGTCAGGACCATCAGCGGAAAGGCGATGGCGAGCGGCAGCAGGCCCAGCATGCCGACCTTCACCATGACCAGGAACAGGGTCATGGAGATGGCGTAGGCGGTGATGCCCAGCAGCACCACGGGCTTGCGCCCCCAGACATCGCTCTTGCGCCCCCAGAACGGGCTCATCAGGAACCACATCGCACCCGAGAAGGCGAAGATGGTGCCGACCTGCCACTCCACCAGCCCCATGGCCCGGCCCAGGGGCGGCAGCACGGTGAAGAGCAGGGACTGGCCCAGGCCGACGCAGACCAGGCTGGCAAACAGCAGGAAAAAGGCAAAGCGGCGGTCGGGCTGGGCGGGCGCCTCGTCCGCAGGCAGGGGCTGGGTCACGCGGTTGGCCGGGCGGTTGGCGGAAGGGATCGAAGGCCACTATAGAGCAGTTTGCACAGGCGCGAGCGCGCCGTGCGGGTTCAGGGGACGGGGCGGCGATGGCGTTGCGCGAGATCACGGTTTGGCCGCGCCACGGCCTCTGGCGCCACGGCGACTTCATGCGGCTGTGGGCGGCCCAGGCGATCAGCGCATTCGGCAGCCGCATCAGCCGCACCGCCCTGCCCATCGTCGCCCTGCTGGTGGTCGGCGCGCTGCCCTGGGAGATCGGCATCCTCTCGGCCCTGGCCGTGGCACCGGGCATCCTGGTCGGCCTGCTACTGGGCGGTCGCATCGACCGCAGCGCCAAGCGGCCGATGCTGGTGTTCTGCGACCTGATGCGCGCCGGCCTGCTGTTCACCGTGCCCATCGCGGCCTGGTGCGACATGCTCTCCATGGCCCAGCTCTACATCGTGGCGGCCGGCGTCGGCGCCTGCTCGACCCTGTTCCAGATCGCCGACAACACCTGGCTGCCGGTGCTGATCGGCAGGGAGCACCTGACCGAGGGCAACGCCAAGCTGGAGGCGACCGACGCCGTCGCCGAGATCGGCGGGCCGAGCGCCGGCGGCATCCTGGTCGACCTGCTGACGGCACCCCTGGCGATCCTGGCCGATGCCGTCTCCTACCTCGTCTCGGCGGCGTTCCTGCTCTCGATCCGCGTGCGCGAGACGCTTTCGCCGCTGCCCGAGGTGCGCCCCACCCTGGTCAGCAACCTCGTCCTCGGCCTGGGCGCCTGCTGGCGCCATGACCTCGTGCGCCCGCTCTTCCTGGTGGCCGCGATCGAGGCCTTCTTCGGCGGCTTCTTCTACGGCATCTACATGATCTTCCTGATGCAGACCCTGGGTCTCGGCCCGGCCATGATCGTGCTGCTGGCCAGCGGCCAGGCGCTGGCCCTGCTGATCCCGCTGGCCGGCGGACCGGAGTGGCGGGTCCTGGGGTTCCTGGGCGCCCACCAGCTGTTCAGCGACGCCCTGATCGTCGCCTTCCTGATCCACGCCATGAGCCTGCGCCAGACCGTGCTGCCCCAGGCCGTGCTGGGCCGGGCCAATGCCAGCTTCCATGTCGCAGCGGGCATCCTGCTTCCCGTCGGCGCGGTGCTTGCCGGCCAGATCGCCACCCTCGATGCCCCGCGCACGGCACTCTGGATCGGCGTTGTCGGCGGGCTGCTGGCGCCGCTCGTGCTGCTGCTTTCGCCCATCCGGCGCCTGCGCACGATGCCGCAGGCCGCCTGACTCAGCGCCGTCCCGCGCTGCGGTGCCAGGCGTTCCATTCCGGGGGCTTGCGCTGGACCCAGGCGATGAAACGGGCGATCTCGGGGTGGGCCCGCAGGGCCTCGGCGTCGGCATAGTCGTGGGCGAGTTCTGCCTCCGAGAGCACCGCATGGATCTTGCGGTGGCAGACCTGGTGCATGGCCGATTGTTGCCGTCCGCCACGGCTTCGGGGCACCCAGTGGTGGCGGTCGATGCTCGGGCCGTCCACCATGGGACGCCCGCACAGGGGGCAGGGTCCAAGATCGTCTGGGGCGGTCTTGCTCGTCATCTTTCAGGCACGCTCGGGCTGCACGTTGCCGGTCAATGTGGCATGATCGCGCCGCGGTGGCACGGCAGGGACGGGATTCGCTTGAACGCCATGGACGACATCAGGGCAAGGCTCGCCGCCATGGGCGAGGCCGAGGACGAGGCCATCGACATCGCCGAGGCGGCACTGCTGCTTGCCTTGCTCGATCACCCGGACTCCAGTGGCCACGCCTGCCGCCAGCATCTGGCGGCGCTGGCGGCCGATGCCGCGGCGCTGGGCCATCGCGGCGGCACCCTGGAAGGGCGCGCCTGGGCGATCGCCCGCGTCCTCTTCGAGCGCCACGGCTACAGCGGCGACCGCGAGACCTACGACGATCCCGACAATGCCGACCTGATGCGCGTTATCGCCCGTCGCAAGGGCATCCCGGTGGCGCTCGGCATCCTCTACATGCATACCGCCCGGGCCGTGGGCTGGAAGGTCGAGGGGCTGAGCTTCCCCTCGCATTTCCTGCTGCGCCTGGAGGGCAAGGGCGAACGGCTGATCATCGACCCCTTCGAGGGCGGCGCGGCACGCGACACCCTCGACCTGCGCAACCTCGCCAAGCAGGTGCTGGGCACCCATGCCGAACTCGACCGCGCCTGGTTCGAGCCGGTCGACAACCGCTCCGTGCTGCTGCGCCTGATCAACAACATCCGCACGCGCGCCCTGCAGGAGGGCGAACTGGAACGGGGCGCCGAGATGACCCGGCGCATGATCCTGATCGCGCCGGACAGCGTCACCCTCAAGCGCGACCTCGGCATGGTCGAGGCCCATCGCGGCAATGTCGGTGCGGCGATCGAGGCCTTCCACGCCTTCCTCTCCAGCGAACCCCCGCGCGGCGCCGAACGCACCGAGGTCGAGCAGATGCTCGACAAGCTCCGCATGGCGCTCAACTGATGGCGCGCGAGAGCAGGTCGGCGCGAAAGGACGTGCGCCGTGGACGTTGACGCTCTCCTGCTGTCGCGCATCCAGTTCGGCCTGACCACGGCGTTTCACATCATCTTCCCGACCATGACCATCGGTCTGGCCCTGTTCCTGGCCTTTCTCGAGGGGCTCTGGCTGAAGACCGGGCGCGAGGTCTACATCCGCCTCTACCGCTTCTGGGTGAAGCTCTTTGCGCTCGCCTTCGGCATCGGCGTCGTCTCGGGCGTCGTGCTCTCCTTCGAATTCGGCCTGAACTTCAGCGGCTATTCCGACTTCATCGGCGACGTCCTGGGCCCGCTGATCGGCTACGAGGTGCTGACCGCCTTCTTCCTCGAAGCCGGCTTCATCGGCATCATGCTGTTCGGCGTCAACAAGGTCGGGCCGCGCCTGCATTTCACGGCGACCTGCCTGGTCGCGCTGGGCACGACCTTTTCGGCGTTCTGGATCCTCTCGGCCAATTCCTGGATGCACACGCCGGCGGGCTACAGCATCAGTGCGGCCGGCTACGCCGTGCCGGAGGACTGGCTGGCGGTGATCTTCAACCCGTCCTTCCCCTACCGCCTGCTCCACATGGTCAATGCCTCCCTGGTCAGCTCGGCCTTCGTCGTGGCCGGCATCTCGGCCTGGTGCATCCTGCGCGACAGGGAACGCGAGGCGATGACCGTCTCGCTCAAGCTGGCGCTGGCCATGGCGGTGGTCGCCGCACCCCTGCAGGCCTTCCTGGGCGACCAGCACGGCCTCAACACGCTGGAGTACCAGCCGATCAAGATCGCCGCGATCGAGGGCCACTGGGAAACCGTCTCGGGCGCGCCGCTGATCCTCTTTGCCTGGCCCGACATGGAGCTGGAACGCAATCTCTGGGAAGTCAGCATTCCCTACCTGGGCAGCCTGATCCTGACCCATACGCTCGACGGCACCCTGGTCGGCCTCAACACAGTGCCGGCGGCCGACCGGCCCTACGTGCCGCTCGTCTTCTTCTCCTTCCGCGTCATGGTCGGCATCGGTTTCCTGCTGATCGCCGTTGCCTTCGCGGGGCAATGGCTGCGTCACCGCAAACGCCTGGCCGAAACGCGCTGGTACCTGCGCCTGCTGATGCTGGTCGGCCCGCTGGGCGTGGTCGCCACCCTGGCGGGTTGGATCACCACGGAGGCCGGGCGCCAGCCCTGGGTCGTCTACAACGTGCTGCGCACCGCCGATGCGGTAACGCCCA
This sequence comes from Pseudomonadota bacterium, assembly GCA_027592745.1. GTDB lineage: Bacteria > Pseudomonadota > Alphaproteobacteria > SP197 > SP197 > CALGGB01. The sequence continues at coordinate 12,376 of JAQCLG010000021.1, read as the reverse complement.
GCCTGACCACCGGAGGGGTCGCCTTTTCGCTGATCGCCATCAGCGTGGTCTATAGCGCCATCATGATCGTCTTCCTGGGCGTGGGCGCACGGCTCATCGCACAGGGACCGCAACCGGCTTCGGGCGGGGGAGCAGGCTGATGGACCTCGTCGTCGTCTGGGCCCTGATCCTGGTCGTGGGCGTCATCATGTATGTCGTGCTCGACGGCTTCGACCTGGGCATCGGCATCCTCTTTCCCTTCACCCGGTCGCGCCAAGAACGCGATCACATGATGGCGACCATCGCCCCGGTCTGGGACGGCAACGAGACCTGGCTGGTGCTGGGCGGCGTCATCCTGCTGGCGATCTTCCCGCGCGCCTATTCGATGCTGCTGCCGGCGGTCTACCTGCCGATCTTTGTCATGCTGCTGGGCCTGATCCTGCGCGGCGTCGCCTTCGAGTTCCGCCACCGCTCCCCCGGCAGCGAACACATCTGGCGCCGGGTCTTTGCCACCGGCTCGACCCTGGCGACCTTCTGCCAGGGCATCGTGCTCGGCCATTTCGTCGGCGGCTTCAACTTCGAGGACGGCGCCCACATCGGCGGCATGTGGAACTGGCTCCATCCCTTCAACCTGTTCACGGGCGCGGCGCTGGTCGCCGGCTACGGCCTGCTGGGCGCCTGTTTCCTGGTGACCAAGAGCAGGGGCGAACTGCGCGAATGGGCGCGCACCATGGCGATGCGCCTGGCCGCCCTGGTGCTGATCGCCATGGCCGTCGTCAGCCTGTGGACGCCGCTCGTCGACCCGGAGATCGAGCGGCGCTGGTTCACCTGGCCCGACATGCTCTGGCTGATGCCGGTGCCGTTCCTGACCGCCGCGGCCTTAGCGTCGATGTGGTACGGCCTGGTCCGGGACCGCACCCTGCTTCCCTTCCTCAGCGCCATCGCGGCCTTCCTGCTGTGTTTCCTGGGGCTGGGCATCAGCCTGTGGCCCTATGCCGTGCCGCGTGTCCTGACCATCTGGGAGGCCGCCGCTGTGCCCGCGAGCCAGCAGCTGCTCCTGGTCGGCGTCGTCATCGTTCTGCCGGTGATCCTCTGCTACACGGCCTACACCTACTGGGTGTTCCGCGGCCCGCCCTCGCGCGACGACGGTTATGGCCACGACTGAGGCGCGCCGCCGCTGGCTCTGGTTCGCCGGCCTTTATGCCGCAGGCGTCGTGGGCGTGGCGGGCGTGGCCTACGGCCTGCACTGGCTGCTCGACGTCGTCGCCGGCTGACCCTGCTCGGGTTCGCGCCCGAGCCGCTCGATGTAGCTCTCGTTGCGGCCGCGCGGCCAGCCCAGGGCGAAATCGACGTCGACCTCGTTGCCCCAGTCCCTGCCCTTCCAGCCTGGATTGCTTGCAACCGTTGGTCGAGAGAATGGCGATGCGTTTTCCGTCCAGTTTGCTCATGGCTCGGTTCCTCTTGTTGTGATCGCTCTGACCACAACAATCACCGGAACGCGCTTGCGTTGCCTGTCGATCTCGCCGAAAGCTGGCGCCATGAAACCCTGGTTGATCATCGCCGGGCTGGCCGGCGCGCTCGCCGTGGCGCTGGGCGCCATGGCCGCCCATGTCGCCGAACCCGAGGCGGCCCATCGCCTGGAGACCGCCGTGCGTTACCTGATGTGGCACGCCCTGGCACTGGTCGGCGTGGCCTGGCTGGCAACGACCGCGGCGCGCCGCTGGGCCAACCTCGCCGGCGGCCTGTTCCTTTCCGGCATGGTCCTCTTCTGCGGCACCCTGGCGTTTTCGGCCCTGGGCGGCCACCAGGCCGTCACCCTGCTGGCGCCGGCCGGGGGCCTCTCCTTCATCGCCGGCTGGCTCGCTCTTGCGTTGGCCGGTCTGCGCTGGCGCAGCTAGAGCGGCGGACGCCGGTCGGCCCAGGGGCGCAGGCGCTCGATCGCCGCGCCGATGCGCAGGGCCATCAGGTCGTCGAAACGATGGCCGACGATCTGCAGGCCGGTCGGCAGCCCCGCCTTCGACCAGCCCGAGGGCACCGAAAGCGCAGGGCACTGGGCGATGTTGTTGAAGACCTCGGTCATGGCGTCGGCGCGCAGCTTGCCCTCGTCCGTCTCGCCGTAAAGCTCTGCATCACGTGCGTCGGCGGGGGGCGCAGGAATCGGGCAGGTCGGGCAGATCAGGGCATCGTAACGCTCGAAGATGTCGCACAGGGCCTGCCACTGCTGCGTGCGCACGAACTCCAGCCGCTTGAAGGTGATGGCATCGACCTTGCGCGCGGAGTCGAACATGGCCGCGATCGTTGGATCGAGGTCCTCGCGCCGGCTGTCGAGATGCTGCTCGAAGAAGGCGGCGAGATAGACGTCCCAGTAGACGTTCCAGGCATCGCTCATCCTGCGTGTCCAGCCGAGGTCGACCTCCTCGACGATGGCGCCGGCATCGCGCAGGGCCGCGGCGCAGGCCTCGACATTGGCGGCGACCTCGTCATCGACCGCGTAGAAGCCCAGATCCATGTCGAGCGCGATGCGCAGGCCCTTCACGTCGCCGCCGATGGGCAGGGCGATGCCGAGCGGGGTCTGCAGGCTCATGATGTCGCGCTCGAAGGGCCCCTGGGCGGCGGCCAGGAACAGGGCGGCATCGTCGATCGTGCGCGCCAGCGGGCCGAAGTGGCTGATGTTGTCGAACACCGTGGGCAGCACCGTCATGGGGATACGTCCCAGGCTGGGCTTGAGGCCCACGGTGCCGCAACAGGAGGCGGGAATGCGCACCGAGCCGCCCATGTCGGAGCCCTCGGCGAGGGGAACGCAGCCCGAGGCCACCGCCGCGCCCGAGCCGCCCGAGGAGCCGCCCGGCGTGTGCTGCGTATTCCAGGGGTTGCGCGTGACGCCCCAGAGCGGGCTGTGGGTGAAGCCGGCATGGGCGAACTCCGGCGTCGTCGTCTTGCCCACCATGATGGCGCCGGCCCGCGTCAGGTCCTTGACGATCTGGGCATCCTCGTCGGGCACCCAGTCGGCATAGACCTTGCTGCCCATGGTCGTGGTCTTGCCCCGGGTCGGCGTGAAGTCCTTGATCGCGATCGGCACGCCGTGGAGCGCTCCGACCTGCTCGCCGCGCATCACCGCCTCCTCGGCCGCGGCTGCGGCAGCCAGCGCTTCCTCGGGGAAGGTGAAGCAGAAGCAGTTGAGGTCCGGGTTGACCTCTTCGATGCGCGCCAGGCTGTTGGCGACGATCTCGACCGGCGACTGCTCCCTGTTGCGGATGCGCCGGGCCAGTTCGGACGCGGGCGTGTAGCAGAGATCGAGATCGGTCATGGCGTGGTCCTTGCGGTTCCGGGCGATCCCACGGCAGCACGGCGGCGCCGTCAAGCCCGCGCATTGCCCATGGCGCGCCGTCGGGCTAAACCCACGGACCTTCCAAGCGTCCTCCGAGCCCCATGACCGACGGCCCCCTCGACCGCTATCTCGCCCTGTGCGCGTCCGGCACGCTGCGCCGCGATCCCGCCCAGGAAGCCGCTGCCGGGCGCCTGCAGACCCTGGCCCGGGAACTGGGCGAGCAGGGGCGGGCGTCCCATGGCCTGCTGGGCGCCCTGTTCGGCCGGCGTGGCGGCGATGCGGTGCCGCGCGGCGTCTATCTGTGGGGCGGGGTCGGCGGCGGCAAGTCGCTGCTGATGGACCTCTTCTTCGAAAGCGCGCCGGTCGCGCGCAAGCGCCGCGTCCACTTCCACGCCTTCATGCGCGACGTCCATCGGCGCATCCACGAGGAACGCCAGAACGGCCACCAGACCCACGACACCATCGGCATGGTCGCCGACGGCATCGCCGCAGAGGCCCGGCTGCTCTGTTTCGACGAATTCCACGTCACCGACATCGCCGATGCGATGATCCTGGGCCGGTTGTTCGAGAAGCTGTTTGCCCGCGGTCTCGTCGTCGTGGCGACCTCCAACCGGGCGCCCGGCGACCTTTATGCCGGGGGCATCAACCGCCAGCTCTTCCTGCCCTTCATCGCCATGCTGGAGGAACGGCTCGACATCGTGCCGGTCGAAGCCCGGGAGGACTACCGCCTGGCATTCCTGGCGGCCCACGACGTCTACCTGGTGCCCGCCGACGCCGCGGCGCGCCGGGCGCTGGACGAGGCCTTTGCCCATCTCATCGGCGACGGCGAGGCCACGGCCGAGACCGTGGAGGTCCAGGGCCGTTTGATCGAGGTGCCCTGCCAGGCCCGCCAGGTCGCGCGGTTCGCCTTCGGCGACCTCTGCGCGCGTCCCCTGGGCGCCCGCGACTACCTGGCGCTGGCCGAACGTTTCCACACCTTCATCCTGGACGGCATTCCGCGCATGGGCCGCGAGCAGCGCAACGAGGCGATGCGTTTCATCGCCCTGATCGACGTGCTCTACGACAACCGCGTCGGCCTGATCTGTTCGGCCGATGCCCCGCCCGAAGCGCTCTACGAGGGCCCCGACGGCGCCTTCGAGTTCGAACGCACGGCGTCGCGCCTGATCGAGATGCGCTCGGCCGAGTACCTCGCCCATGTGCGGGGCTGAGCCAGGCTGAAGCGCGAATGTGGCACGAGAGCGGATCACGATTGCCCGAAACCGTTGGTCGGTTCCGGGCAATCGTGTGAATCCGCTCTACCTCGACAAGATAGATTTGCTCTGAAGGCGATCTTTTGCCGCAATTGTGCGTTATTCCCTGTGCCTCATGCTCTGGAGACCCGTCATGACCCCGATCCGTCTCGTTGCCTGCAGCTTCGTTCTCGTCCTTGCCGCGGGCGGCGCACAGGCCGGCTTCGGCAATCCCGGCCTCGACATGCAGGAATCCCCCGGCCTGGTCCGCATCGCGACCACGGTGGAGGAGATGCCGGCGGAGATGGCGCGCGCCTACATCGAGGACATCCAGGGCGAACTGATCGCGCGCGGCTACAATGCCGGTATCATCGACGGCGTCATGGGCCAGCGCACGCGCGGCGCCATCCGCGCCTATCAGCGCGACGTCGGCCTGCCGGTCGACGGCGTGGCGAGCAAGGAACTGCTGGAATACATGCTGTTCAACAAGGGCGGGGCGACCTCGGGCTCCGAGCCGGTGCCTTCGCTCGATCCGGTCTTTGTGCGTTCGGTCCAGATCGAGCTGGTCGAGCGCGGCTACTATCATGGCGAGATCGACGGCATCGCCGGGCCCAAGACGCGCGAGGCGGTCGACCGCTTCCAGCGCGATGCCGGGCTGGTGGTCAACGGTGCCATGGACCAGCGCCTGCTCGAGTAACTGCGCACCCAGCCCACCAGCGTGCGCGCCTAAGGCGGCTGACGTTCAGCCCTTGTCGGGCAGGGTTGTCCAGGCGTCGGCGGCAAAGGCCTGCCGATAGTGCTCCATCTGGCGCCGTGCCGCGGTCACGGTGTTGAGCATGAGCATGGCGACCGTCACCGGCCCGACGCCGCCCGGCACCGGCGTGATCCAGCCAGCGATCTCGCGGCATGACTCATAGTCGCAGTCGCCCACGGTGCGGGCATTGCCGTCGGCGTCCTCGACCCGGTTGATGCCGATGTCGATCACCGCCGCGCCGGGCTTGATCATGTTGCCGGTGACCAGGCCGGGCTTGCCCACGGCGACGAACACCGCATCGGCCTGGCGGCAGTGGACCGCAAGGTTGCGCGTCATGTGGTGGCAGACCGTCACGGTGGCGCCCTCGGCCATCAGCAGGAAGGCGATCGGCTTGCCGACGATCTCGCTGTGGCCGACGACGACGACCTCCAGCCCCGACAGGGTGAGGCCGGTGCACTTGAGCATGTGGACCGAGGCCATGGCGGTGCAGGGGCCAAGGTCGATCTCGTTGTAGACGATGTTGCCGATCGAGGCCGGATGCAGGCCCTCGACGTCCTTCAGCGGATGGATCGCCGACTGCAGGCGCTTGACGTTGATGTGGCCGGGTGCCGGGCGCTGCACGATGATGCCGGTGATGCGCGGGTCGGCATTCATCGCCTGCATCGCCGCCAGCATCTCGGACTCGGTGATGTCGGCCGGGAAGTGGCGCTCCTCGAAGGCGATGCCGAGTTTCTCGGCGGTGCGCTTCTGGTTGCGCACGTAGATCTCCACGGCATCGACATCGCCGATCAGCACCGAGATCAGGCGCGGCGACCAGCCGCCTTCCTTGAGATCTGCGACGTGGCGGAGAACCTCCTCGTGGAGATCGGCGGCGATGACGCGGCCGTCGAGGTCCTTGTGCTTGAGATAGGAAGCGTCCGCCACGCCCGTCACCTACTGCCCGCCGTCGAGCGGCACCGGCTCGCTGGCCTGCAGGCGCATCCAGGCCAGCAGGTTGTCGACATCGGCGTCGTTTTTGATGCCCGCGAAGGTCATCTTGGTGCCCGGAACGGTGCCGCGGGGGTCGTGGAGGTACCACCACAGGCGCTCGTAGGTCCAGTCGCCGCCGTAGTCCTTCATCGCGCTGGAATAGCTGTAGCCCTCGTGGCTGGCGACCGGGCTGCCGACCACGCCCCACAGGTTGGGACCGACCCGGTTGGGACCGCCTTCGTCGAAGGTGTGGCAGCTCTTGCACTTCTTCATGACGTTCTCGCCCTCTTCGGGCGAGGCTGCGGCGATGGCTGCCTCGATGTCGTTGCCGCCGGAGGCATCGGAAGCCCCGGTGGCCTCGTCCACGGCGTCGCCGGCGCCTTCGACGGCATCGGCCACGGCATCGCCGACCGCTTCCATGGCTTCACCGGCATCGTCGGCCAGTTCGCCCGCGGCGTTGCCGATGGCATCGACCATGTTCTCGGAACCGTTCTCGGCCGCGGCGACGGCGGTCTCGCCCTCGGTCTGGGTACCGGTCGCGGCGGCGGCATCCTCGGTCTGCTCGACCGCTTCCTCGGTCGCGGGTTCCTCGGCCGGCGGCTCGGGCAGGGCGATCGGGCTGCTGCTCTGCTGGTTCATCCAGGCCAGCAGGTTGGCGCGATCCTCGGGCTTGTTGAGGCCGGCGAAGGTCATCTTGGTGCCCGGCGCGAAGGCCTTGGGCGCGTGGATGAAGGCGTCGAGCGCCTCGAAGGTCCAGGTGCTGCCCAGGTCGGCGATGGCCGCCGAATAGGAGAAATCGGCCACGTGGGCGGTGGGCCCGCCGACCACGCCCCACAGGTTGGGGCCGACGCGGTTGGCACCGCCGTTGTCGAAGGTGTGGCAGCTCGCGCACTTCTTGGAGACCGCGGCGCCGGCGTCGAGATCGGCGACGTTGAGCAGCGCGGCAAGCGACATGCCCTCTTCCTCGGGTTCGGCCAGACCGGATTCGTCGGCGGCCATCTCTTGGCCGCCCGCTTCCATGACGCCCTCGTCGCGCGCGACCTCCTGGGGTCCATAGAGGATGCTGCCGAGCTTCCCGATGCCCATGACGAGCAGGAGAGCAACCAGGATGCCAGCGGCAAACTTGTTGAAAGTCAGGGAATCCATGTGTACCGACCCCAGTGGTGAGGGAGGGGCCGACGCGTTTCGGACCCCGGAAAAAGGCGGGCGGAGATTAGCCATGGGACGGTCGCGTATTCAACCCCTGCGGGGCTGTTGCGAATGAACCCTATTATCGTGATTCCCGCACGCATGGCCTCGACCCGGCTGCCGGGCAAGGCGCTTGCCGATATAGGCGGTGCGCCGATGATCGTCCAGGTCTGGCGCCGCGCGATGGAAGCAAGGCTGGGCCCCGTCCTGGTCGCGGCCGCCGAACCCGAGATCGTCCAGGCGGTGGAGCGGGCCGGCGGCAGCGCCGTGCTGACCGACCCGGACCTTCCCTCCGGTTCCGACCGCATCCATCAGGCCCTGGAACGCGGCGACCCCGGCTGGATTCACGACGTCGTGCTCAACGTTCAGGGCGACCTGCCCACGATCGAGCCGGAGTCGATCCGCGCCGCGCTGCAGGCGCTCGAGGAAAGCGGCGCCGAAATCGCCACCCTGGCGGCCGAGATCACCCGCGAGAGCGAACGCACCGAACCCAGCGTCGTCAAGGCGGTGGTCACCTGGGAGCCGGACGGCAGGCTGGGCCGCGCGCTTTACTTCACCCGCGCCACCGCGCCGTCGGGCGAGGGACCGCTGTTCCACCACATCGGGCTTTACGCCTACCGCCGCACCGCGCTCGACCGTTACGTCACCCTGCCGCCCAGCCCGCTGGAGACGCGCGAGAAGCTGGAGCAGCTGCGCGCCCTGGAGGCGGGCATGACGATCGCCGTGGCCCGCGTTGACGCGGTTCCCCTGGGTGTCGATACTCCGGCCGACCTCGAACGGGCGCGTGCCCTCCTGAGCGAGAGCAGAGACCCGTGAGCAGCGCAGACAACCTCATTGCCTTCCAGGGCAACCCCGGCGCCTATTCCCACATGGCCTGCCGCCAGGTCTATCCCGAGATGGACGTGCTGCCCTGCGAGTCGTTCGAGGATGTCTTCCATGCCGTCGAAAGCGGCGAGGCGCGCCTGGCGATGATCCCGATCGAGAACTCGGTCGCCGGCCGGGTCGCCGACGTTCACCACCTGATGCCCCATTCCAGCCTGCATATCGTGGGCGAGCATTTCCTGCGGGTGCAGCACCAGCTCCTGGGCGCGCCGGGCGCGCGCCTGGGCGACCTCGCCGAGGTCCATTCCCATGTCCACGCCCTGGGCCAGTGCCGCGCCGCCCTGCGCAAGCATGGCCTGAAACCCGTAGTCCATGCCGATACCGCCGGGGCCGCGCGCGACGTCACGGTCTGGAACGACCGCGCCCGGGGCGCCATCGCCTCGGCCCTGGCGGCCGAGATCTACGGTCTCGACATCCTGCTTTCCGACATCGAGGACGCCGACCACAACACGACGCGCTTCGTCATCCTGGACCGCGAGCCCCATGTGCCCGCGGCCGGTTCGGGTCCCCTGGTCACCAGCCTGATCTTCCGCGTGAGGAGCGTGCCGGCCGCGCTCTACAAGGCGCTGGGCGGTTTTGCCACCAACGGCGTCAACCTGACCAAGCTGGAAAGTTACATGATCGGCGGCGCCTTCTCGGCCGCCCAGTTCTATGCCGATGCCGAGGGCCATCCCGACGACCGGCCGCTGAAGCTGGCGCTGGAGGAACTCGGCTTCTTCGCCCGCGAGGTCCGCGTGCTGGGCACCTATCCGGCCCATCCCTACCGCATCGAGTCCGAACGCCTGGCTGCGCACGCCGCCGGCGACGACTGAGACGGCACCAAGCTAGAAGTTGTCCTTGCGCGCCCGGGTCTCGGCGAAGACCTCGACGAGCTTGCCGCCCGGAAGGCCCACGGTTGACTGCAGGTCGGGGCTGTCGGGGCGCAGGAAGGGGTTGGTCGCCTTTTCCTCGGCCAGGGTCGAGGGCACGGTGGGTTCGCCCCGTTCGCGCTTGGCCACGACCTCCTTCATGCGCGCCACCAGGGCGGCATTCTGCGGTTCGACCGACAGGGCGAAACGGCCGTTCGACTGGGTGTATTCGTGGGCGCAATAGACCCGCGTGGCATCAGGCAGGGCCTTCAGCTTGGAGAGCGAGGCCCACATCTGGGCCGGCGTGCCCTCGAACAGGCGGCCGCAGCCCATGGCAAACAGCGTGTCGCCGCAGAACAGGGCATCGGAATCCTCGAACCAGAAGGCGATGTGGCCGCGGGTGTGGCCGGGCACGAAGAAGACCTTGGCGCGCGCCTTGCCGAGGTCGTAGGTATCGCCCTCGTCGACCTCGACGTCGATGCCGGGGATGCGGCCCTTGTCGGCCCTGGGGCCGACGATGGTGCAGCCGGTCGCCTGCTTGATTTCCAGGTTGCCGCCGGTGTGGTCGCCGTGGTGATGGGTGTTGAGGATGTGGGTGATGGTCCAGCCTTTGGCCTTTGCCGCGTCCAGCACGTCCTGGGTCACCGCCGGGTCGATCACCGCCGTGGCGCCGCTCTCGGGCTCGTGGGCGAGATAGACGTAGTTGTCCGAAAGCACGGGAATCTGGTGGATTTGCAGCTTGCTCATGGTCGGGACCTCTTGGCGTGTCCTGTACCTATGTGGCCAGAGCGGGCGTCAAGGCAACCCCGCAGGTGTCAGTCTCCCAGCGCGACCCAGTCGTCGATCAGCCGCCGTGCGATGGAATCGTGGCGCGGCAGGCGGATGCCCAGGGCATCGGGATCGGCCAGTTCGGCCCGGCTGTACCAGCGGGCTTCTGCCAGTTCGTCGTCGGCCAGGTCGAGCGTGGGATCGTCGGTGCGCGCCCAGAAACCCAGCATCAGGGAACAGGGATAGGGCCAGGGCTGGCTGCCGCGGGCGGTAATGGTGTGGACGGTCACGCCCGCTTCCTCCTTCACCTCCCGCGCCACGGTCTCCTCGGCCGATTCCCCGGGTTCGACGAACCCGGCCAGGCAGGAATGCAGGGGGTCGGGCCAGCCCTTCTGGCGCGCCAGAAGGCAGCGGCCGGCGTGTTCGACGACCACGATCACCGCCGGATCGGTGCGCGGGAAATGCATCATGCCGCAGTCCGGGTTGCTGCACTTGCGCATGTGGCCTGCGTCCATGGCGCGGTTGGCATGGCCGCAGGCGCCGCAGAAGCGGTGCCGTGTGCTCCAGTGCACCATCCAGGCGGCATGGGAGAGCAGGGAGGCCTCGCGCCGCATGAGCTGGGCCGCCACGCCGTAGAGTTCGGTGAAGGCCGCGCCGGGCACCAGGTCGACGATGTCGTCTTCCTCCAGGTGCGAGACGTCGAGGGCGAACAGGGCATGGCGCTCGTCGATGCCGAGGAAGATCGGCGCGCTGGGTGCACTGTCGATCAGGTGCCAGCCACCGGCGGGGTCGAGATAGGCCGCTTCCTCGCCGCGCATCAGGCTGCGCCCGCGCCAGACCGGCACCAGGCGCGTCTGCGGGTCGTTCAGCCGGGTGGCGATCCAGGCGGCGTCGCGACGACGCTGCCCGGCGCGGTCGAAGGCCGTGCCGCTGTAATGGGAAAGATCGATCATGGCGGCGACGTTGCCACGGCCCCGCCGGGCCATCAATCGGCCATGGCGCGCCCGACGGGGCTTGCGCCGGTGCGGACCCGGTCGATATGGTCTGCTCGGAAGGTCGGCCTGGACGGGCCGCCTCGTGAACCCGGTCAGGTCCGGAAGGAAGCAGCCGCAGCGAGATGTGCCCGGGTCGGTGCCGGCCTTCCAACCCGTTTGCCGGGGCCTCGCCCCCATGTTGCCGCCCGCGGGTGCGGCCCAACCACGGCCGGAGCCATGGCAGACAGCGACAGCGCCCCGACCAAGCCGGAGAACTACCGCGTCCTTGCGCGCAAGTACCGGCCGACCGACCTCGAGGGGGTCGTCGGCCAGGATGCGCTGGTGCGCACCCTGCGCAACGCGGTCGCGGCCGGACGTGTCGCCCAGGCCTTCCTGCTGACCGGCATCCGCGGCACCGGCAAGACGACCACGGCCCGCATCATCGCGCGCATGCTGAACTGCATCGGTCCGGACGGCACCGGCAGGGTCACCGCCAGCCCCTGCGGCGTCTGCGTCCACTGCGTCGCCATCGCCCAGGACCGCCACGTCGACGTGCTGGAGATGGATGCGGCCAGCCACACCGGCGTCGACAACATGCGCGAGCTGCTGGAAACCGCGCGTTACCGTCCCGCCATGGGCCGCTACAAGGTCTATGTCATGGACGAGGTGCACATGCTCTCGACCCCGGCCTTCAACGCCCTGCTGAAGACGCTGGAAGAGCCGCCCGAGCACCTGAAGTTCGTCTTTGCCACCACCGAGCTGCGCAAGATCCCGGCGACCATCCTGTCGCGCTGCCAGCGCTTCGACCTGCGCCGGATCGATGCCGACGTGCTGGCGAACTACTTCGCCGACATCGTCGCCAGGGAACATGCCCAGGCTTCGCCCGAGGCGCTGGCGCTGATCGCGCGGGCGGCCGACGGTTCAGCCCGCGACGGCCTTTCCATCCTCGACCAGGCGATCGCCCAGGGCAGCGGCACGGTCGAGGAGGCCGACGTGCGCGAGATGCTGGGCCTGGCCGACCGCGGCCAGGTCTTCGACCTCTACGAGGCGGTCATGGGCGGCCGGCTGGCCGAGGCGCTGACCGGCCTAGAGAGCCAGTACGCCGCGGGCGTCGATCCGGTGGTCGTGATCGAGGACCTGCTGGAACTGACCCACTGGCTGACCCGCTGCAAGGCCGCACCGGACGCCGCCCGTCAGGCAGCACCCCAGTTCGAGCGCGAGCGCGGCGGCGCCATGGCCGAACGGCTTTCGATTCCCCAGCTCACCCGCGCCTGGCAGATCCTGCTCAAGGGGCTGCAGGAGGCGCGCCAGACGCCCTCGCCGCTGCAGGCGGTGGAGATGACCCTGGTGCGCCTGGCCCATGCCGCCGACCTGCCCACGCCCGAGGAGGCGGTGCGCCTGCTGCGCGAGGGCGGCGAGGGAACGGGCGGCGGCGCCACTGCACCGCGCGGAGCGCC
>JAQCLG010000020.1 GCA_027592745.1 Pseudomonadota bacterium | reverse complement strand
CGCCCTGCCCAACGCGCGGGTCATGGTGCACCAGCCCTCGGGCGGCTTCCGCGGCCAGGCCTCGGACATCGAGCGCCACGCCGAGGACATCCGCTACACCAAGAAGCGGCTGAACGAGATCTATGTCCATCATACCGGCCGCACCTATGAGGAGGTGGAGCGCACCCTGGACCGCGACCACTTCATGTCGGCCGAAGAGGCCAAGACCTGGGGCATCGTCGACCACGTCTATGACCGGCGCGAACAGGCGGACGCCGACGGCATAAAGACGCCCGGCGCCTGAGCCCCGTTTTTCAGCTAGAATGAGGGGGCGCGTCCTGGCGGCGCGCCCCTTTCTTTTCGTCCATCGGAACCGAGATGCAGTTCACAAGAGACCCCTCAGGCACGATCGAAGTGGAGGGCGAGACCTACGCTTGGGAAATCCGACGCCAGCCGCGCCCTGTCGGCGGGGCGGTGTGGGAGGGGATGGCCGTCTCCCTTCGCCATGTGGATTTCAAGCGCGAGGCCATCATCCAGTTTCCGCCGCCCTTGCGTCCCAACGGCCGGCCCGACGTGGAGAAGCAGCGGGTCAATGTCGATGCGGTGCGCAACGCCGTCACCGCCGCCATCGAGGCGGGCTGGGACCCGACCTCGCGGGGGAAGGCCATGGTTTTCGACGTGGACGCCGACGGCCGTTGACGCCGTTCAGGGCCGCTGGGTGAAGACCCGGAACCCCGGCGACTGGGCGATGGCCAGCATTTCCGCGTCGCCGGAGGTGTCGCCATAGGCGGCCGTCAGGACCAGATCCTCGCCATAGGCGGCCTTCAGACGCCGCACCTTCTCCTCGCCCCGGCAGTTGGCGCCATCGAAGGCGCCGGTCACCCGGCCTTCGGCGTCGAAGGTCAGGGGCGTTCCCAAGAGGGCCTCGGCGCCCAGCCGGCGGGCGAAGGGCTCAACCGTCGTCTCGGGCGAGGCGGTCACGATCACGCGATGGGCGCCGCGCTCGCCCCAGTCGTTCCAGACCTTCAGCGCGTCCGGCCGCATGAAGCGGTCCCAGACCAGATCGGCGAACCGTTCCGCCTCGGCCTCCAGGCTTTCGCGGTCCATGCCGGCCAGGAATTCCTTGACCGAGGCGGCCTTGATCCGCCCCCGATCACGATCCCGCCCATAGGCCGCCAGGGCCGGCGCCAGCTTGACCAGACCCAGGGCCCAGCCGCCCGGACCGGCCTTCCAGCGCAGAAACTGCGTGAAACTGTCGCGAATCGTCAGGGTGCCGTCGAAGTCGAAGGCGACGAGCGGCTGTTCCGATTTGATCCGGGACTGGCGTAATTCCTGCACGCTTCCCATGTCAGACATTCGCCGTGATCCCCAACGACACTGATCCATCCCCTTTCCGTGACCTCGCCCCTCCGCCTTCGGGGTTGTCGTGGAACGTGGGATGGGTGATTGTCATTTTTTGAAGACCTTTGCGTCCAGAATGCTGGAATCAACGCGGAGGAAGCGCGTAGCTGGCCATTTCGGTCCGCTCCGCGGGAGTGAGATAAGGGTCTATGACCAAAGCAGCCGGCTCTGACGCCAAAAGCACCCTGTACTGCTCGTTCTGCGGAAAGAGCCAGCACGAAGTCCGCAAACTGATTGCGGGCCCGACCGTCTTCATCTGCGATGAATGTGTCGAACTGTGCATGGACATCATCCGTGAAGAGCACAAGATCGGCTTCAAGAAGACGAGCGACGGCGTCCCCACGCCCAAGGAGATTCGCGACGTCCTGGACGATTACGTCATCGGCCAGTCGCACGCCAAGAAGGTGCTGTCGGTCGCCGTCCACAACCATTACAAGCGTCTGAACCACGCGACGAAGAACAACGATGTCGAACTGGCCAAGTCGAACATCATGCTGATCGGGCCGACCGGTTCGGGCAAGACGCTGTTGGCCCAGACCCTGGCCCGCATCATCGACGTGCCCTTCACCATGGCCGACGCCACCACGCTGACCGAGGCCGGCTATGTGGGCGAGGACGTCGAGAACATCATCCTGAAGCTGCTCCAGGCGTCGGATTACAATGTCGAACGGGCCCAGCGCGGCATCGTCTACATCGACGAAATCGACAAGATCAGCCGCAAGTCGGACAATCCCTCGATCACCCGCGACGTCTCGGGCGAGGGCGTGCAGCAGGCCCTGCTGAAGATCATGGAAGGCACCGTCGCCTCCGTGCCGCCCCAGGGTGGGCGCAAGCATCCCCAGCAGGAGTTCCTGCAGGTCGACACCACCAACATCCTGTTCATCTGCGGCGGCGCCTTTGCCGGCCTGGAGAAGATCATCGCCGACCGCGGCAAGCCGACCTCCATGGGCTTCGGCGCCGATGTCCGCGCCCCCGAGGAGCGGCGCACCGGCGAGGTGCTGCGGGGTGTCGAGCCCGAGGATCTGCTGAAGTTCGGCCTGATCCCGGAGTTCGTCGGCCGCCTGCCGGTCATCGCCACCCTGGACGACCTCGACGAGGCCGCCCTGGTCGAGATCCTCTCGGCGCCAAAGAACGCCCTGGTCAAGCAGTACCAGAAGCTGTTCGAGATGGAGGACATCAAGCTCCAGTTCACCGAGGACGCGCTGGCCGGCGTGGCGCGCAAGGCGATCGCGCGCAAGACCGGCGCCCGCGGCCTGCGTTCGATCCTGGAATCGATCCTGCTCGACACGATGTTCGATCTGCCCGGCATGGATGGCGTGCAGGAGGTCGTGGTCAACCGCGAGGTGGTTGAACACGGCAACCAGCCGCTGCTGATCTACGCCGAACGCGAAGACGAGGTGGCTCCGGCATCGTGACAGGGGCGGCCCTTGATCTGCCCCGTCATCGTGGCCACTTGGTGATGACAAAACAGGCCCAAAGCGACGTCTCGCCCCAATTGCGACACGATTGCCGAGTCCTCAAGCCGGAGATATAGCCCGTGACATTGGCCAGAGGTGCCCTCTATTCCGTCCTGCCGCTGCGCGACATCGTGGTGTTCCCCCACATGATCGTGCCGCTCTTCGTCGGCCGCGAGAAGTCGGTGAAGGCGCTGGAAGGCGTGATGAAGGACGACAAGCAGATCCTGCTGGTCGCCCAGAAGGACGGCTCCCAGGACGATCCTGGACCCGACGCGATCTACGACATCGGCACGGTCTCGACCGTGCTGCAGCTCCTCAAGCTGCCCGACGGCACCGTCAAGGTGCTGGTCGAGGGCGGCCAGCGCGCGCGCATCGTCGAACACGCGCCCAACGAGGAGTTCTTCCAGGCCTATGCCGAGATCCTGGACGACCAGGACGAGGACGAGCGCGAACTCCAGGCACTGGCCCGCGCCGTGGTCAGCCAGTTCGAGGAATACGTCAAGCTCAACAAGAAGATCCCGCCCGAGGTTCTCGTCTCCCTCAACCAGATCGAGAACTACGGCAAGCTGGTCGACACCGTCGCCTCGCACCTGACGATCAAGGTTTCCGACAAGCAGGCCCTGCTCGAGGTCAACTCCGTGCTGGAGCGGCTGGAGCGGGTCTATGCCCTGATCGAGGGCGAGATCGGCGTGCTGCAGGTCGAGAAACGAATCCGTGGCCGCGTCAAGCGCCAGATGGAGAAGACCCAGCGCGAGTACTACCTCAACGAGCAGATGAAGGCGATCCAGAAGGAGCTCGGCGAGGGCGAGGACGGCCGCGACGAGGCCGGCGAGTACGAGGAGAAGATCAAGAAGACCAGGCTGACCAAGGAGGCCCGCGAGCGGGCCATGGCCGAGCTCAAGAAGCTGCGGACCATGAGCCCGATGTCGGCCGAGGCCACGGTCGTGCGCAACTATCTCGACTGGATGCTCTCGATCCCGTGGAAGAAGCGCACCAAGCTGAAGAAGGACCTCAAGCTCGCCCAGGAGGTGCTCGACGCCGATCACTTCGGCCTGGAGAAGGTCAAGGAGCGGATCATCGAATACCTGGCGGTGCAGGTGCGCAGCGCCAAGCTGCGCGGCCCGATCCTGTGCCTCGTCGGCCCCCCGGGCGTCGGCAAGACCTCGCTGGGCAAGTCGATCGCCAAGGCGACCGGGCGCAACTTCGTGCGCATGTCGCTGGGCGGCGTGCGCGACGAGGCCGAGGTGCGGGGCCATCGCCGGACCTACATCGGCTCGATGCCCGGCAAGATCATCCAGGGCATGAAGAAGGCCAAGTCGTCGAACCCGCTGTTCCTGCTCGACGAGATCGACAAGCTCGGCAACGACTGGCGCGGCGATCCCAGCTCGGCGCTGCTCGAGGTGCTCGACCCCGAGCAGAACGCCAGCTTCAACGACCATTACCTGGAGGTCGATTACGATCTCAGCGACGTCATGTTCGTCACGACGGCAAACACGACCCGCATTCCCCAGCCCCTGCTTGATCGCATGGAGCTGATCCGCCTGACCGGCTACACCGAGGATGAGAAGGTCCGCATCGCCCAGGACCACCTGGTCTCCAAGCAGCTCGAGGGCCACGGCCTGAAGGAAGGCGAGTGGTCGATCACCGAGGGCGGGTTGCGCGACCTGATCCGCTACTACACACGGGAAGCCGGCGTGCGTAACCTCGAGCGCGAGATCGCCAATCTGCAGCGCAAGGCCGTGCGCGAGATCGTCGCCGATGGCGCGACCTCGGTCGAGGTGACGTCCGAGAACCTCGACAAGTACGCCGGCGTGCGCAAGTACCGCTACGGCGAGGCCGAACTCGAGGACCTGGTCGGTGTCGTCACCGGCCTGGCCTGGACCGAGGTCGGCGGCGAGTTGCTCTCGATCGAGGCGATCGTCATGCCCGGCAAGGGCAAGATGACGATCACCGGAAAGCTCGGCGACGTCATGCAGGAGTCGATCCAGGCGGCCAAGAGCTACGTGCGCCTGCGGGCGACGGCGCTCGGCCTCAAGCCCACGATCTTCGACCGCAGGGACATCCACGTCCACGTTCCCGAGGGCGCCACGCCGAAGGACGGTCCCTCGGCCGGCATCGGCATGTTCACGGCGATCCTCTCGTCGCTGACCGGCATCCCGGTGAAGTGTTCGGTCGCCATGACCGGCGAGATCACGCTGCGCGGGCGCGTTCTGCCCATCGGCGGCCTCAAGGAGAAGCTGCTCGCCGCACACCGCGGCGGCATCAAGACCGTGCTGATCCCCAAGGACAACGAGAAGGATCTGGCCGACATCCCCGCCAACGTGAAGGAAGGGATCACGATCATTCCCGTCTCCACGGTCGACGAGGTCATTCTCCACGCCCTGGTCGAGGCGCCTGTCGCCATCGAGTGGAACGAGGACGACGAGATCGAGAAGAAGGTTCCGGCCTCGGGCGAGGTCGACGACCTCGGCGTCGCGATTACCCACTGATCGTTGCCGGATGGTTCGAAGGGCGCGGCGTTCGCAAGGACGCCGCGCTTTCGATTCTGCGGCCGGCCTCTTCCGGGCCGGCGCGATGCGTCACGAACGTGACGCCAGGATGGCGCTTCCGGAACGCCTGCCATCCACAGGAGGCGCAGAAATCTGCGCATCTTGGCACTTGTCGCGTTGACCTTTCGCCGTTCGGAGCGTTAGGATCATGACGCTTTGGGGATGCAAGACATAAGCAAACCAAATTCATCCATCGCCAACCGCCGATCGTGGGAGGGGCCCTTACCGTGAACAAGAATGATCTCGTAGCTGCCGTTGCTGAAAGTGCAGAGCTGACCAAGGCCGATGCTGCGCGCGCCGTCGACTCTGTTTTCGCTTCGATTTCGGATGCTCTGGCAAAGGGTTCGGAGGTCCGTCTCGTGGGCTTCGGCACCTTCTCCGTGGCCTCGCGTGCTGCCAGCGAGGGACGCAATCCCCGCACTGGCGAGAAGATCAAGATCCCGGCGTCCAAGCAGCCCAAGTTCAAGGCTGGCAAGGCGCTCAAGGACGCGGTCAACTGATCGCATCCTGACAAGGAGCTTTCGGGCCGCCGGTCGTCGCAAGATGGCCGGCGGTTTCCATTTGAACGGCAGCCTTGACACCCGGGTCGAGGCTGCGTTGTTACTCCCGAATGCGGGCGATTAGCTCAGCTGGTAGAGCGCCTGGTTTACACCCAGTAGGTCGGCGGTTCGAACCCGTCATCGCCCACCACTTTCCTGGCCTCGAAGCGTGGCAATCCGCTTGACAGGGCAGGGTGGCTCCCCTAATTCACCGGTGCCCCAAGGGGGTGTAGCTCAGTTGGTTAGAGCGCTGGCCTGTCACGCCAGAGGTCGCGGGTTCGAGTCCCGTCACTCCCGCCACTTTCCCCCATGTGCCGTCCTGCAATCTCCGCGTCCGCGGAGGGTGTGCCTGCCGCGCCAGCATGGTCCCGGATGTGGATGCCGAGCCGAGTTCTGCCTTCACAGCCGCGGTCCCGGACAATATAAGGGGGCGCACACGGAACGGAGCCATGACCGACCTCCTCAGAGAATACCTTCCCATCCTGATTTTCCTCGGCCTAGCCACCGCCATGGCCTGCGTCATGATCGGCGCTTCCTGGCTGGTCGGCCCGAAGAACCCGGATCCCGAGAAACTCTCGGCCTACGAATGCGGCTTCGATGCGTTCGAGGACGCGCGCGGCCGCTTCGACGTCCGTTTCTATCTCGTCTCCATCCTCTTCATCATCTTCGACCTCGAAGTCGCCTTCCTCTTTCCCTGGGCGGTCTCGCTCTCGGAAATCGGGCAGTTCGGCTTCTGGTCGATGGTCGTCTTCCTGAGCGTGCTGACGGTCGGCTTCGTCTACGAATGGCGCAAGGGAGCTCTCGAATGGGAGTAGAACCGCTTCTGGCTGACATCCCGCCGGGCACCGACCAGGACGCGCTGCTCAAGCGCGTCGGTCAGGAGATTCAGGACAAGGGATTCGTCTTCTCCAATGTCGACAAGCTGGTCAACTGGGCGCGCACCGGCAGCCTGTGGCCGATGACCTTCGGCCTGGCATGCTGCGGCGTGGAGATGATCCACGCCTACATGAGCCGCTACGACCTCGACCGCTTCGGCATCATCCCGCGCGCCTCGCCGCGCCAGTCCGACGTCATGATCGTGGCCGGCACCCTGTGCAACAAGATGGCCCCGGCGCTGCGCAAGGTCTACGACCAGATGCCCGAGCCGCGCTGGGTCATCTCCATGGGCTCCTGCGCCAACGGTGGCGGCTACTATCACTATTCCTATTCGGTGGTGCGCGGCTGCGACCGCATCGTGCCCGTCGACATCTATGTTCCCGGCTGTCCGCCCACGGCGGAGGCTCTGGTCTACGGCATTCTGCAGTTGCAGAAGAAGATCAGGCGCACGGGCACCATCCGCCGCTAGACGATCGGGAAACGCCTCATGTCGCAAGCTCTGATCGAAATCGGTGCCGCCGCTGCCGCGCGGTTCTCCGAAGGCGTGGGTGAAACCACCTTCGACCGCGGTCAGGCGACGCTGCACGCCACCCACGAACGCCTCGTCGACCTGATGACCTGGCTGCGCGACGACACCGATTGCATGTTCCGCCAGTTGATCGACGTCACCGCCGTCGACTGGCCCCAGCGTCCCCAGCGCTTCGATGTCGTCTACAACCTGCTTTCGCTGCGCCACAACATCCGCCTGCGGGTCAAGGTGCCGGTGGGCGAGATGATGCCGCTGCCGTCGATGGTCGATATCTGGAGCGGTGCGCTCTGGCTCGAGCGCGAGGTCTGGGACATGTACGGCATCTACTTTTCCGGCCACCCCGACCTGCGCCGCATCCTGACCGACTACGGCTTCGAGGGGCATCCCCAGCGCAAGGACTTCCCGCTCACCGGTTATGTCGAGATGCGCTACGACGAGGACGAGAAACGGGTGATCTACGAGCCGGTCAAGCTGACCCAGGCCTTCCGCAACTTCGACTACCTCTCGCCCTGGGAGGGCTCCCGCGACTTCTTGCCCGGCGACGAGAAGGCCGAGGGAGGCAAGGACCATGGCTGAGGTCGAGATCAAGACGACGACGATCAACTTCGGTCCGCAGCATCCCGCGGCCCACGGCGTGCTGCGCCTGGTGCTGGAAATGGACGGCGAGGTCGTCGAGCGCGCCGACCCCCACATCGGCCTGCTCCATCGCGGCACCGAGAAGCTGATCGAGTACAAGACCTACCTGCAGGCCGTGCCCTATTTCGACCGGCTCGACTACGTCTCGCCGATGAATCAGGAGCATGCCTTCGCCCTGGCCACCGAGAAGCTACTGGGCATCGAGGTGCCGCGTCGCGCGCAGTTCATCCGTGTGCTGTTCTCCGAGATCACCCGCCTGCTCAACCATCTGCTCAACGTCACGACCTTCGCCATGGACGTCGGCGCCCTCACGCCCGCCCTGTGGGCCTTCGAGGAGCGCGAGAAGCTGATGGAGTTCTACGAGGCGGTCTCGGGTGCGCGCATGCATTCGGCCTATTTTCGTCCCGGCGGCGTCGGTCGCGACATGCCCGCGGGCCTGGCCAGGATGATCGACGACTACGTCGACACGCTGCCGGCCGTCATCGCCGACATCGAGCACTTGCTGAACAACAACCGCATCTTCAAGCAGCGCTGCATCGAGATCGGTATGATCTCCCAGGAGGACGCCATCGACTGGGGTTTCTCCGGGCCGATGCTGCGTTCGGCCGGCGTGCCCTGGGACCTGCGCAAGTCGCAGCCCTATGACGTCTACGCCGAGATGGACTTCGACATTCCCGTGGGCAAGACCGGCGACTGCTTCGAGCGTTACATGGTGCGCATCGAGGAGATGCGGCAGTCCATCCGCATCATCAAGCAGGCCATTGCCGACATGCCGACCGGTCCGGTCAAGACGACAGATCCGAAGGTCTCGCCGCCGCCGCGCAGCGCGATGAAGAACTCGATGGAAGCGCTGATCCATCACTTCAAGCTCTACACCGAGGGTTATCACGTTCCCGAGGGCGAGGTGTATGCCGCGGTCGAGGCGCCCAAGGGCGAGTTCGGCGTCTATCTGGTCTCGGACGGCGGCAACCGTCCCTACCGCTGCCGCATCCGCGGGCCGGGTTTCCTCCACCTGTCGGCGACCGACTTCCTCTGCAAGGGCCACATGCTGGCCGATGCCGCCGCGATCGTGGGCAGCATGGATATCGTTTTCGGAGAAATCGACCGATGAGCCTGGCACGCGGACGTCCCAGCGCGCCGGAGCATCAGCCGGCCAGCTTTGCCTTCACGCCCGAGAACCTGCCCGAGGCCAGGGCGGCGATCGCCAAGTATCCGGCGGGGCGCCAGCAGAGCGCCGTGATGCCGCTGCTCTACATCGTGCAGCGCCAGATGGGCTGGGTGCCCGTCGCGGCGATGGACGTGGTCGCCGACATGCTTGAGATGCCCCGGGTGGGCGTCTACGAGGTCGCGACCTTCTACACGATGTACAATCTGGAGCCGGTCGGCGAATACCTGATCCAGGTCTGCACCACGACGCCCTGCATGCTGCGCGACAGCGACGGCATCGTCGATGCCTGCAAGAAGCACCTGGGCATCGACTGGGAGGAGACGACTGCCGACGGCAAGTTCACGCTGAAGGAGGTCGAATGCCTCGGCGCCTGCGCCAACGCCCCCATGGTGCAGATCAACGACGACTTCTTCGAGGATCTCACACCCCAGACCATGGTCGGCCTGCTCGATGCACTGCGCCGCGGCGAGGCGGTCAAGCCGGGGCCCCAGAACGGACGCCACACCTCGGAGCCCGAGGGCGGCCCGACCACGCTGAAGGGCGGAGCCTGACATGCTGCAGGACAAGGATCGCATCTTCACCAACCTTTACGGCTTCGAGAGCCCATTGCTCGATGCCGCCAGGGCACGCGGTGACTGGGACGGCACCAGGGGGATCCTGGAGAAGGGCCCCGAGTGGATCGTCGACGAGGCCAAGAAGTCGGAACTGCGCGGCCGCGGCGGCGCCGGTTTCCCTTCCGGCCTGAAGTGGTCCTTCATGCCCAAGCAGCGCCCCGAGGGCCAGCCGGCCTTCCTCGTCGTCAATGCCGACGAGTCCGAGCCGGGCACCTGCAAGGACCGCGAGATCATGCGCCACGACCCGCACAAGCTGGTCGAGGGCTGCCTGATCGTGGGGTTCGCGATGCGCGCGACCGCGGCCTACATCTACATCCGTGGCGAGTTCTATGCCGAGGCCGTCGCCCTGCAGCGCGCCATCGACGAGGCCTATGACGCCGGCCTGATCGGCCGGAACGCCGCCGGCTCGGGCTACGACTTCGACGTCTATCTCCACCGCGGCGCCGGTGCCTACATCTGCGGCGAGGAGACGGCGCTGCTCGAAAGCCTGGAAGGCAAGAAGGGCCAGCCCCGCCTGAAGCCGCCGTTCCCGGCCGCTGCCGGCCTCTACGGCTGTCCGACGACCGTGACCAACGTCGAGACCGTGGCAGTCGCCCCGACGATCATGCGCCGCGGCGCCGAATGGTTCGCCTCGCTCGGCCGCCCGAAGAACACCGGCACCAAGATCTTCTGCATCTCCGGCCACGTGAACAAGCCGTGCAACGTGGAAGAGGAGATGGGCATTCCGCTAAGGGAGCTCATCGATCGCCATGCCGGCGGCGTGCGCGGCGGCTGGGACAACCTGCTGGCCGTCATTCCCGGCGGCTCGTCGGTGCCCTGCATTCCCAAGCCGACCTGCGAAGAGGTCCTGATGGACTTCGACAGCTTGCGCGAGGTGAAGTCGGGCCTGGGCACGGCCGCCGTCATCGTCATGGACAAGTCGACCGATATCGTGCGGGCGATCTGGCGCCTCTCGAAGTTCTACAAGCATGAAAGCTGCGGCCAGTGCACGCCGTGCCGCGAGGGCACCGGCTGGATGATGCGCATGATGGGCAGGATGATCGAGGGCCGTGCGACGATCGCCGAGATCGACATGCTGCTGGAGGTCACGACCCAGGTCGAGGGCCACACCATCTGTGCGCTCGGCGATGCCGCCGCCTGGCCGATCCAGGGTCTGATCCGCCATTTCCGCCCGGAGATGGAACGCCGCATCCACGGCTATCGCGGCTCCAGCGCCGTCGCGGCCGATTAGGGAAGAGCAGTCATGGTCGATACCGTCAAGCTCACGATCGACGGCAGGGAGATCGAGGTCGACAAGCGCCTCACGCTCCTGCAGGCCTGCGAACTGGCCGGCGCCGAAGTGCCGCGTTTCTGCTTCCACGACCGCCTGTCGATCGCGGGCAACTGCCGCATGTGCCTGGTTGAGGTCGAGAAGGCGCCCAAGCCGGTCGCCTCTTGCGCCCAGCCGATCGCCGACGGCATGGTCGTCCATACCCGCGGCCCGGTCGCGGCCAAGGCGCAGAAGGGCGCCATGGAGTTCCTGCTGATCAACCATCCGCTCGACTGCCCGATCTGCGATCAGGGCGGCGAGTGCGACCTGCAGGACCAGGCGATGGGCTACGGCAAGGGCATCAGCCGCTATGACGAGATGAAGCGCTCGGTCCAGGAGAAGGACTTCGGTCCGCTGATCAAGACTTTCATGACCCGCTGCATCCATTGCACCCGCTGCGTGCGCTTCATGGAGGAGATCGCGGGCGTGCCCGAACTGGGCATGACCGGGCGCGGCGAGGACAGCGAGATCACGACCTATGTCGAGCGCGGCATCGACAGCGAGATGTCGGGCAACATCATCGACCTCTGCCCGGTCGGCGCCCTGACCTCCAAGCCCTACGCCTTCATCGCCCGGCCCTGGGAACTGCGCAAGACCGAGTCGGTCGACGTCATGGACGCCGTCGGCAGCAACATCCGCATCGATGCCCGCGGGCGCGAGGTGCTGCGCGTGCTGCCGCGCCTGCACGAGGACGTCAACGAGGAGTGGATCGCCGACAAGACGCGCTTCGCCGTCGACGGCCTCATCCGCCGCCGCCTCGATACGCCCTGGATCAAGCAGGACGGCAAGCTCGCCAAGGCTTCCTGGCAGGATGCCATCGGCGCCGTGGCCGCCCGCCTGCAGGACCGAGACGGCGACCGCATCGCGGCCATCGCCGGCGATCTTGTCGATTGCGAAACGCTCTATGCCGCCAAGATGCTGATGGCCAACCTTGGCTCGCCCCATCTCGACTGCCGCCAGGACGGCATGGCGATCGATCCTGCGGTGCGCGCCTCCTGGCTGTTCAACACGACCATTGCCGGCATCGAGGAAGCCGATGCCTGCCTGCTGATCGGCTGCGATCCCCGGCACGAGGCCGCCCTGGTGAATACCCGGCTGCGCAAGCGCTGGCGGCGCGGCGGCTTCAAGGTTGCCTCGATCGGCCCGGCACTGGACCTGACCTTCCCCGTCACCAACCTGGGTGCCGGTCCTGAAAGCCTCCCGCATCTGGCCCAGGGGCAGGGCGGTTTCGCCGAGATCCTGCAGGCGGCACAGCGGCCCATGGTCATCGTCGGTGCCGGCGCGCTTTCGCGCATCGACGGTGCGGCCGTGCTTGCGGCAGCCCGCGCCATCGCCGACCGCTTCGGTGCCGTTGCCGACGGCTGGAACGGCTTCAACGTCCTGCACACCGCAGCGTCGCGCGTCGGTGCGCTCGACCTGGGATTTGTTCCCGGCCCCGGTGGACGGAACACGTCGGGCATACTCGATGGCGCGCGTTCGGGTGCGATCGACACCGTGATCCTGCTGGGCGCCGACGAGATCGACATGGCCGCATTGAAGGGGGCCTTCGTCATCTACATCGGCCATCATGGCGATGCCGGTGCCGCGGCTGCCGACATCATTCTGCCTGCCGCGGCCTATACCGAGAAAGACGCGACCTACGTCAACCTCGAGGGCCGGCCCCAGCATGCCAGCCGCGCCGTCTTCCCTCCGGGCGAGGCTCGCGAGGACTGGGCGATCCTGCGGGCGCTCTCGGGTCTGCTGGGCCAGCCGCTGCCCTTCGACAGCCACGGCGAGTTGCGCGAGGCGATGCAGAAGGCCGTGCCGCACCTTGCCGCGTTCGACGAGATCATGCCGGCATCGTGGGAGGACTTCGGGGTCGCCGGCGCCATGGCCGATACGGCGTTCGCCAGCCCGGTCGCCGACTACTACCGTACCTGCGCCATCAGCCGTGCCTCGGTGACGATGGAACGCTGCAGCGCGGCCTTCGCCATGCCCCCGGCGGCAACCGGAACGGAGGGCTGAGCGATGTTCTGGACCGACTGGGCCTGGCCCTTCGTGCTGATCGTGCTCTCGATCCTGGCGATCCTGATTCCGGTTCTGCTTTCCGTCGCCTACCTCACCCTTGCCGAGCGCAAGGTCATGGCCGCGATGCAGATCCGCAAGGGTCCCAATGTCGTCGGCCCCTTCGGCCTGCTGCAGCCGATCGCCGACGGCGCCAAGCTGTTCCTCAAGGAAACCATCATCCCGACCAGCGCCAACAAGGTCATCTTTGTCCTGGCGCCGATGATCACCTTCATCCTGGCCATGGTCGGCTGGGCGGTGATTCCCTTCGACGAGACCTCGCACGGCCTCTGGGTGCTGGCCGACATCAACGTCGGCATCCTCTACCTCTTTGCCGTCTCCTCCCTGGGCGTCTACGGCATCATCATGGCCGGCTGGGCCTCGAACTCGAAGTACGCCTTCCTCGGCGCCCTGCGCTCGGCCGCGCAGATGGTCTCCTACGAGGTCTCGATCGGCTTCGTCCTGGTCACGGTGCTGGTCTGCGTCGGTTCGCTCAACCTCGCCGACATCGTGCGCGCCCAGCAGGAAGGCATGTGGTACGTCATTCCGCTCTTCCCGATGTTCGTGATCTTCTTCATCTCGGCGCTGGCCGAGACCAACCGGGCGCCCTTCGACCTGCCCGAGGCCGAATCCGAACTGGTGTCGGGCTACAACGTCGAATATTCGGGGATGACCTTCGCGCTCTTCTTCCTTGGCGAATACGCCAACATGATCCTGCTTTCGGCGCTGGGCGCCGTGTTGTTCCTTGGCGGCTGGCTGGCGCCGTTCGACATCGCGCCCTTCACCTGGATCCCCGGATTCGTCTGGTTCATCCTGAAGGTCTTCGCGTTGCTCTTCTGCTTCATCTGGGTGCGCGCGACCTTCCCGCGTTACCGCTACGACCAGCTCATGCGCCTGGGCTGGAAGGTCTTCCTGCCGCTTTCGCTGGGCGCCGTCGTGGTCGTTGCCGGCGCCCTCCAGGTGTTCGGCTGGTTGCCGCGATGAAGACCACCATGGTAAGGCCCGGCCCCGCCCAAGAAGGGATCCGCTGATGGCGCTTCTCGACCGCACTGCCAGGACGCTGCTGCTGGCCGAACTCGTTTCGGGCATGGCCAAGACGTTCAGCTACATGTTCAAGCGCCGCGCCACGGTGAACTACCCTTACGAAAAGGGCCCGCTGTCGCCGCGTTTCCGCGGTGAACACGCGCTGCGCCGTTATCCCAACGGCGAGGAGCGCTGCATCGCCTGCAAGCTGTGCGAGGCGATCTGCCCGGCCCAGGCCATCACCATCGAGGCCGAACCGCGCGAGGACGGCAGCCGCCGCACGACGCGCTACGACATCGACATGACCAAGTGCATCTATTGCGGCCTCTGCGAGGAGGCCTGTCCGGTCGATGCCATCGTCGAGGGTCCGAACTTCGAATTCGCCACCGAGACACGCGCCGAACTCTTCTACGACAAGCAGAAGCTGCTCGAGAACGGCGATCGCTGGGAGATGGAAATCGCTGCCCGTCTCGCCGCCGACGCACCCTATCGCTGAGCCCATGAGAGCGCGCCGATGATCCTCCAGACCCTGGCCTTCTACCTCTTCGCCGCCGTGCTGCTGGCATCGGCCGTGATGGTGATCGCTTCGCGCAACCCCGTGCATTCGGTGCTTTTCCTGATCCTGGCCTTCTTCAACGCCGCCGGTCTCTTCGTCCTGATCGGCGCCGAGTTCCTGGCGATGATCCTGGTCGTGGTCTATGTCGGCGCGGTCGCGGTGCTTTTCCTCTTCGTCGTCATGATGCTCGACATCAACCTCACGGAACTGCGCCAGGGCTTCCTGCAATACCTGCCGGTCGGCGCGCTGATCGGGCTCGTCCTGGCGATCGAGCTGATCTTCGTCGTCACCGGCTGGCAGCTCTCGCCGGAACTGGCGGGCATGGCGCAGGCGCCCGCGAGCGGGCTGGTCGAGCACAGCAACACGGCCCAGCTCGGCGAAATCCTCTACACGCGCTACGCCTTCCTGTTCCAAGGGGCGGGCGTCATCCTGCTCATCGCCATGATGGGCGCCATCGTGCTGACCCTGCGCCACCGCGACATCAAGCGACAGAAGATCTCCCGCCAGGTGGCGCAGAAGCCGGGCGATACCATCGAGATCAGGAAGATCAGGCCGGGGGAGGGCGTCTGACATGGAAATCGGGCTTGCCCATTACCTGACGATCGCCGCGATCCTGTTCACGCTCGGGATCCTCGGCATCTTCCTCAACCGCAAGAACGTCATCATCATCCTGATGTCGGTCGAGCTCATGCTGCTTGCCGTCAACATCAACCTGGTGGCGTTCTCGGTCTCGCTCGGCGATCTGGTCGGCCAGGTCTTTGCCATGCTCGTTCTCACCGTGGCCGCCGCGGAAGCGGCCATCGGCCTTGCCATTCTCGTCGTCTATTTCCGCAACCGCGGCTCGATCGCGGTCGAAGACATCAACCTGATGAAGGGCTGATCGACCGTGCACGCCGCCATCGTCTTCCTGCCGCTTGTCGGTGCCATCGCCGCCGGCCTCTTCGGCCGCTGGCTCGGCGACAAGCTGGCGCCGATCGTCACCTGCGTCCTGCTGGTGGCCTCCGCTATCCTGTCGTGGATCGTCTTCTTCGATGTCGCCATCGAGGGCCATGTCCGCACCATCGAGCTGATGAGCTGGATCGACGTCGGCGCCTTCGAGGTCAACTGGTCGATCATGGTCGATCAGTTGACCGCGGTGATGCTGGTGGTGGTCACCACCGTCTCCTCGGTCGTGCACGTCTATTCGATCGGCTACATGAGCCACGATCCGCACCGGCCGCGGTTCTTTGCCTATCTCTCGCTCTTCACCTTCTCCATGCTGATGCTGGTGACGGCCGACAATTTCGTGCAGATGTTCTTCGGCTGGGAAGGCGTGGGCGTCTGCAGCTACCTGCTGATCGGCTTCTGGTACAAGAAACCCAGCGCCAATGCCGCGGCAATCAAGGCCTTTGTCGTCAACCGTGTCGGCGACTTCGGCTTCGCGCTCGGCATCATGGGCGTCTTCATGGTCTTCAAGGCGGTCACCTTCGAGGCCGTGTTCGACGCCACGCCGGACGTCGCCGGGCAAAGCTTCAGCTTCCTAGGCATGAACCTCGACATCATGACGACGCTCTGCCTGCTGTTGTTCGTCGGCGCCATGGGCAAGTCGGCGCAGATGCCGCTCCACACCTGGCTGCCCGACGCCATGGAGGGCCCAACGCCCGTGTCGGCCCTGATCCATGCCGCAACCATGGTGACGGCCGGCGTCTTCATGGTCGTGCGGCTGTCGCCGATGTTCGAACAAGCCCCCGACGCGATGATCGTCGTCGCCTTCGTCGGCGCCACCACCTGCTTCTTCGCGGCGACCGTCGGCATCTGCCAGAACGACATCAAGCGGGTGATCGCCTATTCGACCTGCAGTCAGCTCGGCTACATGTTCTTTGCCTGCGGCGTGGGCGCCTATCCCGTCGCCATCTTCCACCTCTTCACCCATGCCTTCTTCAAGGCGCTGCTGTTCCTGGGTTCAGGCCAGGTGATCCACGCCGTCGACGGCGAACAGGACATGCGCCGCATGGGCGGCCTCTGGAAGAAACTGCCGATCACCTATGCCTACATGTGGATCGGCAGCCTGGCGCTCGCCGGCATCCCGATCTTTGCCGGCTACTGGTCCAAGGACCTGATCATCGAATCGGCCTTCGTCTCGGATTCACCGATGGGCGGTTACGCCTTCTGGCTGGGTGTCGGCGCGGCCTTCCTGACGGCGCTCTACTCCTGGCGCCTGATCATCATGACCTTCCACGGCCGCCCGCGCATGAGTGAGCACGCCTTCGGCCACGCCCACGAGGCGCCCAGGGTGATGTGGGTGCCGCTGCTCGTGCTGGCCGCGGGTGCGCTGCTGGGCGGCCTGCCGTTCCTGGGCGGCATCATGGTCTATCACGGCGGCCACGAGTTCTTCGGCCACTCCATCACGATCCTGGGCGAGAACGTCATCGAACTTGCCCATGAGGCAACGCCGTTCTGGGTCAAGGCCCTGGTCCTGGTGGTCGCGGCCTCGGGCGTCGCCGCGGCCTACATCGGCTACATGTGGAAGCCGCAGATCCCGGGACTGCTCGCCAGCAACTTCCGCCCGCTCTACAAGTTCCTGCTCAACAAGTGGTACTTCGACGAGCTATACGACTGGCTCTTCGTGCGCCCTGCGATGCGCCTGGGCCACGGCCTGTGGAAGGTCGGCGACGGTGCCGTGATCGACGGTCTCGGGCCCGACGGCCTGGCCGCAGCCACCCTCAACATCGCGCGGCGGGCCCGGGCGATGCAGTCGGGTTACCTCTACCACTACGCATTTGCCATGCTGATCGGCGTTGCCGTGATCGTCAGCTGGTTCCTCTTCCGGGCTTGGGGCTAGGGGCGCCGACATGACCGAGTGGTTGCTCTCCCTTGCGATTTTCCTGCCGCTCGTCGGCGCGGTGTTCATCATCTCGATCCGCAACGACGACAAGGCGGTGGTCGCCAACAACGCCCGCCTGACCGCGCTCTGGTGCTCGCTGATCGTGCTGGTCGTCGTCATCGCCATCTGGGTGATTTTCGATTCCGGGACCTCCGAGTTCCAGTTCGTCGAGCGGCGCGACTGGATTCCGGCCTACGGCATCCAGTACTACATCGGCGTCGACGGTATCTCCCTGTTCCTGGTCGTGCTGGCGGCGGTGCTGACGCCGGTCTGCATCCTGTGCTCGTGGGAAGCGATCCAGAACCGGGTGAAGGAATACATGATCGCCTTCCTGATCATGGAAGGCCTGATGATCGGCGTCTTCTGCGCCTTGGATTTCGTGCTGTTCTACCTGTTCTTCGAGGCCATGCTGATCCCGATGTTCCTCATCATCGGTGTCTGGGGCGGGCCGCGCCGCATCTACGCGGCCTTCAAGTTCTTCCTCTACACCCTGGTCGGCTCGGTCCTGCTGCTGGTCGCCATGCTGACGATGTTTTTCGTCGCAGGCACCACGAGTATTCCCGAGCTGATGCAGCACGGCTTCCCGCCCGACATGCAGCGCTGGCTGTGGTTGGCGATGTTCGCCTCGTTTGCCGTCAAGGTGCCGATGTGGCCGTTCCACACCTGGCTGCCCGACGCCCACGTCGAGGCGCCGACCGCAGGTTCGGTGATCCTGGCCGGCGTCCTGCTGAAGATGGGCGGCTACGGCTTCCTGCGTTTCTCGCTGCCGATGCTGCCGGACGCCACGGTCTTCTTCACGCCGCTGATCTACACCCTCTCCATCGTCGCCATCATCTACACCTCGCTCGTGGCGCTGATGCAGGAGGACATGAAGAAGCTCATTGCCTATTCGTCGGTGGCGCACATGGGTTTCGTCACCCTGGGCATCTTCACGCTGAACCAGCAGGGCATCGAGGGCGGCATCTACCAGATGCTCTCCCACGGCATCGTCTCGGCAGCACTCTTCCTTTGTGTCGGCGTCATCTACGACCGCATCCACACGCGCCTGATCGCGCGCTACGGCGGGCTGGTCAACCGCATGCCGCTTTATGCCTTCATCTTCATGGTCTTCATGCTGGCCTCGGTCGGCCTGCCGGGGACCTCGGGTTTCGTCGGCGAGTTCCTGGTCTTCGTCGGCGTCTTCCAGGACAACACCTGGGTCGCCTTCCTGGCGACCACGGGCATCATCCTGGGTGCGGCCTATATGCTCTGGCTCTACCGTCGCGTCGTCTTCGGCGAACTCGTGCACGAGGATCTCAAGACCATCCTCGACGTCAACCGGCGGGAACTGTCCTACTTCGTGCCGCTGGTCATCATCGTTCTGGTCATGGGCATCTGGCCCGATCCGTTCCTTGGCGTGATGCATGCATCGGTCGAGAACCTGGTCGCCCAGGTCCAGCCCGCGATCGACATGGCCCATGCGGCCGGCAACTAGGGAGACGGTGATGAACGAACTCTCACTCTCCGATCTCCAGATCGTCCTGCCCGAAATCTGGCTGGCCCTGGCCGGCATGGCGCTGCTGATGGTCGGCGTCTTCACCAGCAACCGTTCGACCCGCCTGATCACCGGCCTGACCCTGGTGGTCTTCATCATCGCCGGCGTGCTGGTCAACAGCGGGCTCGACGGTACCGGTTTCGGCGGTCTCGTGGTCGACGACCGCTTCGGCGCCTTCATGAAGACGCTGGTGCTGATCGGCGCCGGCCTCACCCTGCTGATGTCGCTGGGGTTCATCCGGCGCGAGGGCATGGAGCGTTTCGAGTTTCCCGTGCTGATCCTCTTTGCCACGCTCGGCATGTTCATCATGGTCTCGGCAAACGACCTGATGTCGCTCTACATCGGCCTGGAGATGCAGTCGCTGGCGCTTTATGTCTGCGCCGCCTTCCAGCGCGACAACCTGCGTTCGACCGAAGCCGGCCTGAAGTACTTCGTCCTGGGCGCGGTGGCCTCGGGCATGCTGCTTTACGGTGCCTCGCTGGTCTACGGCTTCACCGGCACCACCTCGTTCGCCGATCTCGCCATCATCCTGAGCGGGTCCGACGTCTCCATCGGCGCGATCGTCGGCCTGGTCTTCATCGCCGCCGGCCTGGCCTTCAAGATCTCCGCCGTGCCCTTCCACATGTGGACGCCCGATGTCTACGAGGGCGCCCCGACTCCGGTCACGGCCTTCTTTTCGGTCGCGCCCAAGGTCGCTGCCGTCGCCCTGCTGATCCGCGTCCTCACCGGGCCTTTCGGCGGCCTGTTCGCCGAATGGCAGCAGATCGTGTTCCTGCTCGCGGTTGCCTCGATGCTGCTGGGTGCCTTCGGCGCCATCGCCCAGAGCAACATCAAGCGCCTGATGGCCTACAGCTCGATCGGCCATGTCGGCTACATCCTGGTCGGCCTCGCCGCCGGCACGGCCGAGGGCATCAACGGCATCGCCATCTACCTGGCGGTCTATCTCGCCATGAGCGTGGGAACCTGGGGCTGCATCCTGGCGATGCGTCGCCAGCAGCGCATGGTCGAGGACATTGCCGATCTCTCCGGCCTCTCGCGCAGCAATCCGGGACTGGCAGCCGCCCTTGCGATCTTCATGTTCTCGATGGCGGGCATCCCGCCGCTCGCGGGTTTCTTCGGCAAGTTCTACGTCTTCCTGGCGGCGGTGAACGCGGGCCTCTACACCCTGGCCGTGGTCGGCGTGCTGACCAGCGTCGTGGGCGCGTTCTATTACATCCGCATCGTCAAGGTGATGTACTTCGACGAACCGGGCGACGCCTTCGACCGGCCGGTCGGGCGCGAACTCTCCTGGGTGGTCGGCCTTTCGGCGGCCTTCACGCTGCTCTTCTTCGTCTATACCGGCCCCGTGCTCGATGGCGCAGCCGCGGCTTCGCAGTCGCTCGGGCTCGTCACGATCGGGGAGGCGCAGTCCGCCGTCCTGGAGTGACCATGGCGCTGCCGGCGCCCTTCGCCCTGGTCGACTTCGACACCGTCGCCAGCACCAACGACGAAGCCATGCGTCTTGCCGGCCAAGGCGTGCCGGCATGGACCGTAGTGCGCGCGGTCAGCCAGAGCGCGGGCAGGGGGCGCCGCGGCAAGTCCTTTGCCTCGCCAGCCGGCAACTCCTACACATCGTTCATCCTTCGGCCGCAGGGCGGGCCCGAGCGCGCTGCCCAGATTGCCCTGGTCGCAGGTCTCGCGGTCGCCGAGGCGATCGACCTGCAAGCCCCGGACCTGCCCCGGCCCCAGTGCAAATGGCCCAACGATGTGCTCGTCGGCGCACACAAGGTCTGCGGCATCCTGGTCGAGGCCTCGTCGTCAGGCGAGAACGTCGATC
Organism: Pseudomonadota bacterium; assembly: GCA_027592745.1. Lineage (GTDB taxonomy): Bacteria > Pseudomonadota > Alphaproteobacteria > SP197 > SP197 > CALGGB01. Next base: position 13,863 of record JAQCLG010000020.1, on the reverse strand, counting down.
ACGTCATCGTCGGCATCGGCATCAATCTCGTCAGCCATCCCGAGATTCCCGGTCACAGGATCGCCGACCTTGCCCACCTGGGCGCGCCCGGCATCGGTCGCGATGCCATGCTGGCGTCTCTGGCCGGGCGGCTGCACGCACGCTGCCAGCTCTGGCAGACTGGCGGTTTCGCCGCCCTGCGCGCCGCCTGGCTCGACCGCGCAGCCGGGCTCGGCCGCATGGTCCGCATCGAGGACGGCCCGCGCATCCTCAGCGGCCAGCTGCGCGACATCGATGAGGAGGGGGCACTGGTCCTCATAGGGCCGGGCACGGCCCGGCAGCGCGTCGTTTCCGGTTCGCTCTTCCTGGAGGATGCGGCATGACGGGACTTCTCCTGGCAATCGACCAGGGCAACACCAACACGGTCTTTGCCGTGTTCGACGGCGAAAGCCTGCTGGGCCAGTGGCGCATCGGCACCCGCACCGACCGAACGGGTGATGAATACGCCGTCTGGCTGCACCAGCTCCTGGCACTCAACAACGTCGATTCCAAACAGGTGAGCGCGGCCATCATCTCCAGCGTCGTGCCCCAGGCCCTGTTCGATCTCAAGACGCTCTGCCGCAAGCACTTCCACTGCGATCCCATCGTCGTCGGCGAAAACGCCACTCTGGGCATCCCGCTGCGCATCGATTCTCCCGCCGAGGCCGGCGCCGACCGCGTCGTCAACGCCGTGGGCGCCTACATCCGCTTCGGCGGGCCGCTCATCGTCATCGACTTCGGCACCGCCACCACCTTCGACGTCGTCGATGCCGACGGCGGTTTTTCCGGCGGGGTCTTTGCCTCGGGCATCAACCTGGCGCTCGACGCCATGCACCGTATTTCCGCCCGCCTGCCGCGCATCGGCATCACCAAGCCGGAAAAGGTCATCGGCACCAGCACGGTGGCGTGCATGCAGTCGGGCGTGTACTGGGGTTACGTCAGCCTGATCGAGGGCGTCGTCGCCCGCATCAAGAAGGAATACGACCAGCCCATGCGTGTGATCGCCACCGGCGGCCTTGCGCCGCTCTTCGACGCGGCGACCGACGCCATCGACACCTTCGACCCCGATATCACCGTGCGCGGCCTCTACGAGGTCTGGCGTCGTTCGACCGCGACGGAGTCCTGAACGTGGTGCGTTCCAAGCCTGCACTGCACTTCCTGCCCCTGGGCGGCGCGGGCGAAATCGGCATGAACCTCAACCTATACGAGTATGACGGTTCGTGGCTGATGTGCGACCTCGGCATCACCTTCGCCGGCGAGGAATTGCCCGGCATCGACCTGGTGATGCCCGACATGACCTACATCGTGCAGCGTCGCGAACAACTGGTCGGGCTGGTCATCACCCATGCCCACGAGGACCATCTCGGCGCGGTGCCCTACCTGTGGCCGTTGCTGCGCTGCCCGGTCTATGCCTCGCCCTTCGCTGCCGCCCTGCTGCGGCGCAAGATCGACGAGGGTGCCGACGGCATCGAGGACATGGTGGTCACCGAGGTGCCGCTCGGCGGTTCGATCGATCTCGGCCCCTTCAAGGTCGAGCTGATCACCCTGACCCATTCGATCCCGGAGCCCAATGCGCTGAAGATCACCACGCCCCTGGGTGCGATCATGCACACCGGCGACTGGAAGCTCGATCCCGATCCGCTGATCTCCGAGCCGACCGACGAGGCGGCACTGGAGGCTTTCGGCGACGAGGGCGTGCTCGCCATGGTCTGTGATTCGACCAACGTCTTCCATGCCGGCACCTCAGGCTCGGAAGCCGATGTCCGCAAGAGCCTGACCGCCCTGATCGGCGAATTCGACGGCCGGGTCGCGGTCACGACCTTTGCCAGCAACCTGGCGCGCCTCTTCAGCATCCACGAGGCCGCGGCCGCCAACGGCCGCAGTGTCGTGGCGGTCGGCCGCTCGATCTTCCGCATCCTCGATTGCGCCCGCGAGACCGGTTATCTGCCCCGCGGCATGCGCTTCCTCAGCGACCGCGATGCCGAACACCTGCCGGTCGACAAGGTGCTCTACATGATGACCGGCTGCCAGGGCGAGGGCAACGCGGCGCTCTCGCGCGTTGCCGACGGCAACCACCCCGCCCTGGAACTGGAACGCGGCGACACCGTGATCTTTTCCTCCAAGATCATTCCGGGCAACGAGAAGCCGATCTTCGACCTGATCAACCGGCTGACCCGCCTGGGCGTCGAGGTGATCACCGAGAAGGACCGTTTCGTCCACGTCTCGGGCCATCCCAACCGCGACGAACTGGCGCGCATGTACCAGCTCATCCGCCCGAAGATCGCCGTGCCGGTCCACGGTGAACTGCGCCACATGATGGAACACGCAGCGCTCGCCAAGGGCCTGCAGGTGCCCCATACCATCGTCGGCGAGAACGGCTCGCTGATCCGCCTGGCTCCGGGCGCGCCTGAGATCGTCGACCATGTCACCCACGGCCGCCTGGCCTGGAGCGGGCGTGGGACCATCCCGGTCAACGGCAACATCGTGCGCGAGCGCCGCCGCCTGATGTTCAACGGCGCTGCCTTCGTCACCATCGTGGTCGACCGCAAGGGCGAGCTGTTGGCCGATCCGGTGGTCAGCGCCCACGGCCTGCTCGAGAACGGCAAGGATTCGGAGTTCCTCGACGATCTCTCCGACGAGGCAGCCGACGCCGTGGAGGGCCTTCCCGGTCCCCGCCGTCGCGATGACGACTCCGTCCGCGAGGCGGTGCGCGTGGCCGTGCGGCGCATGCTGCGTTCGGAATTCGACCGCAAACCGGTCGTCGAAGTACAATTGGTCAGGGTCTAGGAGAACAGCAAAGCATGCTCGGACGTCTCAACCATGTAGCCATCGTCGTGCCCGATCTCGCGGCAGCCACCGCACTCTATCGCGACACCATGGGTGCGACCGTCTCGGAAGCGGTCGACCAGCCCGCTCACGGCGTCACCACCGTCTTCATCGAACTGCCCAACACGAAGATAGAATTGCTCCATCCCCTGGGCGAGAACTCGCCGGTCGCCGCCTTCCTGGCCAAGAATCCGTCGGGCGGCATGCACCACGTCTGCTACGAGGTCGAGGACATCGAGGTGGCGGTGGCGCAGGTCACCGCGGGCGGCATGCGGGTGCTGAGCGACGGCAAGCCCAGGATCGGCGCCCACGGCAAGCCGGTCGTCTTCCTGCACCCCAAGGATGCCTGCGGCACCCTGGTCGAACTCGAACAGGTCTGAGCGGACGTGTCGATCTTCGGCATCCTCGTCGTCTTCACCATCGTCTGGTGGGTGATCTTCTTTGCGGCGCTGCCCTTCGGTGCACGCCGTCCCGATACCGTTGAACCCGGCCACGATCCCGGCGCCCCGAGCAACCCGATGCTCTGGCGCAAGGCCCTGGCGACCACGGCGATCGCGGTCGTCCTGGTCGGCGGCGCCTGGCTACTCGATCATGAGGGCTGGGTCGACTTCCGCGGCCTGATCTACGGCGAGGCCGCCTCATGAGCCAGACCTACTGCCAGAGCGCCCCCGGCAACGCGGTTCACGCCAGCTACCACGATACCGAATACGGCTTTCCCGTCACCGACGAGGCCGGGCTGTTCGAGCGGCTGGTGCTGGAGATCAACCAGGCCGGCCTCTCCTGGGCGACCATCCTGCGCAAGCGGGAGAACTTCCAGAAGGCCTATGCCGGCTTCGATGTCGATACCGTCGCGGGCTACAGCGCCCCCGACATCGCGCGCCTGCTGGGCGATGCCGGCATCATCCGCAACCGCAAGAAGATCGACGCCGCGATCGAGAACGCCCGCCGCATCGCCGTCCTGCGGGAAAGCCACGGCGGCTTTCATGCCTGGCTGGAGGGCCACCATCCCCGGCCTCAGGAAAAGTGGACCAAGCTGTTCCGCAAGACCTTCGTCTTCACCGGGCCCCTGGTCGTGGAAGAGTTCCTGCTTTCGACCGGTTACCTGCCGGGTGCCCATACCGCGCGCTGCCCGGTCTTTGCCCGGGTTATGGGCGCCGGCCCGGCCTGGTTGCGCTCGGGCCTCGATCTCGTCGAGCGGGCGTGACCTGCCTTTGAATGGCCTCCGATCCGATCTAGATTGCCCGCCCAACCTAGGACCCGTACCGCCATGCGTCTGTCACGCTATTTCCTGCCCACGCTGAAGGACACGCCGTCCGAGGCCACGATCGTCTCCCATCGCCTGATGCTGCGCGCCGGCATGGTCCGCCAGGCCTCCGCCGGCATCTATTCCTGGCTGCCGCTGGGGTTCCGGGTGTTGAAGAACATCGAGAACATCGTGCACGAGGAGATGCAGGCAGCCGGCGCCCATCCCGTGCTGATGCCCACGCTGCAGAGCGCCGACCTGTGGCGCGAGAGCGGGCGTTACGACGCCTATGGGCCGGAGATGCTGCGCATCACGGACCGCCACGAGCGCGACATGCTCTACGGCCCCACGAACGAGGAGCAGATCACCCAGATCGTGCGCGACGACATCCGGAGCTACCGCGACCTGCCGCGCAACCTCTACCACATCCAGTGGAAGTTCCGGGACGAGATCCGGCCGCGCTTCGGCGTCATGCGCGGGCGCGAGTTCCTGATGAAGGACGGCTACAGCTTCGATCTCGACTTCGAGAGTGCCAAGCGCTCCTACAACATCATGTTCGTGGCCTACCTGCGGACCTACGCCCGCATGGGCCTGAAGGCGATCCCAATGGCGGCCGATTCCGGTCCCATCGGCGGCGACCTCAGCCATGAGTTCATCATCCTGGCCGACACCGGGGAATCGGCGGTTTATGCCGATGCCGCCCTGCTGGAGCGCGACCCCCGCCAGGACGACGTCGACTTCACCGCCGATCTCGAGCCGATCGTGCAGTCCTGGACCTCGCTCTACGCGGCGACCGACGAGAAGCACGACCCGGCCAGTTGCCCCGTGCCCGCCGACCGCCTGGTCGAGCGGCGCGGCATCGAGGTCGGCCACATCTTCTACTTCGGCACGAAGTACTCCGAACCCATGGGCTGCGCCGTCACCATGCCCGATGGCGAGCGGCGCCTGCTCCACGGCGGTTCCTACGGCATCGGCGTCTCGCGCCTGGCCGGTGCCATCATCGAGGCGAGCCACGACGATGCCGGCATCATCTGGCCCGATGCCGTGGCGCCCTTCGATGTCGGCCTGATCAACCTGAAGTCGGGCGATGCCGAGTGCGACACCGTCGCCTCCGATCTCGACGCCAAGCTGCAGGATGCCGGCGTCGAGGTGCTGCACGACGACCGCGACGAGCGGGCAGGGGTGAAGTTCGCCGACATGGACCTGATCGGCCTGCCCTGGCAGCTCACCGTCGGCCCGCGCGGGGTCAAGGCGGGCACGGTCGAGCTCAAGCGCCGCGCCACCGGCGAGAAACACGAGCTTTCGGTCGATTCCGCCATGTCGCGCATCCTCGAAGGCAGCGCGTGATCAGCGCCTTCGAACGCACGGTCGCCTTCCGTTATCTGCGGGCGCGGCGCCAGGAAGGGTTCATCTCGATCACCGCGGGGTTCTCGCTGCTGGGCATCTGCCTTGGCGTGGGCGCCCTCATCATCGTGATGTCGGTGATGAACGGCTTCCGCGCCGAACTGATCGGCCGCATCCTGGGCTTCAACGGCCACGTCTCGGTCGTCGGCACCGGCGAGGGGCTGACCGAGTACCAGGACCTGATCCCCCTGCTGCAGCGCATCCCCGATGTCGAACTGGTCGTGCCCCTGGTCGAGGGCCAGGTGCTGGCCTCCTCGCCCAGCGGCCAGGCCGGCGTCCTGGTGCGCGGCATCGCGCCCGGGGACTACGCCGCACAGCCCGCCCTGGTCGATGCGCTCAAGATCGGCAATCTCGCGGATTTCGGTGCGCAGCCCGGCGTCATCGTCGGTTCGCGCCTGGCCTTCAAGCTGGGGCTGAACTACGGCGACGAGATCACCCTGATCTCGCCCAAGGGCATCCCGACCGCCTTCGGCACGGTACCGCGTTCGGTCGCCTACCGCATCGTCGGCATCTTCCAGGTCGGCATGTACGAATACGACGCCAGCGTCATCTTCATGCCGCTCGACCAGGCCCAGGCCTATTTCCGCATGACCGACAAGGTGACCCAGGTCGAGCTCATGCTGGCCCATCCCGAGCAGCCCACGGAAATCCGGGAACTGGCGCAGCAGATCGCCGGCCCCGTGCGTGTCGTCGACTGGCAGCAGACCAACAGCCACCTCTACGGCGCGCTGCAGGTCGAGCGCAACGTCATGTTCCTGATCCTGACGCTGATCATCCTGGTTGCGGCCTTCAACATCATCTCCAGCCTGATCATGCTGGTGAAGGACAAGAACGGCGACATCGCGATCATGCGCACCATGGGCGCGACGCGCGGCGGCGTGATGAAGATCTTCCTGCTGACCGGCGCCAGCATCGGCGTCGCCGGAACCATGCTCGGGCTGCTGATCGGCGTGCTCTTCTGCGTCTACATCGAGGAAATCCGCCAGCTCATCCAGCTCCTGACGGCAACCGAACTGTTCCCGGCCGAGATCTACTTCCTCTCCCAGATCCCGGCCAAGGTCGACTGGAGCGAGGTCGCCACGATCGTCGTCATGGCGCTGGGCCTCACCTTTCTCGCCACCCTCTATCCCGCCTGGCGCGCCTCGCGCGTCGAACCCGCCGAGGCGCTGCGTTATGAGTGAGGCAGCCCTGGAACTGCGCGGCGTCGGCCGCACCTTCGTGCAGGGCGACCGCAAGCTCGAGGTCCTCAAGGACGTCTCGCTTGCCCTGCATCCGGGCGAACTGGTGGCGCTCGTCGGCCCGTCCGGCTCGGGCAAGTCGACGCTGCTCTACATCGCCGGCCTGCTGGAGCGCCCGGACCGCGGCGAGATCCTGATCGAGGGCAAACCCTGCGACTTGCGCAACGATGCCCGCCGCACGGCGCTGCGCGGCCAGAACCTGGGGTTCGTCTACCAGTTCCACCACCTCCTGCCTGAATTCTCGGCGCTGGAGAACGTCGAGCTGCCCCAATTGATCGCGGGCAAGAGCAAGCGCCAGGCACGCGTGCGCGCCCGCGACCTGCTCAGCCACCTGGGCCTTGCCGAGCGTTTGAGCCATCGCCCCGCACGGCTCTCGGGCGGCGAGCAGCAGCGGGTCGCCATTGCCCGTGCGCTGGCCAACCAGCCAGCGGTGCTTCTGGCCGACGAGCCCACCGGCAACCTCGACCACGACACCGCCGACGAGGTGGTCTCGCAGCTTCTCGAACAGGTCCGGGGCAGGGGTCTGGCCGCGCTCATCGCGACCCACAACATGGAACTGGCCGGCCGCATGGACCGCATCCTGCGCATGCAGGACGGCCGCCTGGTCGAAGGCTGATCGCGGGAAGCCACCGGCGGCTGGTTCATCCACATGTGATCGTCCGAGCCGGGCGAAATTCGCGGCTGGTTGTGCGATCCTGTCGCCATGCCCATCGCCGACTTCGTTCACCTGCGCGTTCATACGCCGTTCTCCCTGCTGGAGGGCGCGGTGAAGATCCCCGACCTGGTCGCCCGCGCGGTCGGCAACGCCATGCCGGCACTGGCCATCACCGACACCGGCAACATGTTCGGCGTGCTGGAATTCTCGGCGGCCTGCGCGGGCAAGGGCGTGCAGCCGATCGTCGGCACCCTGCTTGCGATCTCCAGCGCAGAACACCGCACCCAGCGCCCCGAGGATGCCGAGCGCCTGGTGCTGCTGGCCCAGGACGAGGAGGGTTACGCCAACCTGCTCAAGCTCGTCTCGATGTCTCATCTGGAGACCGAGGCCGGCGACGTGCCGGCCGTCGACATGGCCGCCCTGGGGCGTCATGCCGGGGGCCTCATCTGTCTCACGGGCGGACCCGGGGGACCAGTCGCACGGCGCATCGTCGAGGGTCGCGAGGGCGACGCCCGGGCGGCGTTGCAGCAGCTTCGGGCCATGTTCGGCGACCGGCTCTACGTCGAGCTGCAGCGCCATGACGAACCCGCCGAACGCCAGAGCGAGGCGGTGCTGGTCGCGCTTGCCTACGAGTTCGACCTGCCGCTGGTGGCGACCAACGACGTCATGTTCACCGAAGCCTCGATGCACGAGGCCCACGATGCGCTGACCTGCATTGCCGGCGGTGCCACGGTCAACCGCACGGACCGCCGGCGCTTCTCCGCCCAGCACTACTTCAAGACGGCGCAGGAGATGCGCTACAAGTTCTCCGACCTGCCCGAGGCCTGCGACAACACCCTGGTGATCGCGCAGCGCTGTGCGGTGATGTCGCCCAAGCGCAAGCCGATCCTGCCGCGTTACCCCACGCCCGAGGGTGTCAGCGAGGAGGAGGAACTGCGGCGCCAGGCGGTCGAAGGGCTGGATGCGCGCCTGGCGACCCACGTCTTTGAGCCGGAGATGGACGATGCCGAGCGCGAGACGCTGGCCCGGCAGTACCACGAGCGGCTCGACTTCGAGCTCGGCGTTATCATCGGCATGGCGTTCCCCGGCTACTTCCTGATCGTTGCCGAGTTCATCAAGTGGGCCAAGAGCCAGGGCATCCCGGTCGGTCCGGGCCGCGGCTCGGGCGCCGGTTCCGTGGTCGCCTGGGCGCTCACCATCACCGATCTCGATCCGATCCGCTTCGGCCTGCTGTTCGAACGCTTTCTCAATCCCGAGCGCGTCTCGATGCCGGACTTCGACGTGGACTTCTGCCAGGACCGGCGCGACGAGGTGATCGCCCACGTCCAGGAACTCTACGGCCGCGATCGCGTCGCCCAGATCATCACCTTCGGCACCCTGCAGGCCCGCGCCGTGGTGCGCGATGTCGGCCGCGTGTTGGAAATGCCCTACGGCCAGGTCGACCGGCTGGCCAAGCTGGTACCGGTCAATCCAGCCAATCCGATCTCGCTCCAGGACGCCCTCGACAGCGAGCAGGCCCTGCGCGAAGCCCGCGATTCAGAACCGGCCGTCCGCCGCCTGATCGACACGGCGCTGAAGCTGGAGGGCCTGTTCCGCCACGCCAGCACCCATGCCGCCGGCGTCGTCATCGGCGACCGCCCGCTCGACGAACTGGTGCCGCTCTACCGCGATCCCCGCTCGGACATGCCGGTCACACAATTCCACATGAAGGATGTGGAGAAGGCGGGCCTGGTCAAGTTCGACTTCCTCGGCCTGAAGACGCTGACGGTGCTGCAGCGGGCGGTCGCGCTACTTGCGGCCAACGGTATCGAGGTCGATCTCGATACCCTGCCGCTCGACGACCCCGCGACCTACGCCATGCTGACGCGCACAGAGACGGTCGGCGTCTTCCAGCTCGAAGGTCAGGGCATGCGCGACGCCCTGCGCCAGCTTCGCCCCGACAAGGTTGAGGACATCATCGCCCTTGTTTCGCTCTACCGTCCCGGGCCGATGGAGAACATCCCGCTGTTCTGCCGGCGCAAGCATGGCGACGAACAGGTCGATTACCTCCACCCCATGCTCGAGCCGGCGCTGGCCGAGACCTACGGCGTCATCATCTACCAGGAACAGGTGATGCAGATCGCCCAGATCCTGGCCGGCTACAGCCTGGGCGAAGCCGATCTGCTGCGCCGCGCCATGGGCAAGAAGATCAAGGAGGAGATGGCCGCCCAGCGCGACCGTTTCGTCAGCGGCGCCGTGGAGAAGGGGGTCGGCCGGCAGCAGGCCAGCACCATCTTCGACCTGGTCGACAAGTTCTCCGGCTACGGCTTCAACAAGAGCCATGCAGCAGCCTATGCCCTGGTCGCCTACCAGACCGCCTGGCTCAAGGCCAACCACCCGGTCGAGTTCCTGGCCGCTTCCATGACGCTCGACATGGGCAACACCGACAAGCTCAACATCTTCAAGCAGGAGCTCGACCGCCTGCGCATCCCGCTGTTGCCGCCCGACGTCAACAAGTCGGGGGTCACCTTCACGGTGGAACTGCAGCCCGACGGCAGCAAGGCGGTGCGTTACGCCCTGGCCGCGGTCAAGAACGTCGGCGCCCACGCCATGGAGGAACTGGTCGCCGAGCGCGACCGCCTGGGGCCCTTTGCCGACCTCTTCGACTTCACCTCGCGCCTCGACACCCGCGTGATGAACAAGCGCCAGATCGAGAACCTGGCCCGCGCCGGCGCCTTCGACCAGCTGGAGCCCAACCGGGCCAAGGTCGCGGTCAATGTCGACCTCCTGGTGCGCTACAACGCCGTCATCCGCGAGGAACGCGAAAGCCAGCAGTCCTCGCTGTTCGGCGGTGAGAGCGCGGTGGCGCCCGCAACGCCCGCGCTGGCCGAGGTCGAGCCCTGGCTGGCCGCCGACGCCCTGAAGGAGGAGTTCGAGGCGATCGGCTTCCACCTCACCTCCCATCCGCTCTCGCCCTACCAGGATACGCTCGACCGGCTCAATGTCCTGACCTTCGTTGCGGCAGAGGAACTGGCGCGCAACCAGGGCACCAGCTTCGTCAAGCTGGCCGGCATCCCGGTCTCGCGGCGCGAACGCACCAGCGCCAGCGGCAACCGCTTTGCCTTTGCCGTCGTCTCCGATCTCAGCGGCAGCCACGAGATGGTGCTGTTTTCCGATGTGCTGGCCGCTTCCCGCGACCTTCTGGATGCCCACAAGCCGGTCCTGATCGAGGCCGAGGTCAAGGTCGACGGGGAAACCGTCAAGGTTTCGGCCCGGCGGCTGGTCGCGCTCGACGAGGCGGCCGCAGGCGCCTGTGCGGCCTTCCGCGTTGCGGTCGGCGACCGATTGCCCGTGGAACGGCTGGGACTGGTGCTCGAACGGGCCGAGCCGGGCAGGGGACGCATCCAGCTTGCCGTGCGCGACGAAGCCGGACGGGAGGTCGAGATCGCCCTGCCGGGCGGCTTTGCCCTGTCGCCTGGGCTGCGCGCCCAGATCGAGGCGCTGCCCGGCGTGGCCATGGTGGCGGACTCCTACAACGCCCCGCCGCGGCGCGATCCGGTCCGCGGCTCCGAGTCGGCGCTTGCCAGCGCCTCTGCGCCGCGCTAAAAGCCGCTCGCTACCAACCAAACCCCGCACGCGGACACCAGGCCCAAGGGCGCTAGCCCCACGCCATCCGGTGCCGGCATTTGCCGGTTCCGTCCGCGGAGGTTCAACCGGAAAAAGGAGACGCATCCATGGCGATGCCACAGTTCACCATGCGCCAGCTGCTCGAGGCAGGCGTGCATTTCGGCCATCAGACGCGCCGCTGGAACCCCAAGATGGGTCCCTACATCTTCGGTGCGCGCAACGACGTCCACATCATCGACCTGCAGCAGACCGTGCCGCTCCTGCGCCACACCCTGCAGCAGATCCGCGATATCGTCGCCGGCGGCGGCCGCGTCCTCTTCGTGGGCACCAAGCGTCAGGCCCAGGAGCCGATCGCCGAGGCAGCCCGCCGTTGCGGCCAGTATTACGTCAACCATCGCTGGCTCGGCGGCATGCTGACCAACTGGAAGACGATCTCGATCTCGATCCGCCGCCTGCGCGAGCTGGAGGAACTTCTTGGCAATGACACCACGGGCCTGACCAAGAAGGAAACCCTGCGCATGACCCGCGAGCAGGAGAAGCTCGAGCGGGCGCTGGGCGGCATCAAGGACATGGGCAGCCTGCCCGACATCCTGTTCATCGTCGACACCAACAAGGAAGACATCGCCATTGCCGAGGCCAACAAGCTCGGCATCCCCATCGCGGCGGTGATCGACTCCAACAGCGATCCCGACGGCATCGACCTGCCGATTCCCGGCAACGATGACGCGATCCGCGCGGTTTCGCTCTATTGCGACCTCGTCGCCGATGCCGCGCTTGACGGCATCCAGGCCGAGATGACCGCCAGCGGCATCGACGTGGGCAGCATGGAAAGCGTCCAGGAGCCCGTCCTGGAAGCTGTCGATGACGAGACTGCCGCAGCCGCCGAGCAGGCCGAGGCTGCCGATGTCGCCTCCCCGGCACCGGATCAGGGTGATCGTTCGTCCGATGCGCCAGTTGCCCCGACCGTCGACGGTGGCGCCGAGGTCCAGCCCAAGCAGTAATCGCAGCCGCCCGGGGCGGCACAGAAGACGGAGCAGAAACGATGGCAGAGATCACCGCAGCGCTGGTCAAGGAACTTCGCGAGAAGACCGGCGCAGGCATGATGGATTGCAAGAAGGCGCTGGCCGAGGTCGGTGCCGACATGGAGCAGGCGGTCGACTGGCTGCGCACCAAGGGCCTGGCCGCCGCGGCCAAGAAGGCCGGCCGTGTCGCCAGCGATGGCCTTGTCGGCGCCGCGGTTGCTGATGACGGCCTGAGCGGCGCCCTGGTCGAGATCAATGCGGAGACCGATTTCGTCGCCCGCAACGAGACCTTCCAGGACCTCGTCGCCCGCTGTGCCAGGCTCTCCCTGGCCGCCGACGGCGACATCGCCAAACTGGCCGCGTCCGCCTATCCCGGCGGCGAGGGCACGGTGCAGGACAAGCTGACCAACCTGATCGCCACGATCGGCGAGAACATGCAGCTTCGCCGTACCGCCGTGATGTCGGTCGACCAGGGCGTGGTCGCCAGCTACATCCATTCGGCCACCGCGCCGGGTCTGGGCAAGATCGGCGTTCTGGTCGCGCTCGAGTCGGCCGGCGACAAGGCCAAGCTGTCCGAACTGGGCAAGCAGCTTGCCATGCATGTCGCCGCGACCAAGCCGGAATCGGTCTCGACGGCCGATCTCGACCCGGCCCTGATCGAGCGTGAGCGTTCGGTACTGTCCGAGCAGGCCCGTGAATCGGGCAAGGCCGAGGAGATCATCGGCAAGATGGTCGAGGGCCGCCTGCGCAAGTTCTACGAGGAGGTCGTGCTTTCCGAGCAGGTCTTCGTCATCGACGGCGAGAATCGCGTGTCCAAGGTGGTCGAGATGGCCGCCAAGGATGTCGGCGCCCCGATCCGGATCGCCGCCTTCTGCCGCTTTGCCCTGGGCGAGGGCATCGAGAAGAAGGAAACCGACTTTGCCGCCGAGGTTGCCGCCGCAGCCGGTCTGGGCTGAGCGGACTATTGTGACCGCAAGGGGCGCGACCCATGCCGACTAGGCGGGTCGCGCCCCTTTCGTTATCTTGCGGGCCTGGGAACAGGTTCGAACCGTTGCTGGGAGGGCGTCCATGACAGCCGCACCGCACTATCGCAGGGTGCTGGTGAAGATTTCCGGCGAAGCGCTCCTGGGCGAGCGCTCCTACGGAGTCGATCCTGCCCAGGTCGAGCGCATTGCCGCCGACATCGTGGCGGTCCAGAAGATGGGCATCGAGCTTGCCCTGGTGATCGGCGGCGGCAACATCTTCCGGGGCATCGCGGGTGCGGCGAAGGGAATGGACCGCACCCATGCCGACTACATGGGCATGCTGGCCACGGTGATCAACAGCCTGGCCCTGCAAGACGCCTTGGAGCAGATCGGCGTGCAGACCCGGGTGCAGTCCGCAATCGGAATGGACCGCATCTGCGAGCCCTACATCCGTCGGCGGGCCGAGCGGCACCTGGAGAAGGGCCGCGTGGTGATCTTTGCCGCGGGCACGGGCAACCCCTACTTCTCCACCGACACCGCGGCGGCGCTGCGCGCGGCGGAGATCGGCGCTGACATCATCCTGAAGGCCACCAAGGTCGATGGGGTGTATGACTGCGATCCGATGCTGAACCCCAAGGCTCAGCGCTTCGAGCGGCTTCGCTACATCGAGGTCCTGCAGCTGGGCCTGAGGGTGATGGACTCCACCGCCATCTCCCTGTGCATGGAGAACAACCTGCCGATCTGCATCTTCGACTTCAACACGCCGGGCAACGTGCTTCGGGTGGTGCGTGGCGAAGCGTTGGGAACGCGAGTGGAGGCCGGGTAGTCCTCCCATACAGGAGGATTGCACCCATGTCCGAAGAGTAGGTCGCCTCGATGCAGGACG